>JBKHHV010000330.1:0-3620 GCA_046539005.1 Phycisphaerae bacterium
CTTGATGTTGTGGAAGGTATGCAGTTCGACAAGGGTTACATCAGCGCCTACTTCATGAACAACCCCAACACCCTGGAGTGCGTGCTGGAAGATGCCCTGGTGCTCATCCACGAGAAGAAGATATCCAACCTGCGGGACATGATTCCCGTGCTGGAGAAGGTTGCCTCCAGCTCCAGGCCGCTGCTGATCATCGCCGAAGATATCGAAGGCGAAGCCCTGGCGGGGCTGGTGGTCAACAAGCTGCGGGGCACGCTGAACGTCTGTGCGGTGAAGGCCCCGGCCTTCGGCGACCGGCGCAAGGCGATCCTCGGCGACATTGCCGCCCTCACCGGCGGGCAGGTCATCAGCGAGGACCTGGGCATCAAGCTCGACAGCATCGACCAGAGCATGCTGGGCACCGCCAAGAAGATCGTGGTCACCAAGGATCACACCACGGTCATCGAAGGCGCCGGCAAGAAGAAGGACGTCCAGGCCCGCATCGACCAGATCCGCGCCCAGATCGAGAAGACCACCAGCGATTACGATCGCGAGAAGCTTACCGAGCGGCTGGCGAAGCTGACCGGCGGCGTGGCCGTCATCAAGGCCGGGGCCGCCACCGAGACCGAGATGAAGGAACGCAAGGACCTCATCGACGACGCGGTGCACGCCACCCGCGCCGCGGCCGAGGAAGGCGTGGTGCCCGGCGGCGGAGTGGTGTTCCTGCACTGCCTCGACGCGGTCACCCAGGCCCGCTCCAAGGCCAAGGGCGACGAGAAGATCGGCGTGGACATCGTCCTGCGGTCGCTGAAGGCCCCGACGGTGCAGATCGTCAACAACACCGGCGAAGACGGAGCCGTCATGGTCGCCGAGATCCTCGAGAAGGGCAGCAACATCGGCTACGATGCTGCCACCGGCGAGTACGTGGACATGGTCAAGGCCGGGATCATCGACCCGGCGAAGGTCTCGCGGACGGCGCTGCAGAACGCCGCGTCCATCGCGGGGCTGCTGCTGACCACCGACCTGATGGTGACCGACTTCGACGAGAAGGAAGACGAAGAGCCGGTCGCCGGCGCTGTGGTCTGACGACCCGGCCCCACTGCACTGCAGAGACACCCGGGCGGGGCGCGTCACACAGCGTGACGCGCCCCGTTGCGCGGGCTGAGGCGATCGACGCCCTGCCGCGTTGCACCGCCCGGACACCCGTACGCACGAAAGGAGAATCCCGTGGCGTTTCTCGTGATAGCGGCATTTCTGGCCTTGGCGGGGGTGGCGTCTCTGTATCGGCGGGAGGTCCCCCGCATCGGCTCGGCGGGCATTTTCGCCGCAGCCATCCTGGCTGTCGTTGCCTCGTGCCTCGTGATCGTGCCCTCCGGTCATGTCGGTGTGAAGGTGCTGTTCGGGAACGTCCGGCAGGGGTATCTCGAAGAGGGGCTGCACCTGATCAATCCATTGCTGAAGGTGCGAAACCTGACTGTGCGGGCCCAGGCATACACGATGAGCGGAACAACACAGGAAGGCGAGATCAAACGGGACGATTCGATTACCGTCCTGTCCAAGGACGGGTTGCAACTGAAGCTCGACGTCACCGTCACCTACAAGCTGTTGGCTGAGGACGCCGCGTGGGTGTACCAGAAGCTTGGCGAGAAGTACACTCAGAAGATCATCCGCCCGGCCGTTCGGACGGCGATCCGCGAGGCCTCCAGCGAATATGAGTCGTCCCAGGCGTACGCCGAGAAACGCAAAGAACTCGCCGCCCGCACCGAGGAGTACCTCAACAAGCGGCTCGGCGAGATTCTCCGCAAGACCGACAAGGGCAAGGCCGGGCTGAAACTCAGCGATGACGGAGCGTTCGTCATTCAGCAGGTGTTGCTGCGGAACGTCCAATTGCCTCCCCGCCAGCGCAACGCGATCGAGGAGAAGCTGGCGATGCAGCAGGAAGCACTCCGGATGGAGTACGTCATCCAGAAGGAAGAGAAAGAGAAGCTCCGCAAGAAGATCGAGGCCGAGGGAACCGCCCAGCGGATGGAGATCATCCAGAAGCAACTGACCCCTGAGTTCCTGCGGTTCAAGGGAATCGAGGCGACGCTGGAGCTGGCGAAATCCAACAACGCCAAGGTGGTCGTGATCGGTAGCGGGCAGGACGGGCTGCCGGTTATTCTCAACGCCGACGAGTAACGCCGCACGTTCGGCGCAACGAGGAAACGACGAAACACGTATGGCTCAGAAACGAGACTACTACGAAGTGCTCGGGGTGGAGCGGTCGGCCGACGGGACGACCATCAAGCGCGCCTACCGGCGGCTTGCGCTGAAGTACCACCCCGACAACTACAAGGGCGAGAAGACCGACGGCGAGCGGAAGTTCAAGGAACTCGCCGAGGCGTACGAGGTGCTCTCGGACCCCCAGAAACGCCGGCAGTACGACCAGTTCGGCCACGAGGGGCTCCGCGGGGCCGGCATGCACGACTTCTCCAACATGGGCTTCGCCGACATCTTCTCGATGTTCGAGGACATCTTCGGCGGCATGGGCGGAGGCCAACGCGGCGGCGGGGCGTCGGTGGACCGCGGGCTGGACCTCGAGACCGAGATCGGCCTCTCGCTGGAGGAGGTCGCCACCGGCGTGGACCATACGCTGGAGTTCGAGCGGATCGACCTGTGCGAAACCTGCTCCGGCAGCGGCGCCAAGCCCGGCAGCAACCCCCAGAAGTGCTCCACCTGCGGCGGGTACGGGCAGATGCAGCAGCAGATGCAGGGGTTCTTCGGCGTGAGCGTGCGGATTGTCACCTGCCCCAACTGCCAGGGCTCGGGCACCATCGTTACCGATCCCTGCGTCGCCTGCAACGGCACCGGCCGTGCGAAGAAGAAACGCACGCTGACGGTGCACATTCCCCCCGGCGTTCGCGACGGGCAGGTGTTGCGCATCCCCGGCGAGGGCGAACCCGGCCGAACCGGCACCACCCGCGGCGACCTGCACGTATACGTGCGGATCAAACCCCATCCGCTACTGGTCCGCCGCGGCGACGAACTGTTCTGCCGCGTACCGATTACCTTCACCCAGGCGGCTCTGGGCGGAAAGGCCGACGTGCCCACCCTCGCCGGCACCGAGGAGGTGGACATCCCCGCCGGGACGCAGAACGGCGACACGCTCATCCTCAAGAAGCGCGGTCTGCCTTCTCCCCGGAGCGGCAGGCCCGGCGACCAGCACGTGCAGGTATTCGTGGAGGTGCCCCGCCGGCTCACCGCTCGCCAGCGTGAACTGCTGGAGGAATTCGCTCACACCGAGGACGCCACCCCCATGCCCGAGCGCAAGGGGTTCTTCGACAAGCTCAAGGCCTACTTCGCCGGCGACGGCGAACAGGATCAACGACAGGACGACGACGAACGGTAATCCATAAACCCCCTATCTGGGGAACACCAATATGACCGACGAAGAAAAACGCGACGAGAGACCCGATTTCCAGCAGCAGGAAGGACCGGCCGAGTTCGAGCCCGAAGAGGACATTCAGTCCGCGGCCGGTGCCGAGGAAGACCTCGACCCCATGGCGTCCCTGCAGAACGAGCGTGATGACCTGATGGGACGTCTCCAACGGCTGGGCGCCGACTACCAGAACTACCAGAAGCGCGTCCAGCGGGACATCACCAGC
>JBKHHV010000331.1:0-3608 GCA_046539005.1 Phycisphaerae bacterium
CGTGGGGCAAAACCGCCGGCGCGTGAGCCAGTCGGCGAAGTTCACCAAGCTCAGCGACGAAGAGCGAGAAGACCTCATCCGCCGGGCGAAGCGGATGGCCGATTTCACCCAGTGCACGCTGGCCGAGGTCGCCCGTCGTCTGAGCATACACGGCGGCCGGGCTATCGAGACGATCCGCTACACGATCCGCAATCACGATCGGCGCCACCCCGACCAGGCCGTCTTCCCCAAGATGACCGAACCGCTCAGCGACGCCAAGAAGGACATGATCTACCGGGCGTTCCTCAACGGGGTCTCGCCGTCGGTTTTGGCGAAGAAGTTCTCCCGCACGCGCGGCAGCGTGTACCGGGTGGTGTACGAACGACGGGCCACGCAACTGCTGCATCGCGAGATCGACTACGTCTACAACCCGCAGTTCGACCTGCCCAACGCCGACGAGGTCATCTTGGAGGGGCAGTTCGTGGGCACGGGCCCCGCGGCCGCGGACGACGGGGACGAGGAAAACCAGCCCGAGCCGAAAAAGAAGCCCGTCAGCATCCCCGGCGACCTGCCGCCGTACCTCAAGGCGCTCTACCGCGTCCCCCTGCTGACGCCCGAAAAGGAACGCGAGCTGTTCCGGCGGTACAACTACCTCAAGTACAAGGCCGACCGGAAGCGACAGAAGATCGACCCCGAGCGGGCGCGGGTGGGCGACCTGCAGCGGGTGGAAAGCCTGCTTGTACAGGCCAACCTCGTCAAGAACGCCATCATCCGTGCGAACCTGCGGCTGGTGGTGTCCATCGCCAAGAAACACCTCGGCGGCCCGCAGACGCTCTTCGAGTTGGTCTCGGACGGCAATGTCGCGTTGATGCGGGCGGTGGAGAAGTTCGACTACGCCCGGGGGTTCCGCTTCAGCACCTACGCTTCCTGGGCGATCATGCGGACCTACGCCCGCTCAGTGCCGAAGGAGCGCTACCAGCTCGACCGCTTCTCCACCGGCAACGAGGAAGTGCTGGACATCGCCGCCAGCCTGCGGACCTACGACCCCAACGAGATGAACCTGCCGGAGATCCGCGAGAGTATCGACGCCATGCTTTCCCGCCTCAGCGCCCGCGAGCGGATGATCCTCGCCGACCATTACGGGCTGGTGGAGGGCAACGACGCCAAGACCTTCGAGCAGCTCGGCGACGAACTGGGCATCAGCAAGGAGCGCGTGCGGCAGATCGAACTGCAGGCCCTCAAGAAACTGCGTCGCCTCTCCCACCCCGAAGCGGCCGACCTGCTGTCGTAGGAAGCCAAGCGGGGCTATAGAAAACGCCTCCCCGACTCGGTCGAATCGGAGAGGCGTCTGGTCTGCCTTGGTGCGTTGGGGGTCAGGCTTCGTTGCGGCCGGGCCTGCGGTCGGGCAAAAGGAACAGCACCACCCCCGCCAGCAGCGAAAGCCCCGCCAGCAGCAGCATTCCCCGCCGCAGCGAGGGCTGCTCCAGCCGCCGGGCCGAGCGGATCATCCACCCGTTCGGCCGCTGGGGGCGGGCAGCCGGTTGCACCTCCACCACCCCGGGCGTCGTAAGCTGTCCGCCGGCGGTGCGCTCGACCCTCGCGTTGCGGGGTGCGAGCCCAAGCTGGTTCATCGCCAGCCGCTGGGTCAGCACCGGGTCGGTGGGGGCTTGGGCAATCATGCGATCGTACGCCCCCAGCGCCGCCGTCTCGTCGGCCACCTGGGCCGCGAGGCAGTCCCGCTGGTAGCAGGTGCGCACCAGCCGCGCGTAGGGCGGCAGCAGCACCACGCCGGCGACAATCGCCACCGCCAGTCCCGCCAGCATCACGAAGCCCGCGAGGCTCGCGATCGGTACGATCGGCGGCTCAGCCCTTGTTCCACATTTTCGCGCCATAAACGGCTCGGTCTCCCAGCTCTTCCTCGATGCGGAGGAGCTGATTGTACTTGCACACGCGGTCGGTCCGCGAGGCAGAACCGGTCTTGATCTGGCCGGTGTTCTTGGCGACCACCAGGTCGGAGATGGTGGTGTCTTCGGTCTCGCCCGAGCGGTGCGAAACGACGGCCGAGTACCCGTTGCCCATCGCCAGGTCGATCGCCGAGTAGGTCTCGCTCAGCGTGCCGATCTGGTTGACCTTGATCAGGATGCTGTTGCCGCAGCCGCTGTCGATGCCCTTCTGCAGGAACTTGACGTTGGTCACGAACAGGTCGTCGCCCACCAGTTGCACCTTGTCGCCCAGCTTGTCGGTGAGCTTCTTCCAGCCGTCCCAGTCGTCCTCGGCCAGGCCGTCTTCGATCGAGCGGATGGGGTACTTCTCGCACCAGCTCGACCAGATGTCGATCATCTCGTCGCTGGAAGCGATGCGGTCGGGGTCGGACTTGAAGAAGCAGTAGCCTTCCTTGCCACGTTCGCGGGCCTCGTTCACCATCTCGCTGGCGGCGGGGTCCAGGGCGATCCACACATCTTCACCCGGCTTGTACCCGGCCTGCTCGATCGCCTGGAGAATCAGCTCCGGTGCTTCGTCGTTGTTCTTGAGCGACGGGGCATACCCGCCCTCGTCACCGACGGCCGTGTTGTAGCCCTTGCCCTTGAGAACCTTTTTGAGGGCGTGGAAGATCTCGGTGCCCATGCGGAGGCCTTCGGAGAAGCTCTTGGCGCCCCACGGCTGGACCATGAATTCCTGGAAGTCGACGGTTCCGTCGGCGTGCTTTCCGCCGTTGAGGATGTTCATCATCGGCACCGGGAGGGTGACCGCCTCGTCGCCGCCGATGTAGGAGAACAGGCTCTTGCCCTGGGCGGTGGCGGCCGCGCGGGCAATCGCCATCGATACGCCCAGCAGGGCATTGGCGCCGAAGTTGCTCTTGTTGTCGGTCGCGTCGGCGTCGATCATCGCCTTGTCGATGCCTTCCTGGTCGGCGGCGTCTTTGCCCACGACCAGATCGCGGATCTCCTTGTTGACGTGTCCGACGGCCTGGGTGACACCCTTGCCGAGGTAGACGCCCTTGTCTCCGTCGCGCAGTTCGCAGGCTTCGTTCTCGCCGGTGGACGCGCCCGACGGGACGGCCGCCCGGCCCATCACGCCCCCTTCGAGGATCACGTCGACCTCGACGGTGGGGTTCCCGCGCGAGTCGAGAATCTGCCGGCCCTTGATTTCCTTGATCTTCGTGGACATTGCAGGTCTTCCTTCTTGGTGTATCGGGTGTCGGTCTTGAGGAACCTTAGGGTTTCGAGTTCCCTTACAGAAACCGCCATCTTAGCGGGCCCGGCGGGGCTTTCAAGCCCTTTCGCCACCGTCGGCGCCTCGGGTCGGGAGTCGGCCTGTCAGCCGGCGACGCTGATGTTCACTATCGGCGGAGTCGACTGGGGCAAGGTCCGCCAGTGGCGGACCGACTACAAGATGCAGCACGTCTGGCTCGAAGCCCAGGCCAACGGTGACATGGAACCGTTCCAGAGCGACATCATGGGGTTCTGGTGGACGCCCACGCGCGAACGTGGCGTCCTTGCAGAAACGCCTGCGCGACGGCGGGGCGATCCTGTTTGACGAGGACATCATTCCCGAGCCCCAGCCGGCCGAGTAAGCTTTGGGCGGGCCCGCTGTCGGGGCCGATCAGCGCAGGGAAACGGCGCGGAGCA
>JBKHHV010000077.1:0-14162 GCA_046539005.1 Phycisphaerae bacterium
GAGCAGGAAAAGGCGGCGGAGTTTCGGCTTCGTCGCCTTTTCTGCTATGGGCCCGGTTCCGGGGAAATGCCTGTTGTTGCGGCAGTTCCGGGCTAGCTCAGAAGCCAGAGAACCAGGCCGCCGACGGCGCCGAACAGCCCGCCGTAAACCTCCAGCCACGCGAGGTGTTCGCGGCTGAATTCGTGCAGCAGCGTTTTGATCTGCCCGGGAGAGTACTGCTCCAGCGAGTCGATGACGATCCGCTCGACGTCCAGGTGCTCCACCAGCATCGCCGCGAACGCCCCGATCGCCGGGTCGCCGGAGATGTCCCACCGCCGCAGCATGTCGGCCGCGGAGTTCAGGGCCTGCTCGACCATGGGGCTGGCGGCGCCGGCGTCGGCGACCAGCCACTCGCCGATCTGCCCCTTGAGCCCGTCGAGGATGCGGTAGGTCAGGTGGTCGTAGTCGCTCAGGCCCGTGGCGTGTCCCAGCCGTCCGGCGATGCCGGAGTGGGACTGCACGAACCGGCGGACCTGGAGATACACGGTCTCGCTGTCGAGGGCCTGTTCGATGCGTTGGTGCAGGGCCCGGCTGAGACGGCGGCGGACCTCGGCGCCGGGTCCTTCGTGGTCGGCCATTTCTTCCAGTTGGCGACAGGCGGCGTCCCGGATGCCGATCAGCACCTCTTCGCGCTGCATCCATTTCTGCAGGGCCTGGGGAGTAAGGATCTCGCCGGAGACGGCGGTGGCGATTCCCCGGATGATATTGTCGCGGTTGCGTTCGATCAGCCCGGTGTAGGGCAGGGCGAAGCGCTGGGTCGGCCAGGGGGAGAACAGCGCCTCGATCGCCATGCGGTTTGTGCCCGCCCCGATCAGCCCGGCCATTCCGATGGTAAACACCGCCTCGGTGGCCGGGGAGGGGGCGACGTAGCGCAACGCCAGCCCCGCGGCCGTGGCGGCGGCGCAGAGCAGGACCACGAGCAATCCCTTGTCGAAGCGTTTCGGTCTGGGCGCAGGCAGTTGGGTTTCGGGCAAGGTTTGTCTCCTGTCGCAGTAATGGTACGGGCCCGGGGGCGTCCGGCTCAAGGTTCGAGATGGGGGGCAGGTCGGCCGCTGCCTGCGGTGCGCGGCTTGCCGGTGGGCGGTCGCTGGTCACCAATCGCTGTCTCGCTGTCGGGTCGTGCATCTTTTGCTTGACCAATCCGGGGCGCGGGGGGAGAATACCCGTCTTTTCCCGGCCTGTCGGCGGGGCGGCTTTTTTTGCGCGCAACCATGAAATCCGGGAACAGGTCGACACCGTGCGGTACGGTCGGCCGATAGTAGGCAATACTGCGCCTCGGCAGAGGGCGTCTTTACCCTGTATCCATCGATCGGAACGACGAATGAACACGAAGAATCTTCCGCTGAAGATCGGGCTGTTGGTGCTTCTGGTGGCTGTCTGCGGATGGTCGCTGGCGACGAAGTGGCTCAAGCTGGGCATCGACCTGCGCGGCGGTCACAGTCTCACGTTCCGATACGAGCGGCGTCCGGAAGACCCCGCCGACCTCGGCGAGCAGATCATCTCCACGCTCAAGAAGCGGATCGACCCGATGAATCTGCGTTCGCTGGAGTGGCGCCCGGTGGGCGACAACCGCATCGAGATCCGCATGCCCGCCGGCTCCGAGGAGTCGCGCCAGGCGAAGAACGAGTACCGCGAGGCCCTGCGGCGACTGGAGAACCACAACATCCAGCTTTCGCAGATCCGTCGGATCACACGCTTCTCCGGCGACCAGCGGCGGGTGGAGATATCGGCCGTCGTGGAGCGGGTGGAAGGCGGCGAGGAACTCACCCAGCAACTGATCAAGCTCGGGGAGATGTACGACGGGCTCTCAAGCGCCCGGTCCAAGCTCAACAGCGTCCAGCAGATGCTTCGGGACGTGGCCAGCGGCACCGCCCAGTACCAGGACCTCAAAAACGCCGAAAAAACCGCCCGGGCGAACTTCCTGGAAGCCCGCGACGCCTACGAGAACTTCCGCGACCAGTTGCTGGACCGCAACGTCAACATCCGCGTGCTGGAGGGGCTCTTCCGGCGGTACATCTCGGCTCGCGAGGCACAGCAACTCCGCAAGGAGAACCCTAAGGAACTGCGGCGCCGCCAGGAGGAATTCCAGGAGCGGCTCAAGCAGCTCCGCCAGGCCTACCAGGACCACCCTGAGCGGCTGGACGAGATCAACCGGGTCGTCGAACTCTATAGAGAATGGGCCGAGGTCCGCCAGGACCTTGACGACCCGGCCGACCTGAAGCGTCTGATCGCCAAGGCGGGCGTGCTGGAGTTCCGCATCGCGCCGGCCTCGCCTACCAGCGGACGGGAAAGCCCGCTGACGATGGAGCAGGTCAACGAATACATCGAGGATCTCCAGGAGAACGGCCCGGAGGTCACCGGCGAGATGATCGCCCGCGGCGAGCGGTTCGTGTGGTTCCCCACCCGCGGTAAGGAGGCCAGCTTCAGCGGGCTGGTGACGGCCTCGGACAAGGCCGGGCAAACCTACATTCTGCTGTACAACACCGGCAACAACGTGATGCTCAAGGGCGAATGGTCGTTGAAAGACGCCAGCGTGGTTTCCGACGAGACCGGCGCCCCGGCCGTGGGGTTCGAGTTCGACCCCCGCGGAGGCAAGAAGTTTGCCGCCCTCACCAGTGCCCACGTGGGTCAGCCCATGGCGATCGTGGTGGACAACGAGGTCTACTCGGCCCCGAACATCCGCGAGATGATTACCAACCGGGGCACGATTTCCGGCAGCTTCACCGCGGCCGAGGCGAGGGAACTGGCGCAGATTCTCAAGTCCGGCTCGCTGCCGGCGAGGGTCGACCCCGACCCGGTTTCCGAGAGCAGCTTCGGCCCGAGTCTCGGTGAAGAGAACCGCCGCATGGGCCTGCGGGCCGCCTACATCGGCCTGATCGCCGTGGCGGTGTTCATGCTGGGCTACTACCTGTTGGCCGGTGCGATCGCCGACGTGGCGCTGATGCTGAACATCATTCTGATCCTGGGGGCGATGAGCCTGATCAACGCGGTGTTCACGCTGCCGGGCATTGCCGGTGTGATCCTGACCATCGGCATCGCGGTGGACGCCAACGTGCTGATCTTCGAGCGACTTCGCGAGGAGCAGAACCGCGGGCTCAGCGTGCGGATGGCATTGAAGAACGCCTACGAGCGGGCGTTCAGCGCGATTTTCGACGCGAACCTGACGACGATGATCACCTGTCTGATCCTCGGCTGGGTCGGCAGCGAGGAAGTCCGCGGGTTTGCGATCACGCTGGGGCTGGGTATCGTCTTCAGCATGTTCACGGCCCTGGTGGTGACCCGCTGGGTCTTCCAGTTGCTGCTGGACTGGAAGATCATCACCAAGCCGATCAAGATGCTCAGGATCGTCGGTGTGCCGAAGATCAACTGGATGGGCATGCGCAAGGGCTTCTGGGTCGTGTCGGTCGTGTTGATCGTGGCCGGCGTATTCAGCCTGGCCGGGCAGGGCAAGGACCTGCTGGGCATCGAGTTCAGTGCCGGTACCCAGGCGCTGATCAAGCTGGACCGCGACGCGATGCTCACCAACCCCGACACCGGTGAGATGGAACTGCCCAACGACGGGCTGGTCCGCCGGAAGTTCAAGACCACCGCCGAGCAGATGGAAGGCGACCTGGGCGGAGCCATCGGCAAGCTCGCCGGGGCCCGGGTGGAGCGGCGCATCGACCCGTTCCGGGTGCAGAACTTCCTGAAAGACTTCGACCGCGACGACGACGGACAGGTGACCGCCGAGGAATGGGCGGCCGCCGGGCAGAACCCCGAATATTTCCGGAAACTCGTGGCGAGCATCGACGACGACAACAACGGCACGCTGGACGGGGGCGAACTGAACGACCTGCCCTCGACCGAGTACCAGGTGTTCACCACCGAGACGAAAGTCTCGCGGGTCCGCAAGGTCATGGGAGCCGCCTACGGCAAGGCCCTGGATATCCGCCCCCGGGTTACCTTCGAGATGGTCTCCGGTTCGGACGATGACGCCGGGGCGAGGAAAATCCGCGACCGTCTTGGCGTGTCGCTCGCAGCCGACGGGGTGACGCAGATCAGCGATTTCGTGATCGAGTCTGCCTCGGAGAAGGGCTTCGACGAGATGATCGACTTCCAGAACGGGCTGCTGATGGTCGTGCATAACCTGCGTCCCGGCCTTACCAAGGAAGACCTGTTGCAGCGGATCCGCGACATGCGCCTCCAGCCGGATTACTCGAACCTGCAGTTCAGCAAGGTCGAGGCGATCCCGTTCAACCCCGACCCCAACGAGCCGGGCTCGTTCACGGCATTTGCCATTCTGGACCGCCCGGTCGATCCGGAGTCGATCGCGTCGGCCGAGGCGTTCAACGCCTATGCCCAGGCGGCGGGGAGTTCGATTTCCGACGCCCTGGCCCGCGAGGAGTCGCTGCCGGTGATGAACTTCGACGCCGCCATTGCCGCCCAAGCCAGCCAGAAGGCGCTGATCGCCATTATCCTGAGCTGGCTTGCGATCGTGCTGTACCTGTGGCTGCGGTTCGGTTCGGCGCGTTGGGGCCTGGCGGCCGTGATCTGCCTGGTGCACGACGTGCTGATCGTTCTGGGCCTGGTGGCGGCTTCGGCGTACGTCTACAACGCCTTCGGCGAGGTGCTGGGCATCCAGGCGTTCAAGGTCGACCTGGCGATGGTCGCGGCGTTGCTGACGGTGATCGGTTACTCGGTCAACGACACGATTGTGGTCTTCGACCGCATCCGAGAGAACCGCGGGAAGCTGACCACCATCAGCCCCCAGGTACTCAACGCCTCGATCAACCAGACGCTGGCCCGGACGTTGCTGACATCCACGACGACGTTGATCGTCGTGCTGGTCATGTACATCTTCGGCGGTGCGGGCATCCGCCCCTTCAGCTTTGCCCTGCTGATGGGCGTGCTGTTCGGGACCTATTCCTCCATCGCCATTGCCAGCCCGCTGCTGATGGGCTTCAAGAAGGCACTGGTGGCGAAGATGCAGCCCCAGCCGCATACGACGGAAGAATAGTCCGCGCCGGCCGCGCGGCGGCGAACCAGGGAAGGGCGCCGAGGTGGGCAGAATCTGTCCGCCCGACGCCCTTCTTGCTGTACCCGACGCCAACGACGGAACCGTATGAAACCACGCTCACTCATGCTCGTACTTATGGCGGTCTTCAGCGGGGGATGCCCGCCGAACCCCACGCCCGGCCGGAATGTCTCGCCCGCGGTCGCCGCCGATCAGAAACGCACCTACGACGAGGCCGTCACCGGGCTGTTCATCTCCCTGGCCGACTTCGAGGACGACGCCGATGGGCGCCGTGGCTCGCGACAGGTCGACTGGTTCCGCATCGAGAACCCCGGCCGACGTGACTCGTTGCGGTTCGTGGTCAACCGCACCCGCACCGGCGCCGGCGCCATGCGGGCCGACCTGTCCCCCGGGGCAACCGTCGTGCTCCACGGGCCCGGCGTGAGCGACTTCTCGGCCTATACGCTGCTGTCGATGGCGATCCACAGCGAGACCCTCCGCGACGATCTCCGCATCGCCCTGGTGACCGACCGGGGCCGCTGGCAGTCCAGCGGGTCGCTGCTGCGTCCGGGCTGGAATACCGTGCACATCGACCTGCATCGCCTCGCCCGCCACCAGGAGGTGGATCTGCGCGGCGTGCGGCGAATCGAACTGACCCTCCCGCGACTGGCCTCGGAAGTGACGCTGCATCTCGACGACATCCTGCTGATCGACAACGCCCGGGAGATCACCCCCTCTCCGTCGGGGGCCGACCTGCGACGGGTCGGGCTGGACTATCGCATCCGTGCGCCCTGGCTGGCGAGAGAACTGCTGTTCCGCCAGGACGACGATGGGCTGTGGCGCCTGGGGATGGATCAGCCGCTGCTGCAACTGTTCGCCGCCGAACAGCAGACCGTCGCCCGGGGTGAGTGGCTGGAGGTACTGGGCAAGCGCGCCGTCGGCGAGATCAAACTGCTGGAGCACAATCCCGTGCGCCTTCGGCTGGCGAGCACGTGGTATTTCCCTTCCCGTGCGGGCGAATGGGCGTCGATGGGCGTCCGGCGCGTTCGCTGGGAGCACACCTTCTACCCCGACGGGCGATGGGTGGTGGACCTGCTGGTCAACAACGCCGGGGGCGAGCGGATTTCGGCGGTGCGGGTGGACGCCCGGCGCCCGGCGGTCTGGAGCGACGGACACCTCGGACGAACGCTGCTGGAAGAGGACTTCACCGGTCCGATCGGGCGATGGAGCTACCAGACGACGGGGCTTGCCTCCGACGTGGCCGACCCGCAGGCTGAATATCTCCATCCCGGGCGCCTGGAGGGGGATATCGTGGGGGAGGGATTGTCGGCCGACGGAGACCGCGACCGGGACGGGTTCGACGAGTCGCAGGGCTGTTACTTCGTGCGGTCGCGCAACGGGCTGTGCCGGTTCCGGTTCATCCCTCCCCGGCAGGGCTCGCGCGGTCCGGTGTTCCGCGTGGCCGGTCCGTGGAAGGGCGAGGTCACCGTCAACAGTGAAGGCCGCTCGATCCGCACCGTCGCCCGGACCGGCGAGGGCGAGGTGGTATTTGCGCTGCAGGGCCTTCACAGCCGGCCGGTGTGGGTGGAAGTCCGCGGCCGACAGGCGGTGAGTCGGCGGCCGGAATCCTTTGGCAGGAAAGTTTTTCTCTGCACCGCAGACGATCTTCGGGTCGATGGCGTGCGTAGCAGCACTACACAGTTGCGACCGAGGGCGGCGGGCACGTCTTCTGCAAATGCGCCCAAGGTCTTGTATCCGATCAAGATGGAGAACCGATCCTCCGATGTTGGGAGAGTACGGTCGTTTGCGCCGCCGGAAGGCATGTAGAAGTTCGCCGCGCCGGGGTTGACCCGGCGCCTGGGTTCCCGGACAATGGGTCCCCATTTGATTTGGGGAGTCCCGGTTCGGACGGGTAACGGCCGGGCGCTTCGGCCATGGCGGCAGGACGCGCTATGCCGACTCGCTCATCGGGGCTTGTCCCCATTCGCGATAGACGCAGACGCACCCGAGCGGACGTTCATAGGGAGATTCGACCAGTGAGTACACGATCTGGCAATGCTGTGCGATTGGCGGTGCTCCTGCTGGCAGCGATGGCTGCCCAGGGCTGCTCCGACGAGGTCCATAACTTCTTCAAGACCGATCGCGACCGGTTCATGAACCCCACCCTGGTGGTTCGCCGGTCGGCCAAGACGTCGGTCAGCTCGATCCTTCCCACGCTGGGATCGGCCGACGAAACCCACGTGTTGCCTCCCGGGGCCTCCTACCCCACGGCCGAGGATCACGTCTACACGGACGTCGATTACCAGATCGGCCCCACCGACGTGCTGGATATCTCCATCCTGGACCTTTTCCGGGACGGGCAGGAAACGCTCCTTCGCCGGGAGGTCTCGGACACCGGGTACATCGACCTTCCGCTGCTGGAAGAGCGCATCGCCGCCGAGGGGCTCACCAAGGAGCAGCTCAAGGACGCCATCGTCAACGCCTACAGCCCCAACGTGCTGCGCGACCCGACGGTGTCGGTGACGATTATCGCCCGCCACCAGAGCGTTTTCAGCGTCCTGGGCGCGGTCGATCGGCCGGGCACCTACAACGTCCGCCGCAAGGGCATGCGTCTGCTGGAAGCGGTCGCCCAGGGCGGGGGCATTACCCAGTCCAACATCCAGTACATCTACGTCATCCGTCATCGCCCGGCCAAGCGGATCACCCCCGAAGGCGAGCAGCGAACCGAAGAGCAGAAGCTTCCCGACCTGCCGGACCTGCCTGACCTTCCGGACCTGCCCGAGAACGGGGACGCCAACACAGCCGAACCCACCGAGGACGCCAACGCGCCGGCCGCGGATACCGACGAGCTGGAAAAGCGTCTTCGCGAGCTGGGCCTGCCCCTGGAGGGCGAGGAGGAGGGCGCAGCCCCCATCGCGCTGAACGAGACCGGCGAATCGTCCAAGCCGAAGCTGGAAGACGCGGCGCCGAATCCGCGGTGGCTGCAGTCGGGGCAGGGGCCCATCCGCGTGGAGGCGATGGATCCCAACGCCACCGGCGGCAAGGAAGCCGACTACCAGCGCAGCCAGAAGGACCCCTACGGGTGGGGCGACGCGGCGCAGATCACCATGGGCCGGGTTATCGCCGTCAATCGCCAGAAGCTGGAGAACGGCGATCCGATGATGAATATCGTGATCCGCGACAATGACGTGGTGCAGGTCCCGCCGTTGGAGATCGGTGAATTCTACGTTACCGGAGAGGTCCCGCGTCCGGGCGTCTACTCGCTGACGGGCCGGAACGTGACGGTCAAGCAGGCGATCGCCGCCGCCGGCGGTTTCGCGCAACTTGCTTTTCCGGAGAACACAATCCTGGTTCGCCGCGTAGGAGAGAATCAGGAGCAGATTACTCCCATCAACGTGGCGAAGGTCTTCAGTGGTGAGCATCCGGACGTGATGCTCAAGAAGGACGACGTCATCGCGGTCGGTTCGGATGTGAAGGCACCTTTCATGGCCGTCATCCGCAACGCCTTCCGCATGACCTACGGCATGGGCTTCATTTACGACCGGAACCTGGCGTTTGAACTGCCCAATCCGACCAGCCGGCGGTTCACCCGCTGGTGATCGGCCCTTCCGGACCTGCACAGGTATTGAGGTTTGATGAACTCTGAACAGGCGATGCAATCCGACGCGGGTTCCCGGCCCAGACGGCTGGTGGACATGGTCGCGGACGACAAGAGCCTCGAGCCCGTTCAGGGCTGGGGCACCGACGTCTGGGCGAAGGTTTTCGTCTTGGCCGGGGTGTTCATTGCCCTGCATTCCTGGCAGTTCAAGATGCTCTACTACCAGTTGCAGGATCCCAACTGGTCGCACGGGTTCATCATTCCGCTTTTCAGCATTTACCTGCTCTACTGCCGGTACGACCAGCTCGCCGAATCCCGGCGGCGCCCCTCGCTGCTGGGGCTGGTGATCCTGGTGGGCGGACTGGTGTGGATGGTCGTAAGTGTCTATCCGATCCAGAATTTCTGGCTTTCGCAACTCAGCATGGTGGTCATGCTGTTCGGGCTGGTGCTCTTCCTGGCCGGCTGGGAGGTCATTCGCCTGACCTGGCTTCCGATCGTATATTTGGTACTGGCGCTGCCGATTCCCGACACGCTGTATAACCGGATCGCCCTTCCCCTGCAGAACGGGGCAGCCTTTGTGTCCGCGGCGTTCCTGACCGGGATAGGGGTGGACCTGCAAGCGCAGGCAAGCCAGTTGATGATCAAAAGTTATAGCGGAACGTGGTACCCGGTAACCGTTGCCGAGGCCTGCAGTGGTGTCCGTTCGCTGATGGCGTTCGTGGCGTTGGGCGTTGCCCTGGCGTACCTGACCGACCGCCCCCTCTGGCAGCGGGTATTCCTGCTGGCGATCATTATTCCGGTGACGGTGTTCATGAACATGATCCGGGTCACCATCACCTGCTACATGTACGTAATCGACCGCCCCGAACTGGGGCAGAAGTTCATGCACACGTTCCTGGGCATGGTGATGCTGATCCCGGCCGCCCTGGTCCTGTGGGGTTTTGCCAAACTCCTGGACGCCCTGTTTGTGGAAGAGGAAGCCGAAGAGGCCGGGGAGACAGCCCCATGAGCGATGCGAGCCCCCAATCCCGGTCGGTGCTGCGGTCGATGCTTCGGGACCGGACGTTCCTGATCGCCACGGCGATTCTCGTGGTGGCGGCGGTGGGTTGGCCGGTGGCGGTCAACGCCCTGGGCGTGTGGTTCGTTAAATCGCCGGTCCCCTGGACCGAAGCGGTGGATGTGGACCCCGCCACGTGGAAGAACGTCAGTTTTCCCAAATCGCTGGGTGAGCAGTACGAGATGGTCTCCGGCGACGGGGTGCTCTACCGCGAAAAGGACGGGATCCCCGACGGGGACCAGCCTCACGAGGACGATATTCTCGACCTGCTGAAGATCGGCACGGCGCTGGACAAGGAACGGATCGACGGGCGTGCCAGCAACTGGTACGTGTCGCGGATCTACGAGAACGCCCAGGCCGACCCCCGGCAGTTCGACCGGTTCTGGCACCTGGCGATCGAGTATTACACCGGCGGGATCGACACCGTGCCCCACGTGCCGGAGATCTGCCTGGTGGCCGGGGGGGCGGCGGCAACCCAGTCGGAAACGATCAACGTGAAGATTGCCGACTTGCCGGCCCCGTGGAACGAAGGGTTTCGGCTGCGGCGGGTCGTGTACGAATTCGTGGATCCGCGAACCGCGGCCGTTGCCCAGTACGTACAGTATTATGTGTTCAGTCTTAACGGAGTCCCGGAGGTAGACCGCAACGTGGTGCGTCTGGAACTGACCCTACCGTGGGTGCGGTATGCGTATTTCGCGAAGGTGCAGTTCGGCCCCCGGGGGACCGTGGATGACATCGAGGAGGCCGACCAGGCGGCGAAGGAGTTCCTTCGTGCCGCCATGCCGGCGGTGCTCAACGCACTCCCCAGCCGGCAGACCGTGGCCACCCTCAAAGAAGCGCAGCAGGACTGACCCGAACTACTACCCCGAAGGTGAAGCGATATGGCTCGAAGGAAGAAGAAGCTCAACAAGAAGGTCGTCGGTATCCTGGCCGTGATCGGCCTGGCGGTGATCGCCCTGGGCGGGATCGCCGTGGTCCGCCTGATGCCCAAGGACCCCGTCGCCCTGGCGAATGAAGCCGAGCAACTCTACCGGCAGGGAGAGTGGAAGGACGCGACCGGCAAGTACCGCGAAGCCATCGGTGCTGCCGAGAAGAAGAACCGCGACGACCTCTACGTCGACTACTGCCTCCGCTACACCGAGATCAACACGGAGTGGCTGGAGAAGGAGGCCGACCAGCTCAGCGACCCCGAGCGACGGAAGATTTTCTCCGCGGCCGTCAGCGGGCTGGAGACCGCCCGCCGGGCCGCACCCAAAAACGAAGAAGTTCTTCGCGAACTGGCGGACATACGGTGGAGCGTGGGGGACATGGATTCGTTCATGGACGTCTCTGCCGACCTGGTGGAGGTGGCCCCCGACGACGCCACCACCCACATGCGGCGTTCGATCGCCATGGCCCGCAAGGCGATGATCACGCCCGGCCGTGCCGGCGACGAGGCGATCGCCAGCTTCGACAAGACCATCGCACTGGATCCCAACAACGCCGATTACCGGTTGGGCAAGGCGAGCTTCCTCCGCGGTTACGGCGAGCTGGACGAGGCCGAGGCGACTCTCGCCAAGGCGATGGAGGAGATGCCCGACAACCAGCGGATTCCGATCGCCTACGCGCAGTTCCTGGTTGCCCGCAACGACCTTAACAAGGCCCGTGAGATGTTCGAGGAGGCCGTCCGCCGCGACCCCGACGCCCCACGGGGCCACATCGCCCTGGCGAGGTACATGCTCAGCCAGCAGCAGTTTGAGGACGCGTTGGACTCGGCCCAGAAGGCTCGCAAGGCCGACCCCGACGACGCCGACGTCTACCACCTGTTTGCCGACATCTACCGTGCCCAGAAGAAGTTCGACGAAGCGGCGGTGGCGTATCGCGAAGCAATTGCCAACGTCCACAAGGAATACGAAGGCAAGGACGAGCTTACCCCGACCGAGACCGTTCGCCGCGACCGGGAACTGGTGTCACTGAGCCAGCAACTGGCGAACCTGCTTCTGGACATGGCCCAGACCGGGCAGGGCGAGCCGGAGAAACTCGCCGCCGAGGCCAACGCGGTCATCGAAGGCCTCGACGCACTCAAGGAAGACGCTCCGGCCCGGCAGAAGATCGCCGGACGGATCGCCATGCTCAAGGGCAACATCCCTGAGGCGATCGACCTGCTGAAGCAGGCCTACGACACCTACAAGTCCCGCAATGAACTCGACGGCCAGACCGGGCACCTGCTGACGGTACTCTATCTGCGCCAGAAACGACCCGGCAAGGCCGAGGAGATCGTCCAGGACCTTCGCAGCAAGGGCTATGGCAACAGCCCGATGCTTAACCTGCTCAAGGCGAAGATCGAACTGAATTATGGCGACTTCGCCCGTGCGGCCTCCTCGCTGAAGGAAGTGCTGCGGGTTGACCCGGCCAACGCCGAGGCGCTGAGCCTGCTGCCGGTCACCCAGGTGCTCGTCAGTGGGGGCAGTTCGCTGCCCAGCAATCTCACCCTGACCCGCCAGACGGTTCCGCTGTTCCTCCGCGAGGCCGACCGGCGATGGGTCGAGGGCGAGACCGCCTCGGCGACGATGCTGATGGAGAACCTCCACGCCCGCGACCCGCGGAACCTGCAGATCGCCCAGCGTCTGGCCCGCTACTATGCCCTTTCCCGCCAGACCGAGAAGACCAGGGAACTGATGCGGGAGGTCAGCAAGCACCACCCGGACAACAAGAAACTCCAGGACGAACTGTCCCTGCTGGAAGAGACCGACCCCCAGAAACGCTACGAAGGGCGGATGGCCCGCGCCGACGAACTGGAAGACCCCATCAGCCGGGCGACCGAGAAGGCCCAGATCGCCGCCGCCCACGACAAGCCGGAGGAGTCCACGAAGTTCCTGACCCAGGCGGCCGAGCTGTCGCTGGAGAACCCCGACCAGCCCGACTCCCGGGCGGCCGGGGTGATCGCGAGGCTGTTGACCGTTCTCCAGGGGGAGGAGAAGTGGGACGCCGCCGAGAAATGGATCGAGCGGGCCGCCGAGGCGGACCTCGACCAGGCCGAGGGCCAGGTGTTCCGGGCCCAGATGGCGATGTCCCGCAAGGATTACGCCAAGGCCGTGGAGATCCTCGAGGCGCTGCTCAAGAACCGCGACTACTCCAAGCAGATCTGGACGTTGCTCGGCGAGGCCCACCTGCGTCAGCAGCACTGGTCCGACGCCAAGGAAGCTTTCGACACTGCCCTGTCGAACGACCCGGCCTACGTGCCGGCCGTCATCGGCATGATGAAGGTCACCCGGGTGCAGGACCCCGAAAGCTACCCCCGCTGGGTAACCCAGGCGTACCGGGTGGCTCCACAGAATACCGAAGTACGTTCCGCGTATCTGAACCTGCAGGAGGTCCGCACCTCCGACCCCAGGGAACTGATCGCCAAGCGCGAGCAGCTCTTCCGCTCCGACCCCAGCAACGTCGGCAACGCCGTGCGTCTGGCGAGCCTGTACGAACGGGCCAACGAACTCGAGCGGGCCGAGTCGATGTACAAGGTGCTGTTCAAGAAGCTCAAGCCGAAGGTCGCCGGGGCGAGCCTGCTGGGGCGGTTCTACGTACGTCACGGGCGCGCGGACGAGATGAAACGCGTCGTCGAGGACCTGAGGAACAGCGATGAAAGCGACCCGATCGAGGCCGATCTGCTCTACGCCGAGTTGATCTATCCGCAGGATTTAGCCACGGCCGAGGCGGCCGTCAAGAAGGCCATCGAGCAGGACTCCAAGGATCCCCGCAGTTACCGTCTGCTGGCACGCATGTACGGTACGGCAGGCCGGCCGAAGGAAGCCGCTGCGGCAATGGAAGACTTCCTGGGCCTCGGCAAAGGCACCCTCGCGGACGAGAAGGTGTTCATCCGGTTCCTGATCGACGCCGGCGATGAGAAGCGGGCCCTTCAGCGCATCGACAATATTCTTGCCGATCAGCCGAACGATCCTCAGGCGTTGACGCTCAAGGGCGTTATTCTCGCCAAGGAGGGCAAGAAGACCGAGGCCATCGAATTGCTGACCCGGGCCATCGAGTCCAACAGCCAGTATGCCGAACCGCGCAGCTACCGGGCGATGGTCTACGAGACACAGGGCCGACTGCCCGAGGCCGTCTCCGACCTCCGTGAGGCGTACCGCCTTACCGGATCGCGGAGCACGGCGTTGAGCTTGGCACGGCTGTTGATCCGCCGGGCCGATTACGCCCGCGCCCAGGAACTGTACAAGCGGTTGCTGGACGAGAACCCCAACGACCCGGCTGCCCTGGACGGGCTGA
This sequence comes from Phycisphaerae bacterium, assembly GCA_046539005.1. Taxonomy (GTDB): domain Bacteria; phylum Planctomycetota; class Phycisphaerae; order SM23-33; family SM23-33; genus CAZFPT01. The sequence goes on from JBKHHV010000077.1 coordinate 13,945, forward strand.
CACGCCTCTACCTGGAGCAGAAGAGCTGGCTGGCACTGGAGCAACTGATCTCCCAGCGCAAGTCGGCCGCTCCCAAGAGCGTTGCGCCCTACATCGCCGAAGCCCAGATGTGGGATATGCGGGACGACCAGGGCAAGCGGATCGCCGCGCTGCAGAAGGCCGTGGAGATCAACCCCAATGCCGGAACGGTCGGTACGTTGCTGCGGGCAATGGTAGAG
>JBKHHV010000078.1:0-14144 GCA_046539005.1 Phycisphaerae bacterium
CCGGGCTCGTCGACCGTCCCACCCACCAGGTGAACGCTAACCCCTTGGCGGGCAAGTGCCAGCGCGTCGGTACCGTCGGGAGTGACCACGTGCAGACCCCGGTGATCCTGCCGTTGCAGTGCCTGGCGGGCGCGGCGGAAGGTCGGACGGAACGGCTGCTGCTTGCCCAGCGAGCAGAAGACCAACGCCCGGGGGATCGCGCGGCGGACGGCGAGTCCCTGCCGGGCAAGTTCCTCGGGCGGGCCGCTCTGGATGACGATCAACTCGGCTGTCCCTGGCAACGCGTTGGCCACTTCGGACAGTTCACCGATCGGCACATCCTTCAGCAGGCGGGCGTCGAGGATCCACACTTCCCGCTCGGGGGGAATGGTCGCAGACCGCCCCTCGAACGTGCGAAACGGCATGGGTCCGTAAGGGGAGGGGATCAGCTTCAACCGTTCCGGGCTGCCGGCCGGTGTCGCAACCTGGTGGTAGCTCGCCCCCTGGTACCCAGGATGGAGACGCAGCACACCGTCGGAGAGCGAGAGGCTGAACATCGCGTTGTTCTCCGCGTTCATGCTTTTGCCGGTCGCCCGGGCGACGACCCACGCCTTTTGCCCGGGCTTCTCGGCGAAGGTGTCCGAGACGGCCATGCTTCCCTTGCGCGAAAGCGACATCGACACCAGGCCGGCCGCCGTGGCGCCCGCCGCGGCCAGGATGCCCGCTACCGAAACCGCCAGCAGCAACCAGCGGCACACGAAGCCCGTCGTCTCTTTGACATGCTGATCCACAGATCGTCCTCCCCGGAGGCGAAGCTTGCTCTGCCTCTATTGTCGGATGGAAGCGGGGCCCGCCTGCAGAAGCACTTCTCCCGGGCGGCCGATCAGTACCACCGCCAGCCCATGCCGCCGATGCCCTGGCGGCGGATTTCCTCGCGATCCAGCGGAGAACGGACCAGTCCGCCCTCGCCGTCCAGCAAATTCTCGTCGCCCAGGCGGGTGGCCTCGGCGATCAGCTTCTGCCGCCACTCGCGGACGAGCCCGGCGTTGTCGGCCTCGGCCGCGAGGTTGGTCAACTCGTGGGGGTCTTCCTGCAGGTCGTAGAGTTCCTCTACCGCGCCCTGCTCGGCATAGCAGTACTTCCATCGGCCGTCGCAGACCATCGCCGACTGCCGGGGCGACTCGTGGCACTGGCTGTAGAACAGTTCGCGTCCGGGTGCCTCGTCACTGCGGGCCCAGGGGGTCATGTCCTGTCCGTCGACGGGCTCCTCCAGCGGGGCGCCGGTCATCGCGGCCAGCGTGGGCAGGATGTCCTGCAGGCCCACCAGTTGTCTGCGTCGCTCGCCGGCCGGCAGGCCCGAAGCGCGGACGATCATCGGCACGCGCACCGACCCTTCGAGGTAGTTGCACTTGAAATACGACCCGAAGTCGCCCATCAGGTCGCCGTGGTCGGCGATGTAGATCACGATGGTATTCTCGGCGAGGCCCATCTCTTCCAGCCCCGCCAGCACGCGCCCCACCTGGGCGTCTTGGAAGCTGATCAACCCGTAGTAGTAGGCCTTGATCACCTTGCGGGCCTCGGGGCTGAGGGTCTTCTGGGCGTGGGTGATGCGAATCGAGTCGATCGTGGGGTTCCGCCCGTCGAGCATTCCGGGATCGCCCACGGGGTCCGGGACCTTCCGGGGGTCGTACATCTCGGCGAACCGGGCCGGCGGGTCGTAGGGAGAGTGCGGCTTGGGGAAGCTGCAGAACGCCAGGAACGGCTGGTCGACATGCTGCTGGTGCTCCCGCAGCCGGGCGAGGGTGCGGTCGGCAACCCAGTGGTCTACGTTGTGCTCCTCGGGCAGGGGCGAAGCGCACGGGCGAACGTCGTTGTTGCCGATGCCGTGGGCCCGGGTGAACCCGTGCCACCCCACGTCGTGGAGATAGTCAAAATAGTCTTCCACGCCGCGTTTCTCCCCGGCGTAGTCATACTGCTGGATGATCCGCCCCGACTCGCAGGAGTCCCACACGTCGAACCCGTGCACCAGCCGTGGCTGGTCGGGGGCCGAGTACGGCACGTAGTGCAGCTTGCCCATGGCATAGGTGCGGTAGCCGGCGGTGGCGAAATGCTCGGCGAGCTTGGGCTGATCGTCGCCGATGCGCCCGCGGTTCTCCTTGTCGCCGGTGGCCCGGTGGGAGTAGTTGCCCGTGGTGATGCTCGCCCGGGCGGGCACGCAGATCGGGTTGGGCGTGAACGAGTTCTCGAACAGCACGCCGCTTCGAGCCAGCGCGTCGATATTCGGCGTCCGGCAGACAGGGTTCCCGTAACAGCCCAGGGCGTCGGCACGCAACTGGTCGGCCATGATCAACAGAACGTTCGGCCGGTCGGACATCGGTCTCTCCTCGTTGGTCTCAATACGTCGGGCAAAGCCCCAGCATACGGATGCCGACCAGCCGAAGCAACGCCCACCTTGCCGCCAACGCGGCCGCGCGGTATGGTCCGGGCACCGAACGGAGGAGTCGACATGATTATCCGGAAAACCGCCCGCCCCACGCTGACCGCGGTGGAGATGGACCTCGGCGACGAACTGCGTTTCACCCTCGCCGACGGGACCACGCGCACCATCACCATCGAGAGCACCCGCAGCCAGATCGACCACAGCACGCTGGAGCCGCCGCTGACTCCCCGCCGCGGTGCCAGGACCGTCCTCCGCTGCCACTGCGTTCTGTGCATCGACGGCGTTTCGGTGGAGTTGGTGAGGTGGATCGGCTCGGACCGCAGCTTCTACGAGCCCTGGAAACTGATGGGGCTGCGGGTCTGGTTCGACGTCGGCCGAGACCTGTTCGACCATCTCACCGAAGACCACGGCGCCTGCAAGCCCCGCAAGGCCGTTCGGCTGGCGGTGCAGGACGCGTCGCTCCGCATCTGCCCCCCGCAGCTGCACGCGTGGTGCCCGCTCCCGGAGGGCGGGTTGCGGATCGATGACTGCTACGACAGTTGCGACTGCTGGTGCGGGCCGTACTTCGGTGCCGACGCCCACGGCGGGCTGGACATCAATCACCCGGCGGGCACGCCGATCTGGACGCCGATCGCCTTCGACGAGCAGTACCTCTTCAACCGCCTGGAAAGCGGCGACAACAACAACCGCTGGCGTGGCATCCGCCGATGGGACGACGGCTCGAGCTGGGTGCTGCAGGTGCACCATGTCATCCGCCTGCGGGTGGAGGAGAACCGCCCCCTGGAGGCGGGGCTGCTGTTGGCCGACGGGGCCGGCGTGCGCGTGGGCAGCCACCAGCACAGCCACTTCGTGTTCAAGGTCGTCGAGCCCGGCGCCAATATGGACGAGGCGATCCTGCTGGACCCGTGGATCCTCTTCCACCAGATGTACCGCGACCACGCCGATACCATCGCTCCGCGGTAGCACGGCCGGGCCGCTGGTATCGCCGGCAGTCGGGCCGGAGTGTTCGGAACACCCGAGGCCTGCTCTTGCTTTTTCGGCCCGCCGGCGTTTCACTGGTCGGTGAGACACTGCTACCACCCAACCGAGGCATTTCGGGAGATACGACCATGAAACAGACCAAGCTGAAGTTGGGGTTCATCCCCGCCAACCGCGGATTCTTCTCCGACAAGCTCGCCGCACAGATGCGCAAGGAAACCATCGACACCCTCCGGGAGGCCGGGGCGTCGGTCGTGGTGCCCTCCACCAAGGACACCAAGGTCGGCTGCGTGGAGACGCGCGAGGAAGCCGTCAAGGTCGGGCGAATGTTCCGCGACCAGCAGGTGCAGGGGGTGGTCGTCTCGGCGGTGAACTTTGGCGACGAGCAGGGCGTGGCGATTGCCCTCATGGAGGCCGGGCTGGACGTGCCGGTGCTGATCGTCGGCTGCCAGGAGGAAGGCCCGCTGACCCCCGATGCCGACCGTCGCGACAGTTTCTGCGGGCTGCTGAGCATCGGTGAGGCGCTGCGGCAACTGGACATCCCCTACTCGATCCCCGAGGTGCCGATCTGCTTCCCGACCGACGAGAGCTTCCGGGCGACCGTGGAGCGTTTCGTGGGCGTCTGCCGCGTGGTGGACGGCGTCCGCACCGCCCGGTACGGGCAGGTAGGCACGCGGCCGGATGCGTTCTGGACCTGCCGCTACAGCGAGAAGGCGCTGCAGGAGATCGGGCCGACCATCGTTACGCTCGACCTGTCGGAAGTCTTCGGCGGCATGGAGCGGATGAAAACCGACGCCGCGGTCAAGCGGGTTATCACCGACATCAAGAAGAACATCGACACCTCGGCCGTCTCCGAGGAGATTCTCGTCAAGATCGCCAAGCTGGAGCTGTTCCTGAAGCGTTTCATCGACGACAACGACCTCGACGGGCTGGGAATCCAGTGTTGGACGAGCATCCAGGAGAACATGGGCATCTGCTCGTGCACCACGATGAGCCGCTTCGATGACAGGGGCATCCCCTGTGCCTGCGAGGCCGACATGCTCGGCACACTGTCCATGCACGCCCTCCAGCTCGCCTCCGGCGGGCCCAGTTGCCTGGCCGACTGGAACAACGTCCACAACGACGACCCGGAACTGGTGAACTGCTGGCATTGCGGGGTATTCCCGGCCTCGTGGGCCAAGGGCACCCCCAAGATGGGCTGCCAGGAGATCATCGCCGGGACCACCGGGCGGGAGAACGCCATGGGCGTGGTGGAGTTCGTCATGCAGGACGGGCCGGTCACGCTCTGCCGGGCCACGCAGGACAACGAGGGCATCCACAAGGTCGCCCTCATGGAAGGCGCGGTGGAGCCCAACCCCGCCACCACCTTCGGCAGCTACGGCTGGGTGCGCCTGCCGGGCATCCAGGACTTCTACCGCGACGTGCTGCTGCGGAACTTCCCCCACCACGTCGCGATGAACCGTGCCCACGTGGGCAACGTGCTGTGGGAGGCGTTCGGAAACTACCTGGGCTTCGACGTGTTCGCTCCCGACGCCCCGGAAGGCATCTACAGCCCGCAGCTTCCTTTTGAATTGTCCGAGGAGTCGACGCCCTCCACCCCCGGGCGGAAGACACCGTGACCCCCGTACCCAACTACCTCAAAGACCACGCCGACCACTACGCCCGCGACCCCCGGGCAGCCGCGGTGGCGTGGTTCTGCCAGGCGAAACGGACTGTTTCTCCACTATGAAGTCTACTCCCTGCTGGGCCGGCACGAGTGGGCCCAACTTCGCGAGAAGATCGGCCGGGCGATTACGCCGAACTCTCCCACGTAAACATTTGATAAAGGACACCTTATATCTAGAACGCCTTTTCCTGAAGTGGTAGGGGTTTCCACCCATTTTCCCCCTTGTCGGCTGGGTGATATCTGCTAGCATGGATGTGTGAGATGAGGGGCTCGGCCGCAGAGGCCGGGCAATCGCCGCAAGCGAGCCTCGAATCGCCCTTCGCCGAGGGAGGAACCTTGCTCGGAGGGAAGCTCGTTGTGTACTATGGAGTAAGGGCCATATGAGGCCCGGAAGGAACAGGCCATGAAGAAGTGCCTGACCATCCAGAGCGCCCCCGATGCCGGGGCGATCGCCGAATCCACCTTGGGCAAGCTCCGCGCCGCGGTGGGCGAGTGGTCACCCGTCGGCCGCGTTCAGAAAAAGAGTACCTGCGCGATCGTACGCCGTCGTGGCGGGCTCAGCAGCATCCGTCCGCTGGTCAACAGCGCGATCCGTTCCTACCAGCATCACCGCCCCGAGCAGCATTCCGACCAGGACATCGAGGCGATGTACCTCTCCACGCTCGCCTGAGGCGAGCCCATCTTCCTGCCTGCCGGACTGTTTTCTGCTGCGCCGGCGAAGGCCGACGGACAGGGAACCGACACGGCCGATTGCCGAAAGCGCCCCGCCGCTCAGAGCGTATGGTCGGGCTTGTCCATGAGGAAGGTGGCCATCTTGCGGAACTTCAGGATCGCTGCGATGTACTTGTGCGGCAGGCGGTCGAGCTGCTCGTTGTATTCGCGGACCGTGTCGTTGTACTGCTCGACGGCGTAGATGATCTGGTTCTCGGCACTGGTGAGTTCTTCCTTGAGGCGGGTGAAGTCGGGGCTGGTCCGCAGGTTGGGGTACTTCTGGGCGGTTTCCATCAGGCGGCGGATCTGGTAGCTGAAGTTGTCCTCGGCCTCCTGGCGATTGCGGACGCCCTTGGCGAGGATCGCGGCATTTCGGGCCTGTTCCACCTGTTCCAGCAGCAGCGTTTCGTGGGCGGCCGACTCGCGCATGAGGTCCACGAGGTTCGGCACCACGTCATAGCGCCGCTTGAGCCGGGCGGTCACCTGGTTCCACTGCTCCTGGCAGCGGATCCGCCGCGACACGAGCTGGTTGTAGACGTAGTACATGCCCGCCCCGATCAGGATCAGCACCGCCAGGATTACGTAAACGCCGGTCATGTCACCTCCCGAATCCATCGCCTGCGGGCGCTGTCGCTGGGAATCCGCCCGGGTCTCTGATACGCTGAGCGGGTTGCAGTTCTGTGCCAGTCGCGACCCCACAAAGGATAGACGCATGACCACGCCATCGCAAGATGCAACCCCCGCCGACGCCGGCCCCAACGGGCGTCCCAACTTCCTGCTGATCCTCGCCGACGACATGGGTTTCTCCGACCTGGGCTGCTACGGCAGCACGGTACGGACCCCCAACCTGGACGACCTGGCCGGGCGGGGCGTGCGGTTCACCCAGATGTACAACTGCGCCCGCTGCTGCCCGACCCGCGCGAGCCTGATGACCGGGCTCTACCCCCACCAGGCCGGCATCGGCGACATGGTGTCCGACAAGGGGATCGGCCCGGCCTACCAGGGCTACCTGCGGCAGGACACCGCCACCATTGCCGAGGTGCTCGCAGACGCCGGGTATCGCACGCTGCACACCGGCAAGTGGCACGCCGGGGGGTTCTGGTCGCGGGTGGATACCGAAACCTGGCGGATCGGTCAGCCCACCCATCCGCTGCCGGTCGACCGCGGCTTCGACGAGTTCTACGGGCTGCCCGGGGGCGGAAGCTACTTCTACCCCAATCCGCTGATGCGCGGCCATGACATCATCGACGTGCCGGAAGGGTTCTACACCACCGACAACTACACCGACGAGATGGTGAAGATGATCCGCCGCTCGGTCGCCGAGGGTGAACCGTTCTTCGCCCACGTGTGCTACAACGCCCCGCATTGGCCGTTGCATGCCTGGGAGGAGGACATCGAGCGGTACCGCGGGCAGTTCCGCAACGGCTGGGACGCCCACCGCACCGCCCGCCACGAAGAACTCAAGGGAATGGGCATCCTGTCGGACAAGTGGGACATCAGCCCGCGCGACGAACATGCCCCGCTGTGGGAAGACGCACCCCACCACGACTGGGAAGACGCCCGCATGGCGACCTACGCCGCGATGGTCGACCGTCTCGACCAGGGCGTCGGCCGACTGCTGGCGACGCTGGATGAGCTGGGCGTGGCCGACAACACCGTGGTGATGTTCCTGTCCGATAACGGCGGCAGTGCCGAGTTTCTCAAAGAGAACGGCCGAGCCGAGGCCGAGCTGAAGACCACCCGCGACGGGCGCTCCGTGAAGGTGGGCAACGTGCCGGGACTGGAGCCGGGCGGCCCGCAGACGTTCATGAGCTACGACGTGCAGTGGTCCAACGTCTCCAACAGCCCCTTCCGGCTGCACAAACACTGGGTGCACGAGGGGGGGATTTCCACGCCGTTCATCCTGCATTGGCCGGCCGGACTCCAGGGGCAGGGGCGCATCGAGCATACGCCCGCCCACATCATCGACATCGTCGCCACCTGCCTGGACCTTGCAGGGGCGGAGTATCCCGATGAGCACCACGGCCGGCCGGTTCAGCCGCTGGAAGGCGAGAGCTTCGCGCCGCTGCTGCGTGGGCAGCCCTGGCAGCGTCAACAGCCGATCTGCTGGGAACACGAGGGTAACCGCGCCGTCCGCATGGGCGAGTGGAAGCTCGTGAGCCAGTGGGAGAAGGGCGGCTGGGAGCTGTACGACATGAACGAGGACCGCACCGAACTGCATGACCTGGCGACGGTCAATGCCGCCAAGGCCGCCGATCTGGAGAAGGTCTACGAGGACTGGGCCCACCGGGTGGGGGTGATTCCCTGGCGACAGGTGATTGCCCGGCGATAGGCGACCGCGGGCGCGGGCGTGGTGAATACCGGTACCGCAGCAGAAATAAAGCCAGAAAAGCCCGCGCTGGATACTCCGGGGCGCTATACTTGGATGGCAGGCGAACGGGTTTGGGTAAATCCAGAATCCCACTTGACAGTTTGCCGAACTTGACAGATACTACAGTAACGCTCAAGAACGTACCCGGGAGGTACGCGACCGGGTGAATGCGGAAGGAGCTTGCAGGCAGAGCCCGCCTCATCTCCTCCGAGACGCTTTCACCCACTGCTGTTCGCTGAAGAGAGGGTTTTACCGGTCCCAGCAGGGACCATGGCTCCGATGCCGCTTGCGGCGTCGTTGGCTGTGGATATGGACCGCTCAATCCAGTTTTCCCAGCCCGTTGATCTATGCGCAATATCGGTTCGCGAAGATCGCGGACGTCCAATCAATAACGGGCAATTTTGTTACGTGAACGCCAAAGTGAGGCAAGTTCAAAGGGAGAACGCTCATGTTCAGTTTGAGTAAACGCTTTATCGCAGGGGCAGCAGTGATCGCACTCGTGGCCGGTTTTGCCGCAGCCAGTCCGATCACCGGAGTGTACGCCAGTCCGGACGCCGGAACCGACTTTCTCAACGGTCGCTGGACTGAATACTACATCGGTGGAGCCGAAGGCCAGGTGGGCAACCAGCTCTACGCCGCCAGTTACGACGGCACCAACTACGGCACCGAGTGGTCGCTCGGCGGGGCTTCGCTGCAGACGGTGAACCTTCTCCACGACACCGGGCTCACGCGGACCTACGAAACCATCTACGGCGGCGGGGTGATGGAACTGTTCGCTCCCGGTCCGTGGTGGGACTCGGCCGACACCGGCAACTACGACAGCTACCTGATCACCCTCGACCAGGTGATCCTGCAGACCGTCAAGCTCATCGTGGACGGCCAGGAAGAGACCTACACCAGCATCGTTTCGCTGAAGGGTTCCTTCGTCGATTTCGACGGCTACGAGGTCTCTTACCTCCAGGCCGCGGCCATCCCGAAGGGCGAGCTTTCCGAGATTCTCGGCGAGCTTCCCGAGGAGATGGTCCCGCAGATTCCCTGCTCGGACGGCACCTGGGGCGAGATTCAGAAGATCCGCATGGAGATCGTGCCCGAGCCGGCGACCATGAGTCTGCTGGTCCTCGGTGGGCTGGGGATGCTGATGCGTCGCCGCCACGCGGCCTGACACAGCCGAATACGCAACCTTCCGGACCCGCTCGATCGGCGCGGCCGTACCATGCGGCCGAGTCGAAAGGGCGGGTCTTGTTATGCGCCAGATTCCGGAACCCGCCACCGGGGATTGCAAGCTTTCGGCGGCGGCGGTATCGTCGGGCTTTCGAGTCCCCCGTTCGCAGTCCCAGCAGGAGCAGGAAATGAATGCAGCGTCGCCCAGCGATTCCGGTGCTCGCCGACCCAACATCATCGTGGTGATGGTGGATGACATGGGCTTCTCCGACATCGGCTCTTACGGTTCGGAGATCAGCACCCCGGCGCTGGACCAGATGGCCGAGGGAGGCATGGCCTTTCGCCAGATGTACAATTGCGCCCGCTGCTGTCCGACCCGGGCAAGCCTGCTGACCGGGCTTTACCCCCACCAGGCCGGCATCGGCGGTATGGTGAACGACCTGGGCTATCCCGCCTACCAGGGCTACCTGAACGACCGTTGCGTTACCCTCGCCGAGGCGCTGGGCGCGGGGGGGTATCGCACGTTCATGTCCGGCAAGTGGCACGTGGGCGGGGGGTACAACGTCCAGCGCCCCGACACCTGGACGCCCGGGGACCCCACGCACCCCACGCCGGTGCAGCGCGGCTTCGAGGAGCATTTCGGCACGCTCTGCGGGGCCGGCAGCTACTGGTTCCCCCCGACCCTGAGCCACAACGACACGTTCCTCAAGCCCGAGCGATCGGACTTCTACCTCACCGACGAGATCAGCAACCACGCCACGCGGATGATCGACCGCGCCTGCGACGAGACGCCCGGTCAGCCCTTCCTCATGTACGTGGCGTACACGGCTCCGCATTGGCCTTTGCACGCCCCCCACGGGGACATCGAGAAGTACCGCGGCAAGTACGCCAAGGGCTGGGACGCGCTGCGCACCGCCCGGCACGAGGAACTTAAAGCCAGCGGGATCCTGGACCCGAAATGGCCGATCTCGCCCCGCGACCCCGAGGTGCCCGCCTGGGACGACATCCCCGACAAGGACTACCAGGACGCCCTGATGGCGACCTACGCAGCCATGGTCGAACGGATGGACGCCGGGGTGGGCAGCATTCTCGCCCGGCTCAAGCAGCGGGGAATCGAAGAGAACACCCTCGTGCTGTTCCTCTCCGACAACGGCGGTTGTCACGAGTTCATCCGCTACGGATCGAGCTGGGCCGACCGCCTGCAGCGGCAGACGCTGGAGGGCGAGGACGTCACCGTCGGGAATGCCCCGGGCGTGCTGCCCGGCCCGGACAGCACATACCAGAGCTACAATCGCCCCTGGGCCAACGCATCCAATACGCCCTTCCGCATGCACAAGCACTGGGTGCACGAGGGCGGCATCGCCACGCCGCTGATCGCCTATTGGCCCGGAAAAATCGCCCCGGGAAGGCAGACCGAACGGCTCTCGCACGTGGTGGACATCATGGCCACCTGCATCGAGGCGTCCGGGGCAGAGTACCCCGAGCAGTACAACGGCAAGCCGATTACCCCCATGGCCGGGGAGAGCTTCCTGCCGACGCTCATGGGGCAGGTGCAGGATACCTCCGAGCGGGTGCTGTACTGGGAGCACGAGGGCAACATCGCCGTACGTCATGGCCGATGGAAGCTGGTGCAGATGTTCGAGCGCGTCGGCGAGTGGGAACTGTACGACATGGCCGAGGACCGCACCGAACTGGACGACCTGTCCGTCCGCAAGGACGGGGAGGTACGGCGCCTGGAGAAGATGTACAACGAGTGGGCCGACCGGATCGGCGTGGTGCCGCGCTAGCGGATCGTCGTGGAAGAAGTAGGGCGTGGAGATCCCGGGCAGGAGGCCGAATATGCCGGAAGGCGAACCACAAGCCTCGGGTCTCGAGCCCGAAGTCTGAAGTCTATGGTATAATTCCTCCCGTGGATTCCTTCACTCTCAACAAGATCGAGTTCGACGCCGTCCGCTGTCTTCTCGGCGAGTACTGTGCCTGTTCGCTGGGGCGGTCGCTGGCGGCCCGCATTACTCCCTCGCGCACGCCGGAGATCATCGAGCGGTGGCAGGAGCAGACCGCCCAGATGGTCGACGTGGTCCGCGACGTGGGTCTCCCGCCGTACGGGGGCATTACCGATATCCGCGTGCTGCTGGCCCGCACGAAACCCGGCGGCGGTGCCACCGGCGAGGACTTCGCTGAGATCGCCTCGACCCTCGAAGGTGTCGACAACGTGCGCGACTTCCTGTTCGCCCTCGACGAACGGTTCGACGCCCTCCACGCACTCGCCCACCAGCTCCAGAGCTTCGAGGGCGAGGTGAAGGCGATCCGCGACGTGGTGGGCCCGGACGGGGAAGTACTGGACACAGCCTCCCCGCGGCTCGCCGAGCTTCGTCGCGAGGCCGACGAGATCGACCGCCGCATTCACGAGGTCGTCCACAGTTACGTCCGCAATCCCGACGTCGCCAAGCTGCTGAGCAACGTGAACGTCACGCTGCACGGCGACCGCTACGTGCTGCCGGTCCGCAGCGACAATCGCGGCCGACTGCCGGGCGTGGTGCACCGCTCCAGCAACACCGGGGCGACGGTATTCGTCGAGCCCAATGCCTGCGTGCAGTTTAACAATCGCCTCGCCGACGTCCGCGAGGACGAGCGCCGCGAGATCCAGCGCCTGCTGGGTGAGTTGTGCATTCGCGTGCAGAAGCGCGTCAAGGAGATGGCCGACACGCTCCGCGTGCTGGCACAGATCGACCTCCTGCAGGCCAAGGCACAGTATGCCTACCAGTGTGACATGGTTCGGCCGGTCCTGGCCGAGCGAACCCCGCTGCAGTTTCGCCAGGCCCGACATCCGCTGCTGATCCACCAGGCGATGCAGCAGGCCCGCGCCGGCGTGCCCGAGCAGAAACGCCATTCGGTGGTGCCCATCGACGTACGCTTGGGGCAGGACTTCGACATCCTCGTCATTACCGGCTCCAACACCGGCGGCAAGACCGTTGCCCTCAAGACCGTCGCGCTGCTGGCGGTGATGGCGCAGTCCGGCATGCACATACCGGCCGACCGGGGCGCGACGCTGCCGGTCTTCCGCGACGTGTTCATCGACGTCGGCGACGAGCAGTCGCTGCAGCAGTCGCTGAGTACCTTCGGGGCACACCTCAAGCGGATGAAGTACATCCTGCGGAAGATTGGGCCCAGTTCGCTGGTGCTGCTGGACGAACTGGGCGCCGGTACCGACCCCGACGAGGGCGGCGCCATGGGGCAGGCCGTCCTCGACGAACTCCGCCGCGTGGGGTGCCTGGCGATGGTGACCACGCACCTGTCGGTGCTCAAGGCGTATGCGTTCAACCACGACCGCGTGGACAACGCCTCGGTCGAGTTCGACACCAGCACGCTCTCGCCCACCTACAAGCTGCTGATCGGCACGCCCGGGGAGTCGCATGCGATCACCGTCGCCAGGCGAACCGGGCTGCCACGACGGGTGACCGCGGCGGCCACCCAGTACATCGCCCGCCAGGGCAAGCAGTTCTCCCGGGCCATCCGCGCCACCCAGGAGGTCCGCCAGTCGGCCGAGCAGGCTCGCGCCGAAGCCCACGACGCCAAGCTGGCGGCCGAGTCGCAGCAGGAAGTGTACGAACGCAAACTGGCGGACCTGCATCGATTGCAGGAGGAGTTCAATCACTGGCTGGCGTCGCTGCCGGAGCTTCGACCCGGCGACGAGGTGTACGTGCCGTCGCTGAAAAAGCCCGGCCGACTCGTGCGGCTCGAACTGCACAGGCAAGTGGCCGTGGTGGACGCCGACGGGCTGACCGTGGAGGTGCCACTTCGGGAACTGATGCCGGACTTCGGTCAGCAGGAGGTCCGCAGGCAGATTGCCGAACTGCGGCAGCAGATTCTGGACGAAGCCGGCCGAGCCGAGGCCGCCCGGGCCGAAGCCGAGCGAGTCCGCCAGGAGTACCATCGCAGCCTCGAGATGCAGAAGCAGCGGGCGCGGCAGTTCGACACGTGGCTGTCGCAGATCGCCCGGGTGAAAGTGGGCGACACGGTGCCCATCGCGCTGAAGCCGGGCAAGGGGACGGTCAAGGAGATCGACCTGCCCGGGCTGCGGGCGGTGGTGGAGGCCGGCGGGGAGGAGAAGACACTCTCGATCCAGGACCTGTTCCCGCAGACCGGGCCCTTCGCCCCGCGCTCACGCGTCCAAAAGGGCACCGGCAAGGGCAAAGGCAAAGCCAGACGTCCCGCCAAGGCCGACGGGCGCAAGGAGCCCGAGCCCGATCGGCCCATTCCGCGGCGAAGCCCCGAAAGCAGGAAGGCCCGCAAGAACGTCGCGAAGGTCAAGCAATTCGAGCCCGGTCAGCAGGTGTTCGTGGTCCCGTTTAACCGACGGGCGACGCTGATCCGCCTCGACGAGGAGAAAGACCAGGCCGTCGTGCAGTCGGGCATCTTCGAAGTGGAGATCCCGCTGGCCGACCTGGAACCGGTGCGGAACTGAAACGGGCAAGTTGCCTGCCCGCCGAAAGAGGGTGCTTGCCCCTCACCCGGCCCTTCGGGCCACCCTCTCCCCGGGGAGAGGGGTTACTCTTCCCCCATTGTGGAGGAAGTGCCCGACCGGGCAGGGTGGAGCGAGAAACTCTTCTGCCATTCTGGAGCCAGAAACTCTTCTGTCATTCTGGAGCCAGAAACTCTTCCCCCATTGTGGGGGAAGTGCCTGCGCAGCAGGCGATGGGGGCTTCCTTTGAGAAAGCATTCACCGCAGAGATCGCGGGTGCCATGCTTCTCCGCGCAGCATGCGATGTCGCTGCCGTATACTCGTGTCGCCCCGTCGGGGCTCCCCATTTGGGAACCGGCGTTTCCGGAGGCTTACG
>JBKHHV010000079.1:0-14125 GCA_046539005.1 Phycisphaerae bacterium
CCCCCTCCGAGGCGCCGGCGCTGGTTTCCATGCGGACTTTCAGCCGATACCCGCCGGTGAACCGCTCGGGCAGCTTGGCGAAGGTCAGGACCATCGCCCCCAGCAGCACCAGCCCGATGATGACCGTGATCCCCACGGCGATGTTCCGCCTGTGTTCCTTCATGACCGGGCGTTCTCCTTCCTGTCGGCCGGCGGGGCAGCGGCGAACCAGTCGGTCGCGCCGAATCCCGCCAGTTCGTCGTCGCTGGCGCGGCCTTCCACGAAACGCATCACCACGTCGTCCTTCACGTTCTCCAGGCCGGCGGGGGTAGTGTCGGCGACCAGCCGCCCGCCATACAACATGATAATGCGGTCGCCGATCTTCCGGGCGGAGTTCATGTCGTGGGTGACCACGACGGCGGTGGTCTTCAGCGTGGCCTGGAGATGGACGATCAGTTCATTGATCAGGTCGGCGCGGATCGGGTCCAGCCCGGTGGTCGGCTCGTCGTAGAGGATGATCTGCGGTTCCATGACGATCGCCCGGGCGAGGGCGGCCCGCTTCTTCTGCCCGCCGGAGAGTTCCTCGGGGAAGCGATGTTCCAGCCCGGAAAGCCCCACGTGCCCGAGCACCTCGTGGGCGCGTTTGGGGCGGTCGTGGAGGTCGCCGATTCCGTGTTCGTGCAACGGGAAGCAGATGTTCTCCTCGATGGTCATGGAGTCGAACAGCGCCCCGCTCTGGAACAGGAAGCCGACCCGCCTCCGCAGGTTCACAAGCTTGCGTTCCGGCATGCGGGTGATGTCGACCCCGCAGAGGTTCACGCTTCCGCTGTCGGCCCGCAGGAGCCCGATCATCGTCTTGAGCATCACGCTCTTGCCGCAGCCGGAGGGCCCGATGACCACGGTGGTGTCTCCGGGGCGGACGGCGAGGTCGATCCCGTCCAGCACGGTGGTTCCGTTGAACGCCTTGCGGACGTCGCGAAACTCGATGATCGGGTTGTCGATGGCGGGGCGGTCCACGTTTGGTTGTCCTGGGCGTTCAGCCGGCGGGTGTTTGCCCGTCCTCGTAGATGACGGCAATCTCGTCGCAGTTGTCGGCCTTGGGGCAGGCGATGCACTCCCGCCAGACCTTGTCCGGCAGCGTCTGGCGGTCGCAGACGCAGTATCCGAGCCTCTCGAAGAACCGCTGCTCGTAAGTCAGTGCGAAGAAGCGTCGCACCCCGAGTGCGATGGCGAGGTCCATGCCCGCCCGCACCAGCTTGGAGCCTACGCCTTTTCCCCGCGCCGCCGGCGAAACCGCCAGCGATTTGATCTCCGCGAGGTTCGACCAGACGATGTCGACCGCGCAGCATCCCAGGAGGCCGCCGTCATCGTTCTCGGCGACGAGGAATTCCCGCAGCGAATCGTAGACACCCTCGTGGCTGCGGTGGAGCATGAGCCCCTGTTCGGCGTATTCGTTGATCAAGGTGCAGATGGCCGGGACGTCCCCGGTCCGGGCGGGTCGTACCTTCATAGCGCGCTATTGTACACACTGTCCGCCCGGTTTGCGGGGGAAAAGTGGCTCAGGAGTTTCACGGCCCCAATGGCCGGGGCTTTCGCTTTCGAGCCTGGGAGGAGGCTGCATCTTCCTCCCGCGTGGGTCGGCCGCTATAATCCGTCCCCGGGAGCCCGCACATGAACGCAACCAGATTCGAGAACGCCTACGTCCTGAATGTCCTCGCCGACGACCACCCCGGCATCGTGGCCGCAGTGGGCTCGGCGGTGTCCGAGCTGGGGGGCAACATCGACGCCTGCAGCCAGACCGTGCTGAGCGGGTACTTCACGCTGATCATGGTGGTATCGCTGCCGGAAGCGGTGGCCCCCGACCACCTCGCCGAGCAGGTCCGCAAGCTCGCCCACGAGGGCACCAACCTGCAGGTGGTCGCCCGCGTGCTGGAACCCACGCCCACCCAGTCGGCGGCCGGGAGCAGCGAGCGGTTCGTGCTGACGGCCTTCGGAAAGGACCGCCCGGGATTCCTGCTGAGCTTCAGCCGCTACCTGGCGGGCAAGGACATCAACATCGTGGACCTCTTCGGACATCGCCGCGGGGAAGACTTCGTGCTCATCAGCCAGGTGGACGTTCCGAGGCAGTTCGAGGTGGGGATGATCCAGGCCGACCTGGAAGCGATGGGCGCCGAGGGCGGATTCAACGTGAAGTTCCAGCACGAAAACGTCTTCGTGGCCACCAATCAACTGCGGCTGACGAGAAGCCAGTGAATATGACAGAGGCCGGAGGGCAGGGAATACCCGCGGCCCGTTCCGAAGAACCCGGGCCCGGCGAGACAGGCAACCCGGCAACCAGGCGGTGAGAACAGATGCTCCAGACCGACGAAATCCTCTCCACGATCGAGATGCTCCACAGCGAGCACCTGGACGTGCGGACCGTGACCCTGGCACTGAACGTGCAGGACTGCGTCTCTCCCGGCGTCGACACTCTCTGCCGCAAACTCCGCGAGAAGATCACCTCCCGGGCATCGCGCCTGGTGGAAATCTGCAACCGCGTGGGCGGCAAATACGGCATTCCGGTCATCAACAAGCGCCTGGCGATCTCCCCGGCGTCGAACCTGCTGGCCGGGCACGGCCGCGCGGCGGCGATCGAGGTTGCCCGCACGCTGGACGCCGCGGCCGCCGCGTGCGGCGTGGACCTGGTGGGCGGGTTTACTGCGCTGGTGCAGAAGGGCATCGCCCCCGGCGAAGAGGGGCTGATCGACTCGCTGCCGGAGGTGCTGGCGAGCACCCAGCGGGTCTGCGCGTCGGTGAACGTCGCTTCCCGCAAGGCCGGCATCAACATGGACGCCATCGGGCGGATGGGACGCATCGTGCGGGACATCGCCCACGCGACGGCCGACCAGAAAGGCTTCGGCGCCGCCAAGCTGGTGGTCTTTGCCAACATCCCCGAGGACAATCCCTTCATGGCCGGTGCCTACATGGGGGCCGGCGAGCCGGAGGCGACGGTCAACATCGGCGTTTCGGGACCGGGCGTGGTCAGCCGTGCCCTGCAGCGGCGCATCGACCAGGGCCAACGACTGACGCTGGGCGACCTGGCCGAGGAAATCAAGATTACCTCCTTCCGCGTCACCCGCGTGGGCGAACTGATCGGCCGCGAGGTGGCCTCGGAACTGGGCGTGGCGTTCGGCATCGTGGATCTTTCGCTGGCGCCCACTCCGCAGGTGGGCGACTCCATCGGCGAGATCCTCCAGGCGCTGGGGCTGGACCGCATCGGCGCCCCGGGTTCGACCGCGGCCGTGGCGATGCTCAACGACGCGGTCAAGAAGGGCGGGGCCTTTGCCTCCAGTTCGGTGGGGGGGCTCAGCGGGGCGTTTATTCCCGTCAGCGAGGACGCGGCCTTGGCGGCTGCGGCGGCGGCCGGTCACCTGGGCATCGAGAAGCTCGAAGCGATGACCAGTGTTTGCTCGGTGGGGCTGGACATGGTGCCCATCCCGGGCGACACCCCTGCCGAGACCATCGCCGCGATCATCGCCGACGAGATGGCGATTGGCGTCATCAACAACAAGACCATGGGCGTGCGGCTGGTGCCGGTGCCGGGCGCCAAGCCCGGCGACACGGTGGAATGGGGCGGGCTGTTCGGGGCGGCGCCGGTGATGCACGTGCCCAATCCCGGCTCGTCGCGGCGGTTCGTGGAGTTTGGTGGACGGATCCCGGCGCCGATCCAGTCGCTGACGAATTGATTGGCGCCCAAGACGACCGCTCTCCGATAGAATGTCCAAGAGCACGCTTGCGATAGCTTTGCGCCCGGGCGGTCAGCCGCTTTGGGCCCACCCAGACAGGACGCATCGGCCATGACCGAACCCAATGCAACGCGAAACGTCGTCGTCAAGAGCAGTGAGACCGAGGTCGCCCGCTACATCGCCGCCCGGGTTAAGGAAATCACCAACCACTCGGTAACCGAGCGCGGCGCCTGCCGGCTGGCGCTGGCGGGCGGGACCACCCCCTATGCCCTCTATCACCTGCTGGGCAGCGAGGGACTCAAGGGCGACATCCCCTGGCAGCAGGTGGACGTCTTCTTCGGCGACGAGCGCGACGTTCCCCAGGACCACATCGACAGCATCCAGGAAGCGATCGACGCCGGGTACTACCTCATGGTCCAGCGAACGCTGCTGGACCGCGTGCCCATCGTCCCCGACCGGGTGCACCCCATGCCCGCCGACGCTTCGGATCTGCAGCAGGCGGCCGGGGAGTACGAACGCCGCATCCGGGAGGTCGTGCCGGCCGGTCCCAACGGGGTGCCGATGTTCGACCTGATCCTCCTGGGCCTGGGCTCGGACGGGCATACCGCCAGCCTTTTCCCGGAAAACGACGTGATCCGCGAGGGGCAGCGGCTGGTGGTCGCGTATCACGTGCCCGCTCTGGGGCGCAGCCGCATGAGCTTCACCTACCCGCTCATCAACGCAGCCCGGCACATCATCATGATGGTCACCGGCGAGGACAAAGCCGAAGCGGTCCGGCGGCTCCTGCAGGACAGCCCCGACGCCTGGCACATCCCCGCCGCGGGAGTCGTGCCCTACAACAACGGCGAACTCACCCTCGTGCTGGACGCCCTGGCCGCCCGGAACACCGGTATGCTGCCGGGGTGAGCGCAATAGCGACAAGCAGTAAGCAATGAGCGGTAGGCGATAGACGGAGAGCGGCAGATTCGCCGGCGTATCAACCGGTGAGATTGGACACCAGTTCCGATGCCACCACGACCGCTGCCAGGAGGACGATCGCCGCGAAGTATCTCCGCAGCTTTGTGGCGTGAAGGCGGTTGCAGATCCACACGCCGATCTGGACCCCCACCGTGCTGGTCACCAACAGCGCCAAGGCGACCACCAGGCTGACATTGCCCTTCCAGCCGTGGGCGATTGCCCCGATCGAGGCGTTGAACATGACGACCCCCAGGCTGGTCCCGATCGCCTGGTGCACGCTGAGCCCCACCACCAGCAGCAGGATCGGCATGAACAGTACGCCCCCGCCCACCCCCAGCAGTCCGGTTACGATCCCCACGCACAACCCCACCAGCACCAGTCCGGGCACGCTTACGCCCTGAAGGTCGGCCGCCTTCAGATCCACCCGCGGGCCCAGCGGGCACCGTTGCAGCAGGCTCTTGCCCTCGGCCTTGTCGCGCCGGTTGCGGTAGACCAGCCATGCTGTAATCAGAAGCAAGGGCAGGTAAAGCAGTTGGATTACCATGTCGAAACGCTTCACGCCGACGATCGCCTTGATGCCCTCGTGAATCTGGGCGCCGAGAATCGTCCCCCCTATACCGATCGCCCCGAGGATCAGCATGGTTACCGGCTCGTAGTTCTTCAGGCGCATCTGGCGTCGCAGACCGGCCGCACTGGTCCCGATGATGAAGCACAACCCGCTGCCCACGGCCGTGGAGGCCGGCAGGCCCAGCAGGGCGACCATCAGCGGGGTAACCAGGAACCCCCCGCCCACGCCGAAAACGCCCGTCAGCACGCCCACGCAGAAACCCAGCGCCGTCAGCGACACCAGCAGCAGAAGCGGCTCGGAAAAGTAGGAAGGGGGCAAGTCCCACAGACCGGCGGCAATCACGAGGCGTCCTCCGATTCCTGGTCGGGGGCAGAACCGGCCCGGCGACGACGGCGGATGAACTCGAAGATCACGTCCGAGCCCAGACCGATCACCAGCGGGATGCCGATGATAAGGACGGCCTTGCCGAGTTGGGTCTCCATCCAGCCGGTTTGTGCGAAAATAGGCAAAATCACGGGGAAAACTCTCCAGGTCCGGGAGACGATAGTGGAATTGTCCGCTCGATGCAACCGCCTGTAACGGTTCGCAACCGGTTGCCCCTCCGCGATCTGGATTCCGCCTTGCGCCCAAGGCCGTCAAATCGCGATATACAGGTAAGGCAGGACAGGACAACCGCGACAACCGCGTGGGCCCGCGCCCCGCGAGCGACCCGGAGCTAACGATGAAGCGGACGTACATCTTCTTACTGGCGGCAGGTTTGCTGGCTGCCACAGCCATCGGCTGTGAGCCCGGCACGCAGATCGAGAACCGCCGTAGCGTGCTGGTGACCCCCGAGGGGGGCGGGGAGTTCTTCGTCGTCGGTGTCCAGCAGGACGGCAGGAAGATTCCGGTCCGCAACCACGTGGTTCGCCTGAAACGCAAACCGTTCGACCTGGTCCTGCTCTTCTCCGCCCAGCCGGGTGTGCTGGTGAACGCCTCGGCCTCCCCGAGCCTGTTGACGCTCGCTCGCGGCGGGTCCGACCTGGGGTCCCGGGCACCGCTGAGCAACACCTTCCGGCAGTGGCGGTCGGCAACGCTGCTGGGAAGCCCGGACACCTGGGACTACTGGTACCACTACGGGCTTTCGGCGAACATGACGAAGTTCGACAAGGTCCGCCGCGTGACGATGCGTGACGGGAAGTCGGCCATGGCCTGCCGCAAGACGATCCGCAGCTTCCAGCCGGCCGGCGCCGACGCCTCCACTCCTATCCAGGACGTCGAGCCCGACGCCCTCCACCTGGTATTCGTTCATGCCCCGGCCCAGTCGGGCGGAGGACGCGTGGAGAACCAGCGCGACTGGCTGACCATCGTGTTCGAGTAACACAAATCGACCCGCCCGCCTGGCGACCTCGTGCGCGGTCCCTCGCAGCGGTTCTCTCAGCGCGGCCGTCGTCTGCGCCGCATCGACCTCAGCAGGGCGGCGTTTGCCTCGTCCCACTCGCGGCCGTCGGGGTGCGTCTCTTTGGGCGTCTCGAGGATGCCCGGCACATCCGCCAGCGCCGGTTCGTTCATCAGACAGCGGAACGCTTTGGGTCCGATCAGCCCCAGCCCGATGTGCTCGTGGCGGTCCACGCGGCTGCCCAGCGGCTTCCTGGAATCGTTCAGGTGTACTGCCAGCAGCTTCTCCAGCCCGATCACACGGTCGAATTCATCCAGCATGCGGCCACAGGCCCGGGGCGTTCGCAGGTCGTAGCCTGCCGCGAATACGTGAGCCGTATCCAGGCATACCCCGACCCGCCGCGGCCTCGAGCGACGAAGCATCTCCGCCAGTTGTTCGAAGCGGTGTCCCAGGCAGTTGCCCTGCCCGGCGGTGGTTTCCAGGAGGATCTTCGGCCGTCGGTGCCGGCAGCCGGCGAAGACCTGCTCCAGCCCGTCGACGATGCGGTCGATGCCGTCGGCCTCGTTGGGGCACGAGCCGGGGTGCAGCACGAGGTATTCGATGCCGTATCGCCCGCAGCGGGAGAGGTCTTCGATCATGGCGGGGATCGACTTGTCGCGTATTTCGTCTCGCCCGGCGAGGTTGACCAGGTAGGAAGCATGGGCCACCACCGGTCCGATGCCCAGCCGCCGGCGTGCGCGGCGGAAGGTGGCGACGGCCGCGTCGCCCAGCGGGGGCGAGGCCCATTGCACGTGGCTTCGGACGAACATCCCCACGCAGTCCAGTTGCAGGTCGGCCGCGTGCTGCAGGGCGAGGTGGGCGCCCCCCGATATGCTGAGATGGGAACCGAGTTTCATGCCTGCTATTGTAATGTCCGGCCGGGCGGGTGTGGAGCTTTGTCGCCCCGGGTCAAGTCCGCCTTGCAAACTCCGGCGGTCCGTGCGATACTCCCGGTTCTATCCCGGGAAGCCCGGAGAAGATCGAGTACAGGGCCGTTGGCCCGCAGCAGATAGAACAGGAGTTCCCATGGCACTGGGGTTCTTCCGAAAAAGGCAGAAAATGGTGATCATCATTATGGTTCTCTTGATGATCGCGTTCCTGATTCCCACTTCCCTGCGCTCCTGCGCGGGAGACCGCGACCGCGGGGACCTGGCCATCGGTACCACATCGGCCGGGGAGATCAGCTACAACGAACGCCAGCAGGCGCGGTTTGAGTTGGGATTGCTCAGCAGTCCGCCGCTGCAGTTGGCGCGCTACGCGTATTCGCGGCACCCCATCGCCCGGCAGGTGGGCATGGCGTTTGCCATGCTCTCTGACGAGCGCAACAACCCCGACCTCGCCTACGCCATGCTCAAGCACGAGGCCGAGGAGGCCGGCATCGGCGTCTCCGACGGCGAAGTGGACTACTTCCTGGGTTTCCTGGGGGTTAAGGGCGAGTCGTACGACAACTTCATCGCCGAGATACGGCAGGGGTCCGGCTACTCGGAGGACAAGACGCGGCAGATCGTCGCCAACTGGCTGAAGGTCTACAAGAACTACGTCGCCACGCTTCCGCCGCTGACGCCATCGGAAGCCGAGCTGCGCCAGTTCCACCGCAACATGGAAGAGCAGGTGAAAATCCAGGCGGTCCTGATGGACGCCAACGATTACCTCAACCAGGTCGCCCCGCCCTCCAAGGAGGAAATCCAGGCGCACTTCAACAAGTACCGCATGGCCCAGCAGGGCGCCTACACCACGCGAGACTCCTTCGGCTTTGGCTACATGAAGTCGCGCGAGTTCATCGTCGACTATCTCTTTGCCGATGCCGACATGCTCGAGCGGGTCGTCAAGCCCAGCGATGAGCAGATCGAGCGGTACTACAGCGAGCACCAGGACTAATTCGTCCGCCGCACCCAACAGCCCACCACCCAGCCGGATGACGATCCGGAATTCCGCGTCGAGACCCTCCCTCTCGCCGAGGCGTGGGACCAGGTCGCCGAGGCGGCCAGGCCTCTTGCTGCCGAGGAGGCGCTGCAGCCGCTGTCGATCCGCATCCGGGCACTGCTGGAAGAGTACCGCGGCATGGAAGACAAGCCCGCTGACGTCTACTCGTGGGTCCGCGGGAAGTTGACCGGGCCGGCCAAGCCTCTGCTGAGTCGGCCGGTGACCGTCAAAATCCAGAATGAGAAGATCGGCCGAGCGGTCGATATCCTTGCCGCGGCCGCGAAGATCAACGGCATCTGCTTCCCCTGGGGCGAGCACGGCAGGCTGACGCTCGATCCCAACGTCGCTGTCACGCTGGAAGGCGAGGGCATGACCCTCGAGACGGCGCTGACCCGTCTGAGTGCACAGATTCCCGATTGGCCGCGGATGGAGTGGGCGACCTGCACCGAGTACGAGGGCATCCTGTTCCCGGTCTCGGGCGTGGACCTGTTCCCCGTCCAGGCCGAACGGGTCACCGCCACCGCCCAGGAACTTGCCGACCACCCGGTACTGGGAAGCGCCTACGCCTCGACTACCGGCGGCAAGCCGCTGTTGGTCGTGATGGAAGAAATGGCCCGCAGCCGCGCCCGCGAGAACAACGACATCGTCATCGAAGAAGGCCCGGAAATGGTCGTCATTGATGTCCCGGCCTCGCAGCGACTGAACCGGGCCGTGGTCGACGGCAAAGTCTTCTGGAAACTCGTGAACGTCCTGCCGCCCCAGGCTCCCCAGGCCACCACACCGCAACTGCTGGAGCAGGTGGTCGAGGATGTCCGGATCAAGCAGGCTTACGACATGGCACTGGCAGACGCCAACGCCGTCACCACCCCCGAGGCCTTTCAGAAGACGGCCGACCGGGAAGGGGCCGAAGTCGTCAAAACCCCGCTGTTTTCCCGCGTGGAGACCCAAGGCGAGGAGTTCTGGGGCGAGTTCCCCATTGAGCTTCCCTCTGCGGCGTTGCGGTCGCACTTTATCAGCAAGGCGTTCTCGCTGGTGCCCCCGCCCGGCAAGGCGGGTGAGCGACCGATCACCGTCATGGAGATTCCCGCTACCAGGAAGGTCGCGATCCTGCGGCTGGTGGATTTCCGCTGGGCGTCGAAGGATCGCCTGGAGAATGCCGAGTATCGGCGAATGCTGGTGGAGTTGATTGCCCGTCGTCAGCAGCAGGCGGTTACGGGCGCCTGGTTCGCTTTCCGCCAAGTCGCCGCAAGGGTGCAGTGGAAACCGACGATGGGGACATGATCGGCGTTTCTGCTTTCTGCTTGGCTGGTGCGGAAAGGGTTGACAATTTCCCCGTCCCCCGCTACATAAGAATACTTCGCCCGGGCGTCGCCCGGACACGGTCAGGTAGCTCAGTTGGTAGAGCACCGCACTGAAAATGCGGGTGTCGCCGGTTCAAGTCCGGCCCTGACCATTTTTCTTGCGCAGATCGGCCATCGAGAAGCACCCGCTGGCGCTGCGCCCCTCACGCTGCCGACAATCCCCGTCGGCTCTCCTCCGCCCTCCCCGCTGCCCGAATTCATTCGAAAAGCAGGTGGCAATTTGCGTAGCACCTATGGTGGAATCGCGCAGGGAAGGAAGCTATCTGACCAAGGAAGGTCAGGGATGCACCTCTGCCACCGGGGCAATACAACCATTTGGCAGGTCGGAAGTTATCCGGAAGGGGGTCATGTTCTTCCCACTGGCGGCCGGTTTCGTCTGGCCGGAGCATAGTTGGTCACGCCGGAAAAACATGTTGTGTTGCTGATTGGCGCATTTTCGGATCGGGTGTACAATAGTTCATCAAGAGAGTGGTCCGCGCGGGGAGGTTCTGCGCGACAGGGATCGCATCACCTGACCCCAGGAGGCAAAGATGAGCAAGCTACGAATTGTGTTGGCCCTTGCGCTGATCGTGTTGATCAGCACGTCGGCCGGCGCCCAGTCCGTATGGGACGGCGGGGCCGGTACCGACAACTGGAACGACGCCGATAACTGGTCGCCCGACGGCATTCCTGCCGCCGGAGATACCGCCCAGTTTGCCGGCGCGTCTCCCTACGCCGTCACCGTCGGCAGTCCTTCGACGGTGGGAACCCTTTCCTTCACCGCCGGCGATTACACCCTGGGTGGGACGGGCGACCTGACGATGTCCACGCTGCTGAGCAGCTCGGGCGTCAACGCCCTGGACACCAAACTCGCCGGTACCCTCAGTGGTTCGTCGATCTCCGGCGGCACGCTGAGCCTCAACAACACCGAGAACACCTTGTCGGGCTCCATCTCCGTCGAAGCGGGCGCCACCCTGGTCGCCAAGGCCGACGACAGCGGCAGCTCGCTGGGCACCGCCACGGCCGTGCTGAACGGCGGCACGCTGACGGCCCGGTCTCTGCTGCCTCCGCTGCCCACCGGCACGCTGGCCTACTGGGACATGGAAGCCACCGACGCCGGGGCCGTCATCGACGCCAGCGGCAACGGCAACAACGCCACCATCAATGGCGACGCCTCGCTGGTGGCGGGTGCAGGTGGCAAGTACGGCCAGGCCGCCACGTTCGACGGCAGCGGCGACTACCTCGAAGTGGAGACCGATCTGCTCAAGAACCTGCAGCAGGACTACACCATCGCCACCTGGTTCAACCTGGGCAGTTCCAGCAGCTACCCCCGCCTGTGGTCGAACAAGATGAACAACTACAACGACCCGCGCGGAATCTCCATCGAGCACAAGAACACCGAGGAACTGGCTGTCTGGGCCGGCGACTCCAAGGTCACCAACGGCGCCGACGGGCTGGACGTGGGCAACTGGCACCACGTGGCGGTCACCATCGACAAGCTCGACGGCGGCGGCCATGAGGTCGTCGTGACCTACGACGGCACCCAGGTCGCCTCGGAGACCCTCGACGACGGGGACATGCAGGACAGCGAGAACTTCTTCAGCCTCGCCCGCCAGGCGTTCGGCGGAGACGACTACGACGGTCTGCTGGACGATTTCATCGTTCTCGACCGCGTCCTGACCCAGACCGAGATCCAGGACCTCATGGCCGGGATCGGTGGCGGCCCGGTCGCCGCGGCCGGCGAGTTCGGCAATGACATCGACCTGACCGCCGACTCCGAGATCGTCGCCGAGGGCGACGTGAACTTCGGCAGCCTCACGATGGACGCCGGGACCACGCTCACCACCTCCGCCTACGACGCCAACGGCGGCTCGGTGACCTTCACCGACACCACCCCGGCCGGGAATGCCGGATTTGTGGCGAACGTGGACACCGCTCTCGGTGCCCTCGCGCTGCAGGACAACGCCACCATCACCAAAAGCGGCGCGGCAATCCTCGCTGCCACCACGGCGACCCTCAACGGCAGTGCCGCCTTCGACGTGACCGGCGGCGACGTGGTGCTGGGCGCCACCACCGCAGGCGGCACCCTCTCCAAGAGTGGGGCGGGCACGCTGAGCCTGTCCGACCTGGGCAACTCGCTGAGTGGGGCGAACCTGGTGATCAACGACGGTACGCTGTTGACCGACAGCAACGCCGCCACCACCTCCATCGTCGGCGCGAGCGTCACGCTGGACGGCGGCACCCTCAGCCTCGGCGGCGACGGGGTTTATGCCAACACCATGACCGTCCTCTCCGAGTCCGCCATCGCTGCCGAGGGCGCCCCCACCCTCTCCAGCACCATCACCGCCACCGGCATGACGCTGAACAAGACCGGCGCGGGCAACCTGCATCTGACCGACACCAGCAACAACGTGGCGGTCTGGAACATCCAGGAAGGTGGCCTATGGGTCGATGCCAATGGCAACCAGCCCACCGCGGTCCAGGGTTCGCTGATCAAGCTGACCGGCGACGGGACCACGATGGTCTTCGATAACGTCCAGCCCAACGACACCACCGCCACCGTTACCAACGACGTGCTGGTGGAACTGGCGGACGGCGAGTCGGCCCGGATTTCCACCGACCGACCCGGCGAGGATTCGTGGAACCACGTCGTCATCGACGGAACCGTCACGGCCGGCACGGCCGACGGGACCGGCACCGCCACGCTGGTGCTCCGCAGCGGTCGACGCAGCAAGACGATCGTCAACGGTGCTCTGAATTTGACCAGCGACCTCGTGCTGGACGTACAGTCCCGCGAGACCAACGGGCGTGGCGCCATCCATGGCGGTATCCACGACGGCGGCAACGGGTACGACCTGGTCTTCGACTCCAGCACGAACGACTACCTGCCCGGCCTGATGGACATCGACGGCAACAGCACCGCCAGCGGGACGCTGACAATGATCGGCGGCAACGACGGTGGCAATGCCGGCCAGCTTCGCCTGCTGAACCCCGGCGAGTGGTCGAACGTGGTGGTCGACGGCAGCGATGTCGAGATGCTGGTGTACGACCCCAACGCCTTCGCCTCCACCGCGACGGTCACGCTGCGAAACGGCGGGAGTATCGGTGCGATGTACGACGTACCGGCCTCCAGCGACGCGGCCCCGGCCGAACTGAGCATCAACGTGGAGAAGTTCATCGTCGAGGCCACCGGGGGCGAGTTGTACATGCCCAACAGCGGCAGCAGCGACGACGGGTTCATCATCGGCGATACCGACCTGAACGGCCGACTGACGATCGCCTCCGGCGGTGGCGGCAACGCCATCGGTGGCGGCCTCGCCGGCACGCTGACCCTCGCCCAGGACACCACCGCCGATACCGCGGTGTACACCACCAGCAACCACAACGGCGATGACTTCATCTGGGCGAAGATCACCGACGGAGCCGGGACGGCGGGCAATGCCCTGCGTCTGGGTGCCTCGGGCAAGGCGGCGTTGAATATCTTTGACCCCAACAGCGATTACGCCGGCGGCACGATCATCGAGGCCGGCGGCAGCAAGGTGATCGCGATGGAAGACGCCTCGCTCGGTACCGGGGACCTGACCGTCCTCAGCGGCGGGCGGATTATCCTCCGCGACGCGGCCGACAACCTCGCCCCCGGCGCCACGGTGCTGGTGGAGAACGGGGCCGCGGTCGGCGTGGACACCAACCAGGACATCACCGGACAGATCGATGCCGCCTCGGCCGGCGTGTACGCCGTCGAGGGCACCTACACCCACGACATCGACCAGAGCACGCTGGGTAACGGCGAGATGTTCGTCGGCTCGATCGACGGCGGCGAGGTGACCGGCCAGGTTCTTGCCGGCGCCGACGACACCATCCGTCTGGGTGGTGGCGACACCGCCGGCAACCTCGGCCGACTGACCATCACCGGCGACGACCGCCTGACCGGCACCTCGTCGGTGCAGATCGGCGGCAGCGCCGCCGAACTGGGCGCCGGCAACGGCACCTACGTTGAGATCAACGGCAACAACAGCTACACCGGCGGGACCGACGTGGTCTCCGGTACGCTGGCGATCGCCGGCGGCGTTACGCCCTTCGGCAGTGGCGACGTGAACGTGTACAGCGGTGCGACCATTGCCGCGTCCGGGTCGGACGGCACGTTTGTCGGCTACGCCGGCGGCGAGATCGTCATCAATCCCGGCGCCACGTTGCTGCTGGACGGCAACCCGCGACC
>JBKHHV010000332.1:0-3577 GCA_046539005.1 Phycisphaerae bacterium
CGGGACCCGAACATCAAGAAAATTCAACCCTAATCAGAGAATGCGTGTGCCCTGGGGCCCTCAGGCTTCGTGACGTTCGATGGTCGCCGGGAAGGTGAACAGGTCGTTGCGCATGTCGGCGAGGGCGCCGAAGCGGATCCGGCAGTCCCGCAGCTTCGCGGCGTCGAGATCGGCTGCAAGGGTGCATTCCTCGTCGTCGGCCCCGGCCAGCGGCTCACCGTGGCCGTTGATGATCGCGCTGCCTCCGGCGTAGCGGACGTTGGGGTCGGAGCCGGTGCGGTTGACCCCGACCACGAAGGCCTGGTCTTCTATGGCCCGGGCCGTCAGCAACACGCGCCAGTGCAGGGCGCGTTGGGCGGGCCAGTTGGCAGGCACAAGGAAGACCTCGGCGCCCCCTCGCACCAATGCGCGGAAAGCCTCCGGGAAACGCAGGTCGTAGCAGATCAGCGGCGCGACGTTCATGCCCGCCCAGCGGAACATCATCAGGCGCGAGCCGGCGGCGTAGTGCTCGTGCTCGTGGGCGAACGAGAACGGATGCAGCTTGGCGTATCGGCCCAGCAAGCCCTCGGGGGAGAAGACCGTCACGCAGTTGAGCCCCCTGCCGTCGGCTTCCCGCAGCACCAGCCCTCCAGCGACGGCGCAACCGCTTCGGGCGGCAAGGTCGGCCAGGAACTGCTCGGTCGGCCCGCCGGGCTCTTCGGCGATGTCCTCCACGTTCATGCTGTAGCCGGTGGCAAACATCTCCGGCAGGACCACCAGCGATCCGGAAGGAGGGTCGGCCTGGTTTACGAGCTGCCCGACGCGGTCGAAGTTGGCGGGTTTGTCTTCCCAGGCGGTGTCGGGTTGGACGGCGAGGACGCGCACGGCCTACTCCTGCACCGCCCGGCCGATGGTCGTGGCCGAGACGCTCTCGGCGTTCTCCAGTGCGTTGGGTTTCTCGACGGTGACGGCCGCCTGAATGACCCGCGGGTGGGCAAGCACCTGGCGGAGGACGAAGTCGGCAAGGGACTCCAGCAGGTTGAACCGCGTCAGGCGGACCTCTTTGCATATCTGCTGGACCATCTGGTCGTAGTCGATCGCCTGGGAGATATCGTCGCTGCGGATCGCGTGGGAGGCGTCGTACTCCAGTTCGATGTGCACGGAGATCGGCTGGGGGGCTTCCCGCTCGTCTTCGTAGACGCCGATAATGGATTCCAGCAACAGATCGTTGATTCGTATCACCATGAATTGCTCCGGATATGGGCCTGCCTGTGGCCGCCAACTGGGGACGCCTTTTTGTAAGTGACGGCGGCGTCAGCGTCAACCGGCGTGTTTCCAGATACATCGCCGGAGAGGGGACCCGCCCGCGTCTTTGCCTCGGTGACGTGCGGGCCAGACTCCCTGCTCCCGTGGTTCGTTCAGCCCAGTCGATAGTGCTTGCGGATCGGCTCGCGTACCGTCCACGTGCAGTGCATGCCCTCGGGAAACGTCACCAGGTCGCCGGCGGCGATGGAGATGTCTTCTCCGTTGGCGGTCACGACGGCCTCGCCTTCGGTGAGGTAGCAGACTTCCCGCTGGTCGTACTGCCAGTCGAACGTGGACGGCTCACAGGCCCAGATCGGCCATTCCATCACACCGAGGTCCTGGAGGGTCTGGTCGTCGCCGCGTCGAACGGTCATCGGGTTCACGATGTCTCCTTGCCCATGGCTGCCTCGAGCTGGTCGGCGGCGAATTTCCAGTTGGCGAGCTTCATGAAGTTGTCCACCCACTCGCCGCGTTTGTTGGCGAACTGCAGGTAGTAGGCGTGCTCCCAGACGTCGCAGACCAGCAGCGGCACCACACCCCAGATCGTCAGGTTCTGGTGCTTCTCCGACTGCAGGATTACCAGGTTCCCGCCGATGGGCTCATACGCCAGCACGCCCCAGCCGCTGCCTTCGACGGCCTTGGTGGCGGCCACGAACTGCGATTGGGCAGCGTTGACCGACCCGAAGCTGCTTTTCATCGCGCGCCCCAGCGAGTCGGGCACGTCCGAGCCGGTGGGCGTCATGGAGTTCCAGAACAGCGTGTGCAGCACGTGCCCGCTCCCGTGGAACGCCAGTGCCCGCGACAGGGCCTTGATGCTGGCGTAATCGCCGGCCTCCCGGGCCGAACTGAGCGACTGCAGCGTGGAGTTGAGCCCCTTGACGTACCCGGCATGGTGGCGGTCGTGATGGATCTGCAACGTGCGCTTCTCGTAGAGCGGAGCCAGGGCGTCATAGTCGTAGGGCAGCTTGGGCAGCGTGTACTTCCCGCCCTGGTAGGCCCCGGCAAAGGCGGCCATCATGCCCTTGCCTCCGCGGTTGTCGGCGGTGGCGCAGGAGGGAAACACACCGGCTGCGACGGCCCCGGCGGCGGTGGCAGCGGCGACCTTCAGTGCGTCTCTGCGTGAGAGGGATGTGGACATGCGGACTCTCCTTTCGATAGAGGATATCTGTCGGGCTATACGGAAGTATAGACAGACAAGCAGACAGATTCCGCGGCTTGCCGCCGCAACCGTCGGCAGAGAAAGGTGGTTCAGCAGACGCGGCGCAAAAAAAAAGACCCCGGAATGAGGAGTGTCCGGGGTCATCAGATCCCTCAATGCAACGAACCGAGCCTCCTCCCGATTTCCGTTGCACAGTCTGAGCACCTGTATTGTACCTGATCGGCCGGGCTGGGCAAGGGGCATTTCCGCAAGAAGCGGGGGCGATTTGACCGCAAGGCGATTCCTCCTGCAGACGCCGCCCGGGCGCTCCGATGTGAGAGGACCATGGATCGCGATGAGCCCGACATCGAAAAGCTCAAGAAGTCCGTCTACGATGGTCTGATGTCCCTGGTCGACGACGGAGAACTGGGCACCGAGGATGTGGTGCCCATGCTGCAGGCGTTCGGAAACCTGCCGGCCGACGAGCAGACCGCCGGACGGTTCGAGCGGATGATCGAGGCCGCGCGAAAACGCCGCAAGCGCCGCCCGCGCTGGCGGGCAGAACGCCGGGAGTAAGGAATTTGTCTTACGGCCGGGGGGCGGATCTTCCGAAGTCAAACAAGAGACAACAGCGCCCGCGGAACACCCCGCGCGAGCGCCGGCACCGAATTGTGAATGGCCGCGGCAATGCGGCCGCGAGGAAAGGAGCATCCAGATGGTACGCGGACGGATTGCGATAATCGCGTTGGTCGTGACGGCCGGTTTTGTCCTGGGCGGATGTGTGTCGCAGGATGAGTACGATCACTGCCAGAAGAGGCTGTTCAAGACGCAGGATGAACTGGCACGGACGCAGGCAAGGGTGGAGAACCTTCAGACCGACCTGCAGGATACTGAGGAAAAGAACAAGCAGATGCAGGAGAAGCTCGAGGCCGCCGACCAAGAGAAGGCCGACGCCGTCGGCGAGATCCGCAAGGACCTCGCCGCCGCGAAGGATGACGCCTCGGCCGTCCAGAACCAACTCAGCGAAGCCAGCCGGCGGCTCAAGGCTGCCCAGGGGCAGGCCGATACGCTGGAGACGCAGCTCAAGAAGGAAACCGCTGCCCGGAAGGAAGCCACTACCCTCCTGAGCCAGACCGCCAACGAGCTGAAGAAGGC
>JBKHHV010000333.1:0-3546 GCA_046539005.1 Phycisphaerae bacterium
CCTCGTCGACGACCGCGCAGGCGGTCCCCAGGCCCACGATGCCCGGGACGTTCAACGTGCCGCTGCGGCGACCTTTCTCGTGCCCGCCGCCGTGCATCTGGATCGCCAGCCGCACGGCCGGGTCGCGCCGCCGCACGTACAGGCAGCCGATGCCCTTGGGGCCGTAAATCTTGTGGGCGGAGATGCTCAGCAAGTCGATGTTCTGGGCCTGCACGTCGGTGGGCAGCTTGCCGACGCTCTGGGTGGCGTCGCAGTGGTACAGCACGCCGCGCTCGCGGCAGATTCGGCCGATCTTCGCCACCGGGTGCAACGTGCCGGTCTCGTTATTGGCGGACATGATCGAAACGAGGATCGTCTCGTCGTCGATCGCCGCGGCCACCGCGTCGGTCGAGACCACCCCGTTTTCGTCCACATCCAGCCAGGTCACCCGGGCGCCCTGGGTTTCGAGGTACTTGCAGGTATCGAGCACGGCCTTGTGCTCGGTTTTGCAGGTGATGATGTGGTTGCCCCTGGAGCGGTAGTTCTCGAAGACGCCCTTGATCGCGAGGTTGTCGCTCTCGGTCGCCCCGGAGGTGAAGACGATCTCGCGGGGGTCGGCGTTGATGAGTTCGGCGACCTGCTCCCTGGCGTCCTCGACGGCCTGCCGGGCGCGTTGCCCGTAGGCGTGGAGTTCGCTGGCAGCGTTGCCGTACTCGTCACGAAGATACGGAAGCATCGCCTCCAGCACCCGCTCATCGACGGGCGTGGTGGCGTTGTAGTCCATGTAGATCGGCGTCTTGAGAGCCATCACAGCACCCTTCACTCGCCGGAAGGTGCCCCGGCCGGGTCGGCCATCTCCTCCAGCGTAACCTGTGTAAGAATGTCACTGATTCTCCGGTTCACCCGGTGGACCGGGTCGACGATGGGACATCCATCGACGAGCTTGCAGGCCTTGTCGTCGTTGCCTTCCACACAGTCGGCCAGACGTATGGGCCCCTCCAGGGCGGTGAGGATGTCGGCCATGGTGACCTCGGCAGCGGGCCTGGCCAGGCGGTATCCTCCCTTGGCGCCGCGGGTGCTGGCAACCAACCCCGCCGACGACAACTCCTTGAGGACGTTCATCAACAGCGACACGGGTACGCCGAACAACTCGGCGATCTCGCGCGCACTGGAGACGCGATCATCCGACAGCGTCGCCAGGTGCGTCATCGCGACCATTCCGTACCCAGCCTTCTTCGTGATACTCAGCATGCGGACCGTTCCTTTCCCTACTCGCAAAAATCACAAAACGCGGAGTATACCGCACAGAACCCTATATAGCACTTTTTGCGTGCTTGTTCAAGCAGGGATCTTCGGCCCTGCACAATTGTAGTCACCCCAAAGGAGCTACGCTGCCCCGATCGACCGGGGTATAATGCCCCTGATGCGACAAAGGGACAGAGAGGATACCTTCCATGGCGGTCGAGATCAAATGGTTAGGGCATGCGAGTTTTCGGATTTCTGACAGATATTCCGTAGTGTACATCGACCCCTGGAAGGTAAGTCCTGCCCCGCGCGACGGAAATGTCGTGCTCGTCTCCCACAGCCACCACGACCATTGCAGCCCCGAAGACGTGCGGAAAGTGTCTGCTGACGATGCGACAATTGTCGCTCCGCCGGACACCATCGCCCGCCTGCACGCACCCAACGCCATCACCCCCGGCGAGGGCTGGACCATCCGCGACGTCACCATCGAGGCCGTCGCGGCCTACAACGTCGACAAACAGTACCACCCGATGACCAACGAATGGATCGGGGCGGTCATCACCGTCGGCGACGTGCGAATCTATTACGCCGGAGACACCGACGTGATCCCCGAAATGAGCGACCTGACGGACATCGACGTAGCACTGCTGCCGGTGGGCGGAACCTACACGCTCGATGCCGCCCAGGCGGCCGAGGCGTGCCGGCGCATCGGGCCCGCCCACGCCGTGCCCTATCACTGGGGCGACATCGTCGGCAGCCAGGCCGACGCCGAGGACTTCGCCCGCCAGGCCCCCTGCCCGGTTACGCTCCTGCAGCCTGGCGAGGCGATGGAAGCCCCGCAGCGCGGCCGCTCGTAGCGCTCCCGGCAGCGGTTCTCTGCCCGGCCTACAGTGGGATGGCTACTTCTTCGCCCGCAGGTCGAAGCAGCGGAGGCTTTCCTGATCGCGGAGCAGCAGCTTCCCGTCGACAACCACCACCGGTCCCCACGGGGTCTTGCCCTTGATGCTGTTCTCGAAGCGGGCGAGTTCCCTGTATCCTTTGGGAGTGGGCTCCACGAGCACCAGATCATTTTCCTCGGCATCGACGATCACCATCAGCCCGTCGGCGATGGCGTAGTTGCCGTACCCGAAGTTGGGGCTCTTGCCGGTCCGCCACTTGATCTTCCCGTCCGGGGTCACGCACACCAGCCCGTGTTCCATGCGTCGGTAGTTGCTGGCGAAATACACGTGCCCGTCGTGGACCACTGGCGTGGCGGTCTGGGAGGTCAGCTCCTGGTTGTAATCGAGCTGGCGGACCTGCCAGCCGTCGCTGCCCCGGCTGACCCGCAGGGAGTAGCCGCCCATGCCGTACCCGCCGATGAACAGCAGTCGGTCGTCGCCCACCTTCACCGGCGCCGGGATCGGCCGACGGCAGGTGAAGCCGGTGAACGTCCACAGGCTCTCCCCGCTGTTGGCGTCCAGGCCGTGGAGGTCCTTTCGGGAAACCATGAGGATCTGCTCGGCCCCGTCGAGGGTGACCACGCGGGGGGTCGAGTGGGCGGCGTCGCCCAAGGAGGGGGACTTCCAGGCGATCTTGCCGGAGTCGCGGTTCACGGCGATGACGCCGGCCTTCCCGGTCTGGGGCGACAGCAGCAGCCAGTCCTTGTGCAGCACCGGCGAGCTGCCGTATCCCCAGAAGGGTTCCTTGCCGTCGAAGTCCTTGGCCAGGTGGATTGTCCACACCGGCTTGAAGGTCTTGCGGCTCAGGGCGTGCATGTCGCCCTTCGGGCCGACGGTATACACGTGTTTGTCATCCACGGCCGGCGTGCAGCGGGCACCGGGGTAGGACATCCGCCCGCCTGCTTCGTAGCGGAACTCGTTCTTCTTCTGCCCGGTTTTGAGGTCCAGGTGGTAGACCACGTCGGTCTGGTGGCCGATACGGTCCATGATGTACAGGTCGTCGCCGGCGACGGCCGCGTTGGCGAAACCTTCCTCCAGCGGGAATTTCCACAGCAGCTTCGGGCCTTCTTTCGGCCAACTGCGGGCGAGAGAGACATCCTGCCGGCAGATCGCGTCGCCCCGGGGGCCGAGGAATTGGGGCCAATCGGCGCGGGCGAATATTGCGGCCAGCAAAAGCGAGGAGATGGCGATACCGGTGCGTCGCATGGGTGCCTCCTTGGTATTGGGGTATTGGCGTTGCGGTATTATAGTGACACCTGCCCGGAGGCCAAAGCAGCATCTTGCCCTTCGTACCTGCCCGTGCCGAGGCTGCGGGCGATGCGTCGCTCGGCATCCACGGCCGCCATGTCGTGGAAGCGCGGCACGGTGCGTCCTTTCCGGGCGT
>JBKHHV010000334.1:0-3539 GCA_046539005.1 Phycisphaerae bacterium
GGCTGGGCGGGCTATTACAAGAGTCTCGCCGAGGGGGACCTTGACGCCTGGGCCGACAAGGGCGTGCGGATGATCGCCTATCACAACCCCGGCTGGATCAACGGTCGCTACCAGGGACCGGACGGCCCCAAGCGCACCGGCGGGGGCGTGTGCAACATCTACGACTGGTGGCCGACCAAGGACGTCGAGCAGCCCTGGGCGGCGTTCCAGAAGGCCTGTGCCAAACGGAAGGTCGCGTTTTACCCTTGGCTGGGACAGACCCAATGGAAGGAAGCCCCCTTCTGCCGGCGGGTGGGGTTCCAGAAAGAGCATTGGACGCTCAATACCCCCTTTGACGACCACGGGCCGGGCTACGGGCCGATGAACCTCAAGACCAATGCCCTCAATGCCGAGTCCAAGGCCGCCTTCGTCGGACGCCTGGAAAGCGTGCGGGAGAAGTTCGGCTACCAGGGCTTCTGGGCCGACAGTTTCCAGAACCTGTTCATGAGCCAGTTGGGCTGGTCGGACGGGGAGGGCAACTCGCTGCAGCGGACCTGGTGGGAGCAGATCGCCTGGTGGACCCGCCAGGGCGTCGGCTGGATGGGCGAAAGCCACTCGTTCCCCGG
Source organism: Phycisphaerae bacterium (assembly GCA_046539005.1). GTDB lineage: Bacteria > Planctomycetota > Phycisphaerae > SM23-33 > SM23-33 > CAZFPT01. The sequence goes on from JBKHHV010000334.1 coordinate 606, forward strand.
CTTGTCCTGCTCCATCGAAGTCGCCGGGTGGGAGAAAGACATGTGGTACTTCCAGCACGTGTGGAAGTGGCTGCGCGGGAACGAACAGAACCATTTCAGGGGCGAGCAGCTCGACGAGATGTGCTTCCGTGCGATGGCCGTCAAGGGCTGGGTGGCCCCCGACCATTCGTACAAGACGCACGCGAACTTCGCGATCCCCTCCTTCAAGCGCCTCGCCGGGGAGTTTTCGGCGGCTCGGCCGACCATGCGACGCCCCTATGTGCTGCCCGACGAGAAGGGTATGCTCTGGCTGCCCTACAGCGGCGACAAGGCCGGGGTGCTGTTCGCGATGGAGGACATCGAGGTGCCTTCGGGCGTCGGGGCCGCGGGCATCAACGAAGAGGGCGGCAGCGCCAAGACGCTCCGGAAGCTGCACACCTACCGCGTGAGCGGCAGCACGCTGCTGGAGGCGTTCGGCATCCCCGCTCCGCCCCGCAAAGACCCCCGCCTCGGGCGTGAATACAAAGCCCCCGAGTACACATGGAAGGTGAAAGAATAGGTCCGAGGGCTGGGGTCCGAGGAGAGGGAATGCAATGGGTCGGCGGGAGGCCGGTTTTCCCGTCGGCCGAGGACGGGAACAACATGAAAAGACATCTGAACATTGTGCTGGCGATCGCGGCGGCAGGGCTGCTGGCGGCGGCCGGGGCGCACCTGTGGGCCGACGGCAACCGCACCGCTTCCTCCGACGGCAACCGTCCGGTGCTGCGGGTTGTGGTGCTGGGCGACTCGCTCACCGGGCACCGTCCCCACACCGCCTACCAGGGCAAGTACCTCAAGTACGCCGACCTGCTGGAGTTGATGCTCGAGGCCCGCGTGGGGCTGGGGACCGTGGAGGTCCTCAACGCCGGCTGGGCCGGCGATGCCACCTACGCCAAGCCGGGGCAGGGCATGCCCGGAGCGGTCGGACGCCTGAAGAAGGACGTCCTGGCCCTCAAGCCGGACGTGGCGGTGGTGCTGATCGGCGGCAACGACAAGCTCGCCACGGCCGCCGACCGCGCCCGCACCCAGCGGAACCTCGACGCCATCGCCGGTAAGATCACCACCGCCGGGATCAAACTGCTGATGTGCCAGTATCCGCCGTCGTTGCCGGACCCCAACGCCCCCCAGAAGGCGTGGGACCTGACCGGCGCCAACCCGTTGATCGCCGCGGCTGCCCGGGGCGTCAAGGCCCCCGTGGCGGACCTGGGACCCTCGCTGGTCACCGCCGCCAGGAAGCACGGTCGCGGATCGGTCGCCAACCCCGTCGACGGTGTACACCTCCAGCCGCGGGGCGAGATAGTCTTCGCCCGAACGATTTTTGCCAGGCTGGACAAACTCGGATGGATTCCGCGGCCCCGAGCCGCTGCAAAGAAGGAAGGGTCGAACGAATGAAACGCATCGCACTTGCCGTCAGCCTGTTGCTGGTTCCCGCGGCCGTGGCCATCGCCGCCGAGAAAGACCCCGCCCCGGCGAAGGTCTCCGTGAAGGTCCGCAAGGTCACCCACCCCATGGAGGTCTGCAAGCTCGAAGAGGGGCGGCTGTATCCCCAGCGGGCCAGCAACGAGGAACTCAAGCCCATCCGCCGGAAGCTCAAGGAGCGCGAGGCCGAGATCCGCGCCGGGGTGGAAAAAGCCAAACCCGTCCAGGCCGCCCAGGCCACCCAGGCCTACAAGGACTGGAAAGCCCTGCCCAAGGAGAAGCGGTACGGCCGCGAGGGCGACGAACTGAAAGCGGTGTATACGGAGTTCAACGCCGTCGTCCGCGACGTGATCCAGAAGGACGTGCATTGGAACCGCCTCAAGGAGCAGTTCCGCAACACCCGCGACAAGCACTGTCGCACCATCGAGGCGACCGAGCCGATCGTCACGCTCCACAACGGGCTGATCGAAGTGAAAATCGCCCCCACCCTGGGCATGCGCGTGGTCAACGCGGTGGACCTCAAGACCGGCCTGAGCTTCACCGGTACCTCCGACCCGCGGGCGTACGAGAAGGCCCCGTGGCGCGACATCATCGCCTGGACGGCGGGCTACCAGGAACTGAGCTTCCCCTACTTCGAGCACGGGGTGGGCGTGCGGCAGTCGGCCGGGTTCCGCGTCATCGAGCGCGACGACGGCAGCGTGACCGTGGCGATGAACATGCGGTTCACTTCCCACCAGCACCCACGTCACCAAGCCCGCTACGGGCGGTATTCCCAGCGGCATGCCTCGGTGTGGGTCACCCTGAAGCCCGGTGAAGGACGCTATACCGCCACCTACCGCATCGACAACCCCAACCCGCTGCCACGGTCCGACCGGGCGTGGACCAACGTGCTCATGGAGGCCGACCGGTACGACGGGAAGCACATCATCTACCCGGCCGGGTACATCATGCCCCACAACGGCGGCTGGGTGAAGCCCTTCTACGCCCAAGGCGGCGAACGGTCGTGGCAAAGCGTCTCGCATTTCGCTCTCTATCCGGAATACGAGTTCTGCGGGGTCTACTCGCCCAGGACCGACAACAACTGCCTAATCATTCGGCCGGCCGACACCGCCCCGGGCATGAAGCTCTACACGCCCAACGCATCGGGCGGCTTCCTGGAACTGTGGGTGGGCAGCACCACGCTGTTCGAGTATCCCGGCGAGCTTCTGAGTGGATATGTTCCGATACAGTATGAGCTTACGTTCTACAACGCCAAGGGCATCGGCAGGGTGAAGTTCGCCAACCGGCACGTGGCGATCGGCGGCGACGACGTGCGGGCGGTGCTGCTTTCGCCTGCGGCGGGCAAGGCGAAGGTGCTCGACGAGGCCGGCAAGGTGCTGGGCGAGGGCCCGGTGGGCCCGCACACCACGCTGACGGTGCCTCGCCGCGATGACATGACCGTCCAGATCGACGGACAGACCGTCGCCCGGGTGCATCTGCCGCTGAAGTTCAAGGACA
>JBKHHV010000080.1:0-13959 GCA_046539005.1 Phycisphaerae bacterium
TGATGCACCTGCTGACGCTAGGAGACACCGGCAAGTGACTTTGCAATTGCCCTGGCCGTTGGCGGGGTTGGGGTGGGTCGAATCGGCCGAATCTCTCTTGTCGAGCGGGGGCTTTTGGGGTATCTTTCGCTGTTTCTCTTTGGACGTTGTTTTCCCTCCCCGAATCGAAATCGACAGGAGATACCGGAATGAACATCGCCGATCTTTCGAAGATCGAAGGCCGAACCTACCCCGCCCGCCGGCGGACGCAGAACGTCGTGGGTGGCGCGTCGCCCATCGACGCCAGCAGCTTCGCCATGGGCTACGTGACGCTCGATGCCCGGGGCGGACAGGTTCCGTGGCACAACCAGGAACAGGAAGAGGTCTACTTCGTGCTGGACGGTATCGGCGAGATGTGCCTGGGCGACCAGAAGCAGACGCTCACCTCCGGGCAGGCGGTGTACATCCCCTCCGGCGTGTTCCACCAGTTGACCAACATCGGCGACCAGCCGCTGACGTTCGTCTACGTCTACGGACCGGCCGGAAACGTCGACCACTGGAAGCAGGAATTGGCCGGCACGCTGCCGGTGGCGGGCAAGGACGTGCCCCCGCTTCCGGAAGGCGCCTGGCCGCAATGCACCGAGAAGCCGGCCGAGTAACCCCCGGTCGCGATCGCAGAAACCCGGACCCTATTCAACCACAGCAGTAGAGGACCCCAACCCAATGCAGGATGCCAAGATTCATCGAGTCGGCGTGATCATGAACGGCGTGACCGGGCGCATGGGCACCAACCAGCACCTGATGCGCTCCATCGTCGCCATTCGCAGGCAGGGCGGCGTGAAGATCTCCGAGAAGGAGTTCATCATGCCCGATCCGATCCTGGTCGGCCGAAACCCCGTCAAGCTTCAGAAACTGGTGGAACTCTCGGGCATCGAGAAGTGGACCACCGACCTGGACGAGGCGCTGGCGGGCGACGAGTACCCGCTGTACTTCGACGCGCTGTCCACCACGCTTCGCGTGGAGAACGTGCAGAAGGCGATCGCCGCCGGCAAGCACGTCTATTGCGAGAAGCCCACCGCGCTGACCACCGAGGACGCCTACAAGCTCTACACCCTCGCCCGGGACGCGGGCATCAAGCACGGCGTCGTGCAGGACAAACTCTGGCTGCCCGGGCTGATGAAGCTCAAGATGCTCATCGAAAGCGGCTTCTTCGGGCGCATCCTGTCGGTCCGGGGCGAGTTCGGCTATTGGGTGTTCGAGGGCGACGTAATCCCCGCTCAGCGCCCGAGTTGGAACTACCGCAAGGAAGACGGCGGCGGAATCATTACCGACATGCTCTGCCACTGGCGCTACGTGCTGGACAACGTCTTCGGAGACGTCAAGGCCGTCAGTTGCCTGGGCGCCACGCACATTCCCACCCGCTGGGACGAGAACGGCGAGCCCTACGAAGCCACCGCCGACGACTCGGCGTATGCGACCTTCGAACTGGACGGCGACGTGGTAGCACATTTCAACAGTTCCTGGTGCGTGCGGGTGCGGCGGGACGACCTGCTGACCCTGCAGGTGGACGGCACGAAAGGCTCGGCCGTGGCGGGCCTGCGCAAGTGCAAGGTGCAGTCCTACGGGGGCACCCCCAAGCCGGTGTGGAACCCGGACATCGAGCAGCCCATCGACTTCTACGGCGGGTGGCAGGAAGTGCCCGACCAGGTCGACTACGACAACGCATTCAAGGCCCAGTGGGAACTGTTCCTGCGGCACGTGGTGCTGGATGAGCCGTTCCAGTGGGACCTTCGCGAAGGTGCCAAGGGCGTGCAGCTTGCCGAGCTTGGACTGGAAAGCTGGAAGAAACGCGCCTGGGTCGACGTGCCCGAGCTGGCGAAGTAAACCCCGCGCCGCGCGGCGGGCGCTATGCGGCGCCCGCTGCGTCGGCCGTCACAAGGAGCCCCCATGGCCGGCAGCACATTCGGACACCTGTTTCGGATCACCACGTTCGGCGAGTCGCACGGCGGGGCGGTCGGCGTGGTGGTGGACGGCGCGACCCCCGGCGTGGAGATCGGCGAGGCCGACATCCAGGCCCAGCTCGACCGCCGCAAGCCGGGGCAGTCGGACGTGACGACCCCGCGCGCAGAGCCCGACACCGTGCACATCCTCTCCGGCGTGTTCGAGGGGCGCATGACCGGCACGCCGATCCTGCTGATCCTCTATAACAAGGACGCCCGACCCAGCGCCTACGACGACATCAAGCAGATGTTCCGTCCCGGGCACGCCGACTTCACCTACCTGCAGAAGTACGGCCTGCGCGACTTCCGCGGAAGCGGCCGGGCCAGCGGGCGCGAGACGGCCGGTCGGGTCGCTGCCGGCGCCATCGCCCGCAAGCTGCTGGCGCGGCGAGGCGTGGAACTGTTTGCCTACACCCGACGTGCCGGGGGCGTGGAAGGGCAGAGCGTGGACCCCGACCAGGTCGAACGCAACCCCATGCGGGCGGCCGACGGCAAAGCCGCGGAGGAAATGATGCGACGCGTGCTGGAGGCCCGCGACAACGAGGACAGCATCGGAGGCATCGTGGAATGCCGCGTCCGTGGGCTCGCGGCGGGACTGGGCGAGCCGGTGTTCGACAAGCTCGACGCCCATCTCGCCCAGGGCATGCTCTCGCTGGGGGCGGTCAAGGGCATCGAGTTCGGCGCGGGGTTCGCCGCGGCCGACATGCGCGGCAGCGAGCACAACGACCCGATGGGCCCCGAAGGCTTCCACACCAACCATGCCGGCGGCGTGCTGGGCGGAATCTCCACCGGCGAGGAACTGGTCTTCCGCGTGGTCGTCAAGCCTACCTCCTCGATCGCCCGCCCGCAGCAGACGGTGGACACCGAGGGCAACGCCCGCACCATCGAAACGCACGGCCGACACGACCCGTGCATCTGCCCGCGGATCGTGCCGGTGGTGGAGGCGATGACGGCCCTGGTGCTGGAGGACCACTACAAGCGGCAGGCGGCACTGCACGCATAGCGACAGGAGATACCGGAAATGCAGTCGTTCGTTGGTCTGTGTTTGCTGCTGGGGGTGGGGCATCTGCTGCGAACGCACGTGCGGTTCCTGCAGCGGCTGTATTTGCCTTCCTCCGTGCTGGGGGGGCTGATCGGACTTCTCGTGCTTCAGCTTGCCGACCTGGGGTCGGCGCCGGTTCCGCCGGAATGGACGGCCGGCTGGAGCAGGCTGCCCGGCATGCTCATCAACATCGTCTTCGCCTGCCTGTTCCTGGGTTCGCAGGTGCCGAATGTGCGCACCCTGTGGCGACGGGCCGGCCCGCAACTGGCTTACGGGCAGGTGGTGGCGTGGGGGCAGTACGTCGTCGGCATCGGGCTGACGCTGGTGTTGCTGGTGCCCCTCTTCGGCGTGCCGGAGATGTTCGGCGCGATCGTACCGGTGGGGTTCGAGGGCGGACACGGCACTGCCAGCGGCCTGGCGAAGACGTTCGACCGGATGGGCTGGGAGCAGGGCAAGGACTTCGCCAACGCCAGCGCCACGGCCGGGATCATGAGCGCGATCATCGTGGGCATGGTGCTGGTGAACTGGGCGATCCGCCGCGGGCACACGCAGGTCCGCAAGAAGCCGGTTTCGCTGGACATGATGGACCTCTCGGGCGTGATTCCGCGCGAGAAGCGCCCCGCAGCCGGTCGCTTGCCCATGTCGGCCGATGCGATCGAGTCGCTCACGCTGCAGGCGGTGTTCATCGGTGTGGCGGTGGGAATCGGCTGGTTGCTCAAGCAGGGGCTGGTGGTCTTGGCCGGGGCGATCGGCAACGAGAGTTTCATCGTGATCGCCGGGGGCTTCCCGCTGTTTCCATTGTGCATGGTCGGCGGGCTTCTGGTGCAGATATTCGAGCAGAAATACGACCCCCACGACCTAGTCGACCACGGCCTCATGCGTCGCATCCAGGGCATCTCGCTGGACTTCCTGGTCGTGGCGGCGATTGCCACGATCAACGTCCGGGCGCTGATCCCGGCGCTGGCGCCGTTTGCCATTCTCGTCACGGCCGGGATTCTCTGGAACGTGTTCTGCGTGACCTGGCTCGCCCGGCGCCTGCTGCCGGACACGTTCTTCGAGCGTTCCATCGCGGAGATGGGGCAGTCGATGGGCGTGACCGCCACGGGGCTGGTGCTGCTGCGGGTGGTCGACCCCGACTACGAGACCCCCGCGGCCGACGCGTTTGCCAGCAAGCAGCTCCTGCACGAACCGTTCATGGGCGGAGGGTTGTGGACCAGCGCCGCGGTGCCGCTGATTGCCCAGTCCGGCGGGCTGCTGGTGTTCGGCATCGCCTGCGGGGTGAGCATCGCCTGGGTCGCCCTGGTGGTGCTGGTGTGGAGACCCCGCTGGAAACAGGCGACCTGACAGAAGGGCTTCTGAAAGCACCCGCCCGATCCCGACGGGCAGAACCGACACAAGCCGCCAGCTTGGAAGAAAGGACTTCGCAGTACCATGACCGACACCCCCAGGAAACGACCGAATATTCTCTTCATCATGTCCGACGATCATGCCTCCCACGCCATGAGCTGCTACGGGAGCGCGATCAACCGGACGCCGCACCTGGACCGCATCGCCGAGGGCGGCATGCGGTTCGACAACTGCTTCTGCACCAACTCGATCTGCTCGCCGTCGCGGGCGACGATCCTCACTGGGACGTACAACCACGTCAACGGCGTGACCACGCTGCACACCCACTGGGACAACACTCAGACGACCGTGGCCGGTCTGCTGCGCGACGCGGGATACCAGACGGCGATCGTGGGCAAGTGGCACCTCGGGCAGGGCCCGGAGCATTGGCCCACCGGCTTTGACTACTGGAACATCCTGCCCGGACAGGGGAAGTATCACGATCCGGACATGGTCGAGATGGGCGAGGAGCGCGTCTACGAGGGGTACGTCTCGGACATCATCACCGACCTCTCGCTGAAGTGGCTCGACCAGCGCGACCCCGACAAGCCCTTCATGCTCATGCTGCACCACAAGGCACCCCACCGTCACTGGGAGCCGGCCGAGCGGTACAAAGACCTTTACGCCGGGGAGGATATCCCGATTCCCGAGACGTTCTGGGACGACCATTCCGGGCACGCCTCGGCCGCCCGGGAAGCCAACATGCGGGTGGCCGACATGCCGAAGATCGACTACAAGGTCGACCCGCCCGAAGGCCTGGAGGGCGAGGACCTGGCGAAATGGAAATACCAGCGGTACATCAAGGACTACCTTCGCTGCGTGGCGAGCATCGATGACAGCACCGGCCGCGTGCTCGACTGGCTGGACGCCAACGGGCTGGCGGAGGATACGATCGTCTGTTACACCTCCGACCAAGGCTTCTACCTCGGCGAGCACGGCTGGTTCGACAAGCGGTTCATGTACGAGGAATCGCTGCGGATGCCGTTTGTCGTCCGCTACCCCCGCGAGATCGCCCCGGGCAGCGTCTGCGACGAGATCGCACTCAACGTCGACATGCCGCTGACGTTCCTGGACTACGCCGGCGTCGAAGCACCCCCGCACATGCAGGGCGTCAGCTTCCGCCCGTTGCTGCAGGGACGCAAGCCCGACGGCTGGCAGCAGTCGATGTACTACCGCTACTGGATGCACGGGGAGAAGAGCCACAACACCACCGCCCACTACGGCGTGCGGACCAAACGATACAAACTGATCTACTACTACGGCGACGGCATGGGCCTGGCCGGTACCCATCCGCCCAAACGCCCGCCGGAGTGGGAACTGTTCGACCTGGAGAAAGACCCCTGCGAGATGCAGAGTGTCTACCACCTGCCGGAGTACGCCGAGGTAGTGGAGGAACTTAAGGCCGAGCTGAACCGCCTGCAGAAACAGGTCGGCGACGAGCCGTACGTGAGCGGCTCGAACGAGTGACCATGTGCGGCTGATCGAGAAACAGAGAAAGGACGCCGGGGCGAACCTCGGCGTCCTTCTGTTGTACTGACGGTTGGGGTAAGCCCCGGGCGGACCGCCGTTACTTGCCGATCACAATTTTGGTTCCGTCCCAGCGGACGGTCTGGCCGCCCACTGTCGCCGAGGCCTTGAGCCCACGGCCGTTGACGGTGACGCTGGGGGCGTTCTTCCGCTGGATGGTGAAGACCACGAAGTAGGTGCCGGTCTTGCTGGTGGCGTGGATGGCGTTGACCTCGCGGGTGGTCATCTGTCCGCCCTTGGAACCGGCCTTGATTTTGTACTCGCGCCGGCCCTCGGCAAGCTCGAGTTTCACGTCGGCCGGGGCAAGGAAGGTCGCCTTCAGCGTGGCATCGTCGTACTCCATGGTGAACTCGCCCTTGCCCAGGCGGACCTTGCATTGGCGGTCCTTGCTCTTCTCGCCGGGCAGTTGCCACTTCCAGACGGTCTCCTTGGCCCCGGCGATCTTATCGGCCACGGCCATCAGGCAGGGGGCGCCGCTCTTGCCGCTGTAGTCGATCGCCACCGCCCGGAAGCCCTCGATGCCGAGGTCGACCTTGGCGTTGGGCAGCCGGTACCCATGCCGGTCGTAGAGCGTGACCTTCTTCTCCCCGTCCATGCGGGCACTGTAGACCTCGCTCATGTCGATGGTCACCGCGCCCGAGCCGTCCTTGTCGAGCTTCGAGTAGGTCACGATGCCGCAGGCGCCGCGCTGGATGTCGTCGGCCGGCAGGTTTACCACCGGCTCCTGCCAGCGATCGGCCCCGCGACTGGACGGCCCGGTCGCCCACACGTGCCCCAGCCCGACCAGTCGGATCGTGCCGGCGTTGGGGTGGTTCCAGCCGCCGATGGGATGGGCCTTGGCAAACGCCTGGAAGACGAAGTCGTCCTTGCCCTCCCATGCGTTTCGCATGCAGAAGTACCCGAAGGTCTCGGCGTGCCAGGTCAGCGGCAACACAGCGCGGGGATGCTTGGGCTTTGCCTCCAGTGGGAACCGCTCGAAGGCGAACGGCGTCATCGTGCCCAGCACGCGGGCGGGGTTGCCCTGGGCCTTGACGTCCCGCAGCCAGTACCACAGCACGGCCGGCTTGTATTGCTCCGGCACGATGGGGAAGCCCCGGACCACGTGGTCGGTGCTGAGGTGCGGGGTGCCGTTGATGTCCTGGGCGATGATCTTGCCGTCGTCGCGGAAGATCATGGCCATGAGCTTGCGGGGCAGGAACAGTTCGATGTCCTGCTGGCGGGTCACGTCGTGCCCGAACATCTTCTGGTACATGCTGGCGTACAGCATCGGCTCGCGGACGGAAATCGCAGAATACGAGCCGGTCTCCGGCTGGAAACCGCCGGTTCCGATTCCCTGCCGGTAGTAGCGCATCATGTGTCGCCGCCCCAGGTGCAGCCACTGCAGGTAACGCACGTCGATCTTCCCGCGGGCTTCCCACACCTTGCAGGCGTACTGCCAGTCCTTCACGACCTGCTCGTACTGCCGGCGGCGTTTGTCGAGGTAGGCCTTGGCTTCCGACTCGGCCACCTCGATGAGCTTGGGCTGCATGAGGTGACGCCCCCAGGGTTCGCATCGGCCGATCGGGGCCTTGACCAGGATCGGGTACGAGCCCTTCTCGATCTTCGCGTATCCGCCTTCCTCGACCTTCGCGCCGTTGAGGTAGAACGTCGCCTCGCCGTAGTCGGCCTTCAGCCGGACCCACCGGGGCTTGTCGTTCCGGACGACGGTATAGAAGTAGTTCGTCGAGTCGTACGCACGGTCGACGGCGTTGGTGATGTCGATCATCTTCTTGCCGCCCATCATCCCGCCGGTTGTCCAGTAGCCCTTGTCCTTCTCGTCGGAGACGTACCGCCACGTGTCCTTCTGGTCGCGGTAGGTTACCTTCTCGCCGGGGGCGGGGCGTGCCTGGGTGGGGTCCAGCACCTGCTCGCCGATGCGGGGGTAGAAGCCTCCGACGTAGATCCACGTCTGGGGCATGTTGGCGTCAGTGTAGTCGTGGACGGGCACCTTCTTGCCCGGGGTGTAGTTTTTCGCCGGGGCAACGGTCTTGTGGGTCTGGGGCTCCTCGGGCTTCTCGGGCTTGTCCGAGGGCGTTCCGTACATCACCAGGCTGCCGATGGCCCCGGCGCCGCGCATGGGGCCGCTGTAATTGCTGCATGGGTGCCAGTTGGCCTTGCGGGTGATGCGCTTGAGTTGCCAGTAGAGCATCGGAACGACCTGGTCGAAGTAGGTCGCCAGCTCGGCGTGCCGCTCGGAGTCCCACGCGTCGTAGCACAGGTCGTAGGCGGTGGCGATCTGCGTGATCCGCGGGCCCCAGGCATGTCCAAGGCTGAACGCGCCCGGGCCGAAGTCGGCCTTCTCCTTCTTGACGGCCTTCCAGGCTTCCTCGGCATACTTCTTCTCGCCGGTGAGCTGGTACAGGAGCCCCTTGGAGACCGCGTCGTTGTTCTTCTTGAGCCGCTTGACCGCCGCCTGTCCGAAGGGAGTCTTCATCTTCTTGCGAAGGGCAGGCAACTCGTGCTTTCGGAACAGCATCCGCGGGTGCTCCCCCGGTTCCACTGGTTTGTGTCCGTCGGGCAAGGCCGGCGGCGGGGCGAGGGTGAGCTTCACATCACCCTTGCTGACCTTCTCCAGGAAGGTGCATGTGAAGGTGCCGCTGTACTGTCCTTCCCGCTTGCCGGTGGCCTTGGCGGTCAGTTCGATGTCCGCTCGGCCGCCCTTGGTCCACGGGTCGCCCATGATGAGGATGTGGATCTTCGCCTTGATCGTGTCGCCGGATTTGCTGAACTCATCCACTCGGCCGATGTGCTCGCCGTTGTCGAAGTTCAGCGCCGTGCCGTACACGAACCCCCACACCTCGTCCCGCTGGAACGCTTCGGTATGCAGGTCGTACGCGTTCTCGGCCGGGTCTCCGCGGTGCAGGGCGCCCTTGAGGACGAGGTGCATGTCCAGATCGCCCCCGGCGGCAGAGAGGGCCGAGGGAAACAGGGCGGCGAGAACCAGCATCGCCAGGGACGTTCGAAGTTGCGTGGCTCGCGTCATGGGTCGCTCCTTGCAGGGCTGCTCCGCAAAAGATGAAATGTATTGGTGTTCTGCGTGATTGTGCGCGCCGCGGAATGCTTCGTCAAGCGCGACGACGTTCCGGACATTAAACCCCCCATCGCAGCCATCGTAGCGGGAAACCTGCCGGCGACTTTTCAGCCCAGCATTTCCAGCAGGTCGGTGGGGCGGGCGGCAATGGCGCGGGCGCCGTTCTCGCGGAGTTCCTCGACCGGCCGGAACCCCCACGCCGCACCCACGGCGAACATGCCGGCCGCGTTGGCGGTCTTCATGTCGGTGTTGGTGTCGCCGAGGTACAGGAACCGCTGGGGCGGGACGCCCAGTGTGCGGGCCGAGCGAAGCGTGCCGGTGGTATCGGGCTTGGGCGGCACGTCGTCGCTGACGCCCTGGATCGCGTGAAACCTCCAGCCGGGCAACAGTCGTTCAACGCACAGCACGGTGAAGTCGTGGGGTTTGTTGGAAACGATGCAGGTCTTCACGCCGCGCTCGGCGAGGCCGTCCAACAGTGCGGGAACGCCGTCGTACGGCCGTGTCCTGGCGTCCCACCGTTCGGAGTAGGCGTGTTTCATCTCGCCCAGGACGGTGTCCACGAATCCTTCGTCCGCGGCCGCCTCGGCAGGGAGGGTGCGCCGCACGAGGTTCCGCATGCCGTCTCCCACGAAGAAGCGGTAGGCGTCCAGCGGGTGAGTGGGCAGTCCGCGGGCCTCCAGGGCGGCGTTGGCCGAGTCGGCCAAATCTTCCAGCGTGTCCAGCAGCGTTCCATCCAGGTCGAACAGCACGGCTTCATACGGCATGGGGCGGGGCTCCTCGGCTCAGGCCGACTCCAGGATCTCGCGGGCCTTGGCGCGGTTGGTCTCGATGGTGTCCATGATCGGCAGTTCGTAGGGGCACTTGGCTTCGCACGCGCCGCAGCGGGTGCAGTTTCCCGCCCGTTCGGCGATCGCCCGGGCCGGTCCCTTGCGGACCTTCTCCATCGACATGCGGTTGAGCATGCCGTCGAAGATCATCGCCGCGGTGATCGGTACGTCGTTGGGGCAGGGCATGCAGTACCCGCACTGACGGCAGAACCGCTTGCCGAGTTTCTCGGCGATGTTCCGGGCACGCACGGCCGCCTCGCCGGTGAGCCCCTCGCCGCGGTCTACGATCGCCGCGATCTGCTCGATTTCCCACGCCTCGGCAATGCCGGGAATCGCCACCAGGTCGGGGTATTCGTTGAGGAACCGGAACGCCAGTTCGGCATCGTCGTACTGCCCGCCGCAGAGAGGTTTCATGACGATGAAGCCCAGGTTCCGCTCCCGCGAGACGGGGATTAACCGGTCGGCCGGCTCGTGCGTGACGAGGTTGAAGGGGAACTGTACCGTCTCGAACAGCTCTTCCTCGGCCAGTTGCAGGGCGGCATCGACGTTGTGGGAGGTGTAGCCGATGTGGGCGACATGCCCGGCCTGGCGGGCTTCGAGCACCGCATCCAGCCCGCCCTCGTCACGGATCGCCTGCCACTTCTCCGGCTTGGAGACGCCATGGAACTGGAACAGGTCGATACAGTCGATGCCCATTTCCTGGCGCGACCGCTCGATGTCCGCGGCGATCTCATCGTGGGAGGCCTTCCCGCTCTTGGTGGCGATGACCAGCCCGTCGCGACGTCCTTCGATCGCCTGGCCGATCTTGCGTTGGCTGTCGCCGTACCCGGCCGCGGTGTCGATGAACGTCACTCCAAGTTCCAGCGCACGACGGATGACCACCACGGCCTCGGCGTCGGTGATGCGCTGGATCGGAATGCCTCCGAACCCGACGGCCGACACTTCCAGCCCGCTCTTTCCCAATGTCACTTTCCGCACGGATCACTCCTTGATTCTCTACCGCGGCGAGAGGGCATTGTACCGGATGAACGCCGATACGCCAGCGGGTTCGCGCCCAGCGCGTTTGAGCCGTCGCCCCCATCGTCGGCGCATAGAACGGACGCCGCAACGCTCCTGCCGCGGCGCCCGGAAATCGCTGGGGGGGCGAATGGACGCCCGATCGGTCAGTCGATGTTCATGCTCATCAGGAACTCGGCGTTGGACTGCGTCTTCTGGAGCCGGCTGATCAGCAGTTCCATCGCCTCGGTCGGCTGCATCTCGGCGAGCACCTTCCGCAGACGGTAGGTGAGCTTCAGCTCGGCGGGGTCCAGCAGCAGCTCTTCCTTTCGAGTGCCGCTGCGGGAGATATCGATCGCAGGCCAGACGCGGCGGTCGACCAGGCGGCGGTCCAGGTGAAGTTCGCTGTTGCCGGTGCCCTTGAACTCTTCGAAGATGACCTCGTCCATGCGGCTGCCGGTGTCGATCAGGGCGGTGCCGATGACCGTCAGGCTGCCGCCTTCCTCGATGGCACGGGCGGCGCCGAAGAACCGCTTGGGACTCTGGAGGGCGCTGGCGTCCACGCCGCCGGTGAGGATCTTTCCGCTGTGGGGCGCTTCGGTGTTGTACGCGCGGGCCAGGCGGGTAATGCTGTCCAGCAGGATCACCACGTCCTTGCCGTACTCGACCATTCGCTTGGCCTTGGCGGAGACCATCTCGGCGATCTGGATGTGACGACTGGCCGGCTCGTCGAACGTCGAGGAGATCACCTCGGCGTTGGTGTTGCGCTTCATGTCGGTGACTTCCTCGGGGCGTTCGTCGATCAGCAGGATGATCACGAACGTGTCCTCGTGGTTTGCAGTCACCGCGTTGGCGATCTTCTGCAGCAGGACGGTCTTGCCGGTACGCGGCGGGGCGACGATCAGCATGCGCTGGCCGAAGCCGATCGGCGTCACCAGGTTCACCACCCGCATGTTGATCTCGTCGGGCGCGGTCTCCAGGAACACCCGCTTCTCGGGGTGCATGGGGGTGAGGTCCTCGAAGTTCACCTTGTCGGTGAGCTGGTCGGGGGCCTCGAAGTTGACGGCCTCGACGCGCAGCAGCGCGAAGTACTTCTCCGACTCCTTGGGCGGGCGGATCTGACCGGCGACGATATTGCCCTGTCGCAACCCGAAGCGGCGGATCTGCGAGGGCGAGACGTAGATGTCGTCGGGACTGGGCAGGTAGTTGTAGTCCGGGCTGCGCAGGAAGCCGAACCCGTCGGGAAGGATTTCCAGCACGCCCTCGCCGTACATCAGCCCTTCCTTCTGGATGCGCGACTTGAGGATCTTGAAGATCAGGTCCTGCTTGACCAGTCCGGCGTACTCGTCGACCTCCTCCTCCTTGGCGATTTCGTGCAGTTCCTGCACGGTCATCTTCTGCAGGTCGGTAATGTGCAGGTTGCCGCGCTTGACGCGCTCGTACTTCTGGTGCATCTCCTCATCGAAGGAGGCAACGCCGTCGTCCTCGTCGGCCGAAGGGGCGTCGGTGGGGTTCTCCGGCGCCGCCGTCTCTTCCGGCGGAGTCTGCTTCTTCTCGGCTTCCTCGTCCTTGCGACGCGGCTTGCGCGAGTTCTTGCGGGTGGTCTTCTTGGTTGTCTTGGCCATGGCTCCCTGCTGCCTCCCAATGGGAAATCGAAACCGAAGGTGTGGGGGTGTCCGTGTGGTACTGGTTGCGAAACCTGCTGTGTCGGTCCCTCGTGTGCCGAATCGCCGCGGGGACGATGCGTGCGGGGGTGAACCTCACCCATGCCGACCTCAAGAGCGAAACGGGTCTTCCTGGTTGGCTGGGGTAACCGGCGTCCAAAGCGGGGCGACGCCGGCAGGATGATACACCGGGATAAAACCAACGCCTCACCAATGCAAACCGCCGGCTCTGTCTGTCGGGCCGGGGTTCAGTCCGCGTTGTTCACAATACGGTGGAAAAGCGTGCGGACCTGCTCACGCAGGTGGGATGCGTTGGAGCTGTTATCCAGATGATAAGAACATTGATCGGCTTTTCTGTCAAGGGCAATCTGCGAATTCTCCCGCTGCTGCCATCGCTGTTCGCT
The DNA here is from genome assembly GCA_046539005.1 of Phycisphaerae bacterium. Classification (GTDB taxonomy): domain Bacteria; phylum Planctomycetota; class Phycisphaerae; order SM23-33; family SM23-33; genus CAZFPT01. Next base: position 12,896 of record JBKHHV010000080.1, read on the forward strand.
CCAGCCCCGGCTGTCCTGCACGCGGCGCCGACGCAGCTCCCGCGGAGCGTGCACAAAAACCAGTACATCGCACTGGCGGTCCCACCCGGCCTCCAGCATGACCGCCGCGTCCAGAACCACCGCCGGCACGTCCGGCTCACCCTGCAACTGCTCGATCCGACGGGCGATCCGGCGGGCAATGCGCGGATGGCTCACGCTGTTGAGAAACGCCAGTTCCTCGGCGCTGTTGAAGACGATCTCCCCGACGGCCGCGCGGTCCACCTGCCCCGCGCCGTCAAGAACCCCGCGCCCCCAACGACCCACCAGCGCTTCGACCACCTCCCGCTCGCCCAGCACCTCGTGCCCGACCCGGTCGGCGTCGATCACCGCACAGCCCAGGCGCGCGAACTCCGCGGCCGCGGTGCTCTTGCCCGAGCCCACGCCGCCGACCAGGCCGATGACCGGAATGTTCGAGGGGCCGCTCATCTTAACCTAAAGCCTATCGCCAGACCGCCTTGTTTGCCAGCCGTGAAACCACAACGGAGGCGGAACGGTAGGGCCCGCAACTTGTTGCGGGCGGAAGGCAACCTGCGGGCGGAACGGCCGCGTCAAACCGCAACGGAGGCGGAAACGGTTGGCCCCGCAACTTGTTGCGGGCGGAACACGGCCGCATGAAACCGCAACGGTAGGCGGAAGGCAACCTGCCGGCGGAACGGCCGCGTCAAACCGCAACGGAGGCGGAAACGGTTGGCCCCGCAACTTGTTGCGGGCGGAAGGCAACCTGCGGGCGGAACGGCCGCGTGAAACCCCAACGGAATCTCCCATGCCTGACACGGTAGGGCCCGCAACTTGTTGCGGGCGGAACAGATAAACGATGAACCATCATGCGGGCGGTCCTTCGGGATCGCCCGCCTTTCTACGCGCTGGGTAGGGCCCGCAACTTGTTGCGGGCGGAACGGCCGCGTCAAACCGCAACGGAGGTGGAAACGGTTGGCCCCGCAACTTGTTGCCGGCGGAACACGGCCGCGCAAAACCGCAACGGAGGCGGAAACGGTTGGCCCCGCAACTTGTTGCGGGCGGAACAC
>JBKHHV010000081.1:0-13938 GCA_046539005.1 Phycisphaerae bacterium
GACAACGCCTCGGGCACGCTGGCGTCGCTGCAACTGGGCGGACGGGAACTGCTGCACGCCGGACCACTGGTGAACCTGTGGCGGGCACCCACCGACAACGACGGCGTCAAGCAGTGGAGCGGGCAGGCGGACAAGCCGCTGGGGCGCTGGCTGGAGGCCGGGTTGGATACGCTTCAGCCGCGATGCGTGAAAAGCTCGGTCCGGCGCAGCGGCGACGGGTCGGTGACGTTCCGTGCCGAGCACGTTGCCTCGGCCGCCGGCCGTGAGAATGCGGTCCTTCATCGCAGCGTGTACACTGTGCTGCCGGGCGGATGCATCCGCGTGGAGAACACCATTATTGCCGCCAGGAGCCTGCCCGACCTGCCGCGGGTGGGGGTAAAGCTGGCTCTCGCCCCGGGCCTGGAGACCGTGGAATACTTCGGGCGCGGGCCCATCGAAAACTACATCGACCGCAATGCCTGCACCCCCGTCGGTCGCTATGCCACCACGGTAACCGAGATGTACGTGCCCTACATCGTGCCCCAGGAGTGCGGCAACCGCACCGACACCCGGTGGCTGACGCTGAGCAACGACCACGCGGGGCTGCTGGTGGCGGCCGAGGATGTGCTGGAGTTCTCGGCGCTGCACTTCAGCGACCGCGACCTCTACGACGCCACGCACACCTGGCAACTCGACGCGCGACCCGAAACGTATCTCACGCTGGATGCCCGCAACCGGGGGCTCGGCGGAAGAAGCTGCGGGCCGGACACGCTGGAGAAGTACCGCGTGGAGCCCGGAACCTGGCGGTTGACCTTCACGCTGGTGCCCTACGCTCCCGCACAGACCGACCCGGCCGAACTGGCGCGGAAGGTGCGTTAGCGCTGGCGACCGGTCGTACGCTTCGTGCTCGGCAATCGGTTGGGGCGGTGTGTTATTGCGGGTCGGCCGTCGGTGCCGGCGCCACGCGGCAGGCGAAGTACCCTTCCTCGCGGGGGGTGCGCAGCGGCAGGCGGTCCACGTCCGGCATTGCCAGCTCCTTGGCCAGCCATTCGCCGGGGCGGATATCGAGCCAGTGCAGTTCCAGCGTCCTGCCGCCGGTTGCCGAAACGTCCAGCAGCACGTCGCCGCCGTCGGGGAAGAACACCGCGTATTCCTGCGGCGGGTTCGCCATGCAGTAGGCCTCGTTGTAGCTGACGTTCTTCAGCAGGTCGCGCCGGGGCCGACAGGAGAAAACGTCCCCCATCGCATCCAGCAGCATTCGCATGCTTCGCAGGTGTACCTGGGCGATCTCCCCCAGCCCCAACCCGCTGGCGGGTCGGTGGAACCGGGTCGCGGCCAACCCGCCGAAGATGTTCCGCCAGAACCGTTCCTGCCCGTCGCGCGTCGTGCCGTACCGCCCGCCGTTAGCGCCGTAGATCTTCACCGTGTTGATCGGGCGAACGCGACCGCTTTCGGCAATCTCGGCGCGGAACGCCTGCATGTTCTCCCAGTGCCGCCCCACCGGAGAGTGGTTGTTCTGCGAGATGTCGCAGAAGGCGTAGGTCTCGGGGTGCTTCCAGGTCGCCTGGTGCATCTCGGCGGTGATGTCGTGGGCGTCCCACATCTCGGTGGTGTAAACGTCCACCCCGGCCTGGTCGGCGGCCTCGGTGATGGTTCGCGACCAGTAGGCGCCCCACTCGGGCGATTCGTTGGTCTCGTTGTCCATGCAGTACAGCACGTTCGGCTGCTCGAGCGTGCGCTGCAGCAACCAGCCGAGGTTGCGGTGCTGGTGCTCCAGCAGCAGTTCGTTGTTGTCCAAGGCGGGCACGCTGCGGAAGAACGGGTTCTCGCGCTTGGAGGGATGCTGGCGGTACTCCTCGGCCATGCCGCTCTGGTCGGCGGTGTAGTTGGCGTTGTTGGCGGGGTTGTAGGGGTTGAGCTGCCAGGGCTCGCGGGCGAAGTCGAACCGGTCCCACAGTTCGACCTGCAGAACAATGTCCCGCTGCCGGCAGAGGTCCAGGAACCGCTCGAACCGCCGCCAGTACTCCTCGCCGGGGCGGGTGAGATCGTATCGGCCGTGCTGCTGGTTGAAGTAGAACGGCCACACGTCGCCCTCGTCGCGGGAACTCATGGTGCAGCGGACATAGTTGCCGCCGCACTCGGCCAGCAGGTCAAGCTGGCGCTCGATATCGGCGACCTGGAAGAGGTTGTCCTCCACCGATCCGCCGATAAGCACCTCCGGCTCGCCCCCCAGTTGCCAGTAGAAGGGGTTGTCCGGATACGGTCGAATGCGTCCGTCACGCGGGTCGCTCATGCGCTGGTTCACTCCGTTGCCTGTTGAAATGCCTGGGGGAGGAAATCCAGCAGGTCGGTGGCCATCACCGACACCTCTCCCAGCTCGGCCGCCGCGGCGTCGCCGGCGGCCCCGTGTACCCACACCGCCAGGCAGGCGGCGTCGAAGGCGTCCAGCCCCTGCCCCAGCAGCGCCGCGGTGATGCCCGTAAGCACGTCGCCGGTGCCCCCGCTGGCCATGCCCGGGTTGCCGGTGTCGTTGACGTACAGCCGTCGGCCGTCGCTGACGCAGGTGCCCGCGCCCTTCAAGACCACCACAAGCGGGTCGGCAATGTCGGCGCGTGCGCGCCATTCCGAGGCGGCCTCGACGATCAGCGCCTCGCGGTCGCTCTGGATGTCGCCGATCGACCGCCCCGTAAGCCGGGCGAACTCCCCCGGGTGAGGAGTGAGCACCAGCGGACCGCTGCGGAGCCGGGGCCAATCGTCCATCTGCGCGAGATTATTGAGCCCGTCGGCGTCGATCACCAGCGGCTTGCCCTTGCCCAGCAGCCACTGCAGAACTGCCTGCTGCCCGTCGCCCACGTCGAAGCCCGGACCGGCTGCGAGAATGTCGTTGCGGTCGACGAACGACTCCAGCGGATCGGTCGCCCGGGGCGAAAGCTGCCCGTCGTCGTCGCACGGAAGGGGCAGCGAGGTCGCGCAGGGCACCAGCGACGCAATGGTCTGCTGAGCGCAGGCGGGAACCGCCATCATCGCCAGACCCGCCCCGCTTCGCAGGCACGCCTCGGCCGTCAAAGCCGGGGCGCCCACCATGCCGATCGACCCGCCGATGATCCCCACGCGTCCGAACGTGCCCTTGTGCCCCTCCCGGGGTCGCGGGGAGAGCTGGGGGGGCTGAGTGATCTTCTGGATGTCAGTCATGCGTGTGTCCGTTCCGTCAGGAGGGTTGGGCCCGCCGGGCGATCATCGCGGCGATGTACCCGCCGGCGAAGCCGTTGTCGATGTTCACTACGCTCACGCCGGAGGCACAACTGTTGAGCATCGTCAGCAGGGCGCTGAGCCCGCCGAAACTCGCCCCGTAACCGACCGACGTGGGCACCGCGATTACCGGGGCCGCCACCAGCCCGCCCACGACACTCGCCAGCGCGCCTTCCATGCCGGCCACCACCACGATCGCGTCGGCCGCCTGGATGGCCTCGCTCGCCGCCAGCAGGCGGTGAAGCCCCGCTACGCCTATATCGTAGTGGGTCGTGACCTGCTGTCCCATGATGTCGGCCGTCACGCGGGCCTCCTCGGCGACCGGCAAGTCGCTGGTGCCCGCGCACACCACCGCCACGCTTCCGCGCCGGGCGGGGAGTTGTTCCTGGCGGAGCGTGATCGCCCGGGCGAGTTCGTTGTACTCGGCACCGGGAAACTCGGCGGCCACGGCGTCGAACTTCTCGCGACCGGCGCGCGTCGCCAGCACGTTGGTGCCCCGCTCGGCTAGGCGGGCGAAGATGGCGGTGAGCTGCTCGGGCGTTTTGCCCTCGCCGTAGATCACCTCCGGGAACCCGCACCGCAGCGTGCGATGGTGATCGAGAGTGGCAAAGCCCAGCGATTCCACCGGCAGCCGCCGCAGCAAGGCGACGGCCTCGGGGACAGCGGTGCTGCCGTCGGCGACGGCCTGGAGGAGCTTCTGGATGTCGGTTTCGTTCATGGATTGCCTCAAGGTGGCGAAGGCGAGCTGCCCGCAGAAACAAACGTCTCAGGACGCTCGGCCATGCCAACGTACCGCTGCGGAAACAGGTAAGGTTCTCAGCGTCGTACGGTCGGGCGGGCCTGGAGGTCCCAGTCGTGGGTCACGCCCTGCTTCAGCAGGTGGTAGCCCATCCCGGCGATCATCGCCGCGTTGTCCATGCAGTATCGCATCGCCGGCTTTCGCAGCTCGCAGCCGAGTTTCGCGGCCAGCGCCTCGCACGACGCCCGCAGGACCGAGTTGGCCGCCACGCCCCCCCCGAGAACCAGCGTGCGGGCGCCGGTCTGTTTTGCGGCCCGGCGCAGCTTGATGGTCAGAGCATCGACGGCCGCCTGTTGGAAACTCGCCGCCACGTCCCGCACCTCCTGCGGGGTGAAGTTCTCGATTCCATGAGCCCGGCCGGGCTGGGGTGCCGGTCGACCGGGCCGGGGCTTCTTCGGCGTGGGCGGACCGTTTACATGATAGAGCACCGCCGTCTTGAGCCCGCTGAAAGAGAAGTCCAGCGACTGACCCTTCAGCAAGGCGCGAGGGAAATCGACCGCTTTGGGGTCCCCCTCGGCCGCGGCGCGGTCGATGGCCGGCCCGCCGGGGTAGCCCAGCTTCAGAATCGAGGCGACCTTGTCGAACGCCTCGCCGGCGGCGTCGTCGATAGTGGAGCCCAGCAGTTCCATCTCCGTGGGCGAGTCCACCCGGTACAGCGCCGTGTGCCCGCCCGAGCAGATCAGCGCCACGGCCGGATAGTCGATTGGCCCCACGTCCAAGGCGGCCGCGTAGGCGTGGGCGTACACGTGGTTCACCCCCATCAGCGGAAGCCTCCACGCCCAGGCGAGTGTCTTGGCAGCCATCAGACCCACCAGCAGCGAGCCGATGAGCCCCGGTTCACTGGTGACCGCCACGGCGGCGAGGTCGGAAGGGGCCACGCCCGACTCCTGCATCGCCCGCTCGATGACGGAGTTGATCGCCTCGATATGCGCCCGCGACGCCAACTCCGGCACGACCCCGCCGAACCGCGCGTGCAGTTCGATCTGACTGGCGACGACGTTGGCAAGCACGTCCCTGCCGTCGGCAACGACCGCACAGGAAGTCTCGTCGCAACTGCTCTCGATTCCCAGGACCAGCGTCCTGCCATTTGGGTTGGGCTCAGTCATGCGGCTTCTGCTCCGGTCGGCCGGGGGCGTTGGGGTCGGCCTCCAGGGCCTCGCGCTGGGCCCGGGCACGCTGCCGAGCCTGGCGGATCTCCACCGCATGCTGGGTGGGGTCGCCCAGCAACTGCACGGCCCGCCGCAGGGGCGGATCGTTCTCCAGAAGCTTCCGGGCAAACCGCTCCCGGGGGCTGGGCCCGGGCCCGGTAGTGGTCTGCGTGGTCGCCCGGGGGATTTCGCGCCACAGGGCGGCGCCCTGCTCGCGGAGTTCGCTCAGTGTCGGATCGTCCGACCCGACGGTCAGCACCTTTACGTGGGGCTGTACGCCGCCGCGGGTGCCATCGCCGCGCGGAGAAACCGGAATCCCCGGGCCGATCAGGAACTCGCCCGTGGTCAGGTTGATCTGCCCCAGGTCGCCCGGCAGAGGGAACATGCTCTGGATGCACCCCTTGCCCCGCGTGCGTTCACCCAGCAGCACAGCCCGGGTATGAAAACCCAGCGCCCCGGCAACGATCTCGGCCGCCGAAGCCGTCCTGCTGTCGGTCAGCACCACTACCGGCACGTTCAGCCAGGTTCCGTGATCGCGCGCGACGTGGGTCCTCCGCGGCCCGCGTTTTTGCGCGACGGTGACCACCGTACCCTCCCGCAGGAAGACGTTCGCCGTCTGGATCGCCTCCTCCAGCAGTCCGCCGGGGTTGCCGCGGAGGTCCAGCACGAGACCGGCCGGGGCACTGAGGCGCCACAACTCCCTGCGAAGCTGCTCGCAGGTGCCGCGGGCGAACTCCTTCACGCGGAGGTAGCAGATGCGCTTCTGGGGGTCGATGGTCGTGGCCCAGTGCTGCCCCTCGGTCCGCCAGTATCCGGTGACGGTCTCCAGGGGGAACTCGCGTCGGGTCAGGGTAACCACGCGCGGACCGGAACCGGACTTCTGCAGCACCACCCGAACTTCCGTTCCCACCTGCCCGTCCAGCAGCTCGCGAACCTGCTCGGCGTCCATGCCGGCGACGTCCTGTTGGCCGACATAGAGGATGTCCATGCCCGGCTCGACCCGGCGGCGATGGGCCGGCGAGCCGAAATATGGCCACAGCGTCTGCACGAAGTCGCCCTGTTTGCGAAAGCGGAGCCCGGTGCCCCGGTGGCGCCCCATGACCCGGTGGTCGAAGGTTTCCACCTGCGAGGCCGGCACGTAGCTGCTGTACTCGTCGAGTTGCTCAACAATGCCCCGGACAGCCGACTTCCGCGCTCTGGACGGGTCGAGTCGGCCGTAGTAGTTCTCGCGGATGAGTTCCCAGGCAGCGTCGACGGTTGCCAGTTCACCGGCCGAGTTGCCGGTAGTGCGTCGGGGCATCCGCGCAATCAGCACCGACACCGCGGCTGTCGCGGCGACGATAAGCAGCCAGATGAAATTCCGTCGAGGCATGAGCGTTCCGTAATTGGCAACAGCAGGGGCGGGCAGAGCCCCCTCCCGGTGCAATGCGATGGTACCACAGACGTGCGCCCCCTCTCAAGATACAGGTGAACGTCAGCACGGCGGGCACGGGCGAAAAAGAGAACGACGTCGAGCGGGTTTCGACGTCGTTCGTATCCAGCGCCCACCATGACGGCGGGCGGTATTCTGCATTGTGGCGGTCCCGATGCCGCTTGCCTGTCGGAGCCCGGGGCACCCTCGCCGCACGCGCGGAGCCTCTCTGATGGGCCTCATCGGCGATGCGGCGGCCAACGGCACCCTCGCCGCACGCGCGGAGCCTCTCAGCCCCGTACAACGCGGAACGTAAGCTTATCCGGCGACATGTCCATCTGCGTCAGCCGCTCCATCACCGTCTTGCGATGCAGCGAAAGCACCTCGGACATGGTTTTTCCGTTGCTGGTGCAGCCGGGAATCGTTGGACAGACCGCAGTGTAGCCCCCGTCCGGACCACGCATTGCCAGTACGCACACCTTCATCGCTCTTCTCCACCCCTGTTGTTTGGTTTAGGACGTGTCCTGTCGCCATCCGGGTCGCCCCTCGACCCTTCGGATGTGTATTCCGCAGGACACTATAGGAATACCCTGAATTCCGGTCAACCTATTTTTCGGATCTTTGCGGCTATCTTGAATGATAATCTGGCTAAGCATTCCGCACTAAACGGGTTACCAATTGCCGCCGGAAAAGCACTCAATCTGTTTGGGTAACTCTCGATGGATCAATGCGTGGCCGTCTGCAATGTCCATCGGCGGTCGTCTGGGGCGAACCCGGCGGGGAAAGCGCTCAACCCCCGGGGCATGGTTCGCCGAACAGTGTAGGAGTGAAGTTCCCGGTAAGGCAGTCCTTGCGACCCGGGGTCTTCACAAGACCTTAACCCACTCGGCGGATCGGGGCGTTATCATCGCCGGGTGCCCTGCGTGTTGCCGAGACCTTCCCGGCGGTGAGTTGCTTGGAAACCATCTTCTGCCCCGGTAGGATAGGGACGACTTTCTCTTTCGGGGATCGGCCGAGGCACAGCCACGGCGTTGCCCTGCGCGGGTCAACCGCCCGGGCACAGGACCTGGAACATCGGCGGCCGGCGTCCCCTGCCGCCGGGGAGCAACCAACCCTATGACGAGTGAACAGGACAGCCACCGCCCACCGGACAAAAGCGGCTCCGAGCATTCTACCGCAGCGGGACAAACCGTGGCCGCCATCGACATCGGCGCCACCTCGGTGCGGATGGTCATCGCCCAGGTGCTCGGGGACGGCACGGTGGAGATGCTGGAGAAGTTCGTTCGCGCCGCGCGAATGGGGCAGGACACCTTCCGGCGCGGGCGTCTGCGTGCCCAGGCCATGCGGGCCGCCGTGGCAATCTTGCGAGACTACCGCCGCATTCTCGACCACTACGACGTCCAACACCTCCGGGCCGTGGCGACCAGCTCGGTCCGGGAGGCCTCCAACGCCGACACCTTCCAGGACCGCGTGTTCATGACCACCGGGCTGGAGGTGGAGGTCATCGACACCGCCGAGGAATCGCGCCTGACGGTCTCGGCGGTGCGGGAAGCCCTGGAGCGGATCCGCAATTTCAAGCGCAAGAACGCCCTGGTCGCCGATGTCGGCGGTGGAAGCACCCTGCTGACGGTCATGGAAAAAGGCGAGATCTCCGCCTCCCAGTCGTTGCGGCTGGGCTCGATCCGCCTGCAGGAAATGCTTGCCACCAGCTACGAGCCTGCCGAAAGGTCGGCCGAGCTGCTCCGCCAGCAGATCGCCAACGCCATCGGGCTGACCGGGACCATGCTCCCACTGGGCAAGATCCACACCTTCATTGCCGTCGGGGGCGACGGGCGCTTCGCCGCCCGGCAGATCGGCAAGCGGACGGCTTCGCCGGAGCTGACCACCGTGACCAAGGCCGGGCTCCGCAAGCTGGTGGGTCGGGTGGAGTCGCTGACGCCGGAGGAAATCAGCCGCGAGTTCTCCCTGCCCTACACCGACGCCGAGACGCTCAAGCCTGCCCTGCTGGTCTACCAGGGGCTGCTGGAGGCGACCCGGGCAGAGGAGTTGCTGGTGTCCGACGTGTCCATGCGCGACGGGCTGGTGCTGGACCTCGCCCGACGGGTCACCGGCGAAGAGGACCCGGCGCTGGTGCAGGGAATCGTCCACTCGGCGACGGCCGTGGCCGAGAAGTACCGCGTGGACATGGACCACGCCCACAACGTCGCCGACAACTCGGTGCGGCTGTTCGACGCCCTGCAGGACGAGCACCGCCTTCCCCATCGGGCCCGCCTGCTGTTGCACGTGGCGGGGTTGCTGCACGAGGTGGGCGGTTTCGTATCCACCCGGGCTCATCACAAGCACAGCTACTACTTGATCGTCAACGCCGAGGTTTTCGGGCTCTCGCGCGAGGAGCACGACATCGTCGCCCACGTGGCCCGCTACCATCGGCGCAGTGTCCCCAAGCCGAGCCACCTGGACTACATGGCGTTGTCGCGCGACGCGCGGATGACCGTTTCCAAGCTCGCCAGCATGCTCCGCACGGCCGACGCCCTGGACCGCAGCCACTCCCAGCAGGTGCGGGACTTCAATGTCCGCATCCAGAGCGACGAGATGATTCTCGAGGTGCCCGGGGTGACCGACCTGACACTCGAACGCCGGGCCATGCTCAACAAGGGCGACCTGCTGGAGGACATCTACGGGCTGCGGATCCACCTGGAGGAGAAACCCCTGGAATTCACCGCCGAGCGGCGAGCCAAGGCCGTCGAGTAAGCAACCAACCCCCGGCCCCGGCAGCGAAAGCCGTCGGCCGACAGACCGGACAAGGACGACATGAGCAAGACCCAACGCAGCGAGGTGGACCTGGACGCACCCGAGTTATACATCAACCGCGAGTTGAGCTGGCTGGAATTCAACGATCGCGTGCTCCGCCAGGGGCTCGATAAGAGCCTTCCCCTGCTGGAACGCCTGAAGTTCCTGGCGATTGTCAGTTCCAACCTCGACGAGTTCTTTCTCATCCGCGTGGCCGGGCTCATGCAGCAGCGGTCGGCCGGCATCCGCAAGCGCGACCCGGCCGGTTTCACACCCGCCCAGCAGCTCAAGGCCATTGCCGAGCGTGTCCACCGCATGCTTCAGGAGCAGACCGCCGCGGTGGACGACGCCCTGACCGAGCTGCGCGAGCACGGGCTGAGCATCCTCGAACCGGAGGAATGGACCCCCGGGCAGCGGGACTTTCTGCGGTCGCACTTCCGGGCGGAGATTCAGCCGGTGCTTACACCCCTGGGGATGGAAGAACTGAACCCCCCGCCGCTGCTTCCGAGCCTGCAGATGAACGTCGGGCTGCTGCTGATCCACAAGGGGCAACCCCGCAGCGAAGCGAAGATGGTCGTGGTGCCGATCCCCGGGCAGTTCGCCCGCTTCATCACCATTCCGACCCAGGAAGGGACCCACATGGCCCGCTTGGAGGACGTGGTGGCCGCCAACGTGGGCATGCTGTTCGAGGACTGCCAGGTGCTGACGACGGCGGTGTTCCGAATCACGCGGGACGCGGACGTGGCGATCCAGGACGACGAGGCCGGCGACCTGCTGCAGGCGGTGGAACGGGCCGTGCTCGACCGCCGCAAACGGGCGGCCGTCCGGCTGACGATCAGTGCCCGCCCCGACCGGCGGATTCGCAAGTATCTCGTCGACTGGCTGGAGCTGCGTCCCGAAGAGGTCTACGAGATCGACGGCATGCTCGACACCGCATCGCTGATGGAAATCGCCAATCGGCAGGGCTACGACGAACTGAAGGTACCCGACTGGCCCGTTCAGCCGCCGCGCGACCTGCTGGGCGAGGAGAATCTCTGGCACGCCCTGCAGGACCACGACGTGCTGCTGTTCCACCCCTACGAGAGTTTCGACCCGGTGGTGGACCTGGTGCAGGAGGCCGCGGCCGACCCCAACGTGATGGCGATCAAGCAGACCCTCTACCGCACCAGCGGCGACTCCCCTATCGTCAAGGCCCTGGAGCAAGCGGCCGAGAACGGCAAGCAGGTGACGGTGCTGGTAGAACTGAAAGCCCGGTTCGACGAAGCCCGCAACGTCGTCTGGGCACGTCGGCTGGAAGACGCCGGGTGTCACGTCATCTACGGCGTGGCCGGGTACAAGACCCACGCCAAGGCGCTGCTGATCGTCCGCCGCGAGGCAACGCGGATCCACCGGTACGTGCACGTGTCGACCGGCAACTACAACGACAAGACGGCCAAGCTGTACTCCGACGTCGGGCTGATGACGGCCGACGGAGACCTGGCCGGCGACGTCAGTGCGCTGTTCAACCTGCTGACGGGCTACTCGGAGATCGTCGGCTGGTCAAAGCTGACCATCGCCCCCACCGACCTGCGAAGACGGATCGTGGAACTGATCGACCGGGAGATCCAGGTGTCCACTCCGGACCGCCCCGGGCGGATCAACGCGAAGATCAACTCCTTGCAGGACAAGGGCATCTGCAAGGCGCTCTACCGGGCCAGCATGGCCGGGGTCAAGGTGCGGCTGAACGTGCGGGGCATCTGCTGCCTTCGACCGGGCGTCAAGGGCGTCAGCGACAACATCGAGGTGACCTCGATCGTCGATCGCTACCTGGAACACGCCCGGATATTCCATTTCCACAACGGCGGGCACGACGAGTTGTATCTTTCCAGCGCCGACTGGATGACCCGCAACCTCGACAAACGTCTCGAGACGCTGTTTCCGGTGATCGACCCGGCATTGAGGCGGCGCCTGCGGAATGCCCTGGAGACCTACTTCGCCGACGACGTGAAGTCACGACGGCTGCTGCCGGACGGAACATACCAGAAAGTTCCCACCGGGCAGACACCCCTGCGGGCACAGGAGGCCCTGTACCAGCAGGCCGTCGAGGCCGCCCGGAGAGGGGCGCGGGCCTCGGTGCGCTTTCGTCCGCTGACCCGCCCGGAAGATTAACCCGCCCCTCAGGAGTACACGCGAAGCAGGGCCGCCTTGCGCCGCTTGCAGCAGTTGTAGGCCTCGACGATTTCACCGGTCGGGCCGATCTCGCATTCCATGTGCCGGTCCCGGCAGAAACGCACCGCCTCCTCGGACACGGCGACCGGCTGGTCGAACCCTATGCCGATGAACAACACCTCCGGGCCGCCCTTGCAGACCTTCCGCACCTCGCGGAGACCCACGTGGGGTCCGGGCTCTTCCAGCCCTTGCACAAGCGACTTTTTGCGACCCTTGCTCTTTCCGTTGACGTGGATCCGCGCGTCGCGCGAGTAGCTCTTGCCGCCGATGACCACCTCGCCGGGATTGGCCGATTCGATTTTCGGGTATTCCGGCAGGGTCTGGTACTTCTTCGAGAACACGCTTCGCCCGGCGGCCTCGCGTGCCAGTGCCACCGCGCCCATCGCCACCGCGTCGTCTCCCAGCGCCGCCAGGCGTACCGGGCGGGGCGGGCGTGAGCCGGCAAGCGCGTCGGCATCCAGAATGCCCTGCACGATCGGGAGCATGAACGAGCCGCATGCCTCCACCACCCCGCCACCCAGTACCGTCACCTCCGGGTCCAGCACGTGGCGAATCGTCAGCAGCCCCAGCCCCAGCACCTCCGAGGCCCGGTGCAGTACGCCGGTGACCACCTCGTCGCCTTCGGTGAGGGCGTCCCGCAGAACGCCGCTGCGGATCACCCGGGCGTCCTCGCCCATCAACTCGGTCACCACCGACTTCTCGCCCGAGGCGATGCGCATGCGGATGTCCCGCTCGATCGCCGTACGGCTGGCCAGGGCTTCCATGCAGCCGCGGTTCCCGCAGCCGCACAGCGGACCGTTGATCTCCATGATCATGTGTCCCACCTCGCACGCCGAGCCGCGGTAGCCCCGCATCAGGGCGGTGCCCTGCACGAATCCGCCGCCGATCCCCGTGCCCACGAACACGCCCAGTACGCTGTCGGCGTCGCGCCCCGCTCCGAGCCATCGCTCGCCGAGGGCGCCCATGTTGGTGTCGTTGCCCAGCGCGACCGGCACGCCGAAACGCTCCTCGAGCCGGGGCACGATCGACACGCCCGACAGCGCCATGTTCGGCGTCACCACCACCACGCCGGCGTCGGGGTCCACCACGCCCGGCACGGCGATACCGATGGCCGCCAGGTCGTCGGGGGCGATCTTCTCCTCCCCCAGCAGGTCGGCGACGGCCGAGGCAATCGCCTCGACGGACTGCTCGGGACTGACCTCGCGCGGGGTGGGCCTGCGATTGCGCGCCAGGACCGAACCGGACTCCTCCACCAGGGTCGCCTGGATCTTCGTTCCGCCGACGTCGACGCCCATGTACAGGTTGCTGGATTTGCCGGACTTTCCCATGTGACCTCCGTGTATGCAGGGGAATCGCGGGGGTTCCTGGCCGCCGGGCTCGCTTGTATCGTATGCACGGCTGCGGGGCAAGCCCGCGATCGGGTAGGCAGGGGCGATTGCTCGCCCCCGCCTCCCACACCACCGTAGATACGGGTCACGTGTACGGCGGTTCAACGCCCAAAAAACAGGCCGGAGCCCGCACCACTGCGGACCCCGGCCGATGGTTACAAACGCCCGAGGGCGTCTACTTGCGTTTACGGCGGATCAACGTCGCCAGACCGCCCATCGCCAGCAGCGACAGAGTCGCCGGTTCCGGCACGTTGGTCAGGGGCATGGACCCGGCGTTCGAGACGCCGATATTCCAGTTGCCCGCCAGCGCCGACAGGTCGGCCAGCGAGACCTTCCCGTCGCCGTTGAAGTCGCCTTCTTCCCAGGTGGCGTCGGTGCTGTTCCAGTTGCCCGCCAAGGCCGACAGGTCGGCCAGGGAGACCTTGTTGTCCAGGTTCGCGTCACCCACGTAGGTGGCACGAGCATAGACGCCGGGGTCCATGTTCTCGGGGTCGTAGAACGGCAGCATCGCCAGTGACGAGTCGGTGGTCAACGTGTCGAACACGCCGTTGGCGTCGCCCTGGATCAGGTGGAACATCGTGCCGACCTCGGGGTCATACCCGTCGATGAGGTTCACTGTCAGGGCGCCGCCGAGTTCCATGGTCGCCTCTTCCAGCACGAGTTGGTCGAAGCGGGTGGCGCTCTTGAGTTCGAACGTGCTCACCGTCAGGCTGCCCAGGTTCACCTGGCCGGCCTCGGCGATGGTCAGCTTGCCGACACTCAGGCCGGGCGCCAACTCGTCACCGATCTGGAGGGTGTTGCCGCCCAGCTCGACCGTGCCGTCACCGGCCAGACCGTCCAACTGCTGGGTGTCGCCCTCGATGGTGTTGATATCCAGCAGGCCGCCGCTGGCCAGCGTCAGCCTGGTGCTGGAGGGCAGACCGTTGGTCACGAATCCGTTGTCTTTGCCGACGCGGACGATCGTAC
>JBKHHV010000082.1:0-13874 GCA_046539005.1 Phycisphaerae bacterium
AGAGGCTTGCCTCCGGCCGACGTTCGCCCGTCAATGGGGCCATGGAAACCTTCGCTCCCGAACACCCCGCGATGCAGACACCGGCCATCTGGCACCCGTCGGCACCGCGGGAGGACTACGACGTTGTGTTGTTTCGCCGTCGATTCCACTTGGCATCCGACGTCGAGCCCGTGAGGGTCTGGCTCAGCGCCTCCCAGCGATTCGCCGTCTGGCTGGACGGACAACTGCTCCGTCGCGGCCCGGCCCGCAGCGACGAGGATCGCTGGGGATGCGTCCCGGTTGAACTGGGCCCCCTCAAGGCCGGGGAGCATACGTTGGCGGTTCGGGCGTGGCATTTCGGTCGTTTCGCCGGCAAGGCCCAGCTCGGCGGCCCGGCGTTCTTCCTGTGTGCCCCCGAGGACCGGGACCTCGCCGACCTGCTGGCAAGTGGGCCCTCGTGGCGGTGCCACGTGGATGCCGCGCGCCTGCCGCATCCGGCACGGGCAGGAAGCGCCCGGGGGCACACGGCCGTCGGAGCCGGCGAAGAGTTCCGCGCGGCCGACCATCCGTGGGGCTGGCGGGAAGAGGACTTTGACGACGGCGGATGGCAGACCGCGGCCGTGGTGTGCCCCCAGGCGGGCAACCCGTGGGGGAATCGGCGGCTGGGTCACCATCTGCGACCCGAGACGTTGCCGGCGATGGCCGAGCGGGACGAGGCGTGGTCGCGCGTCGCCGATGCCAACGGCGACGGTCCCCCGGCAGACTGGCTGAGCCGGCACTGCCATTGGACAATCCCCGCCGCTTCCCGCTTGCGGGTGGTGCTGGACCGTGGTGCGATCACCAACGCCTACCCGCGCCTGTGCTGGAGCGGTGGGGCGGGGGCGAGCATCGAGTGTGTGACCTGCGAGGCGCCCACGAAACCCGACAGCCGCGAGAAGGGCAACCGCGACGAGATCGCCTGCAAGGAACTGCCCGGCATGGTCGACCGTCTGCTTTGCGACGGGGGGGAGGATCGCTGCTGGGAACCGCTGTGGTTCCGGTCGTTCCGGTACTTCGTGCTGGATATCCGCACGGGCGAACAGCCGCTGCGGCTGTCGGCGCCGGAGTTGCGGCTATCGTGCTTTCCGGCCGAACGGGGCGCCAAGTTGGAAGTGGACGACCCGGCCGGGCGCGACTGGCCCCGCCTGATGCGGGTGTCCTGGCGGACAGCCGAGCTTTGCAGCCACGAGACGTTCTTCGACTGCCCTCACTACGAGCAGGCCCAGTTTCCCGGCGATGGACGTATCCAGGCGCGGTACCACTACGTCATCGCCAACGACGACCGCCTGCCCCGCAAGGCGATCGACGACCTCCACGCCGGGCGCGTTTACAGCGGGCTGCTGCGGAGCCACTACCCGGCGACGATGCACCAGGTCATCAGCACCTACTCCCTTCAGTGGCTGGGCATGCTGCACGAGATGCGGATCTACCGCGGCGGCGGGGAGTTTCTGCCCCAGTACCTGCCGGCCGCCCGGGCGGTCATGGACTGGTTCACGCGCCGGCGCCGGTGCGACGGATTGGTCGGGCGGGTGATGGCCCCGTTCACCGACTGGGCCCGAAACCAGTTCGAGGCCGGCAATGCTCCGCAGGAAAGTGACGGCGGGTCGAGCATCGTTACCTGTCTTCTGGCCGAGGCGGCGGGCTGGATGGCCGGGCTGGAACGTTCGTGCGGGTGGCCGGAACTGGCGGACCGATGGGAGCAGCTTTCAGAAGACCTTACGCGCGCGGTGGGGCAGAGGTGCTGGGACCCCGGGCGGCGGCTGTATGCCGACACGCCGGCGGGTCGGACTTTCAGCGTGCACGCCCAGGTGCAGGCGGTGCTGGCGGGGATGGACGGCGAGGGCGACGCGGCCGACCTGCTGCGAAGAGCGATCGGGTCCAGCGACGTCACCCAGCCCAACAGCCTGTACTACCGGGCTCACCTGGCCGAGGCGCTGCGCCGGGCGGGCCTGGGCGACGAGGTACATCGACTGTTGGGTGCCTGGTGGGGCATGCTCGACGGCACGGGGCTGACGACCTGGCCGGAGTCGGACGTCAATCCGCGAAGCGACTGCCACGGCTGGGGCGTGATGCCGGAGATCGAACTGGTGCAGACGGTGCTGGGCATCACCCCCGACCCGTCGACCGACGGGATGCAGAAGCTGCGTTTCGCGCCGTGTCTGGGTGAGTTGCGCGGCATTCGCGGACGTGTGGCTACGCCGGCCGGCGTCGTTGAAGTACGGCTGCGACGTGCCGGAGAGGACGTAATGGCCGAATTGAACACGCCCGTACCGACCGAGTGGCAGGGCAGGGACCTGCTGCCCGGCCGACACGAGCTGTGCATTGGCTGACTCGGACGGGCGGCGTCAGGCCGCCATGGCGATGTAGTTGACCACGATCGCCACGACCAATCCCAGCAGCAGCAACCAGAAGAACACGCCGACGGCCAATCCGACGCCTGCCACGGCCGACTCGGCGACGGTGGGTTCGCGGGGCTCAACCGGCGGCTCCTGGGCAACGCGCCCGGGCACCAGCGCCGCCAGCAGCAGCGCTACCAGCACCCCGACCACCAGGAAGCTCAGCCAGGGCACGCCGCCCCACATCACCGGCTCCCAGGGGATGATCCACAGTCCGCCGGCCCAAGTCGCCAGGAACAGCAGGATGAAGAAGAACACGAAGCCTGCCCAGGGGCCCGGACCTCTCCGGCCCAGTGCGGCCGACAGAAGCACAGCCAGCAGTGCGGCGATGGCGAATGCGGTTATCATGTGCCAGAAAAACATAGGTGCAACTCCTTTCATTTCGGAGGCGCGGACAGACGCCCCGCCAATCGCACCGGCGGGGCGTCGGGAACAGGTGAGCACGGGGCGACCGGTGGGTAGGAGTGCGTCACCCCGTGCTCGTCGCGCTGCGTTACTTCTGGTCCTTCACGTCCAGCTTATTGATGACCCAGGTCGCGCCACCTTCGTAAGCATTCTGGCGGGCGGCCTCGAGTTCGGACCACGAATCGACCTTCCCGGTCAGCGTCGCAACACCGTTGTCGACGGAGACCTTCACCTGGTCGGAATCCACGAACGGACTCCACCACAGCTCGTCGCTGATCTCTTCCTTGATGGCCGAGTCGCTCCGGAACGTGTGGAACGGCTCATAGTCGTACCAGTCGTAGTCGTAGGGGTAGTAGTCGTACACATAGGGGTCGTACGCCAGCGGACGGTCGGTGTACTCGACGTCCAGGTTGCTGCGTACGGCGGCTACACCGTCGGCGGCAGCCGCAGCCTGGTAGGCCTGCCCCTTCTCGAAGAAGGTATCGACGGTCCCGTAGAGGTAAGCGGTTCCGTTGACGACGGCCGTTGTAATCTCGTAGCGGTCGACGTACGGGTCGCGCTTCAGTGCCTTGCGGACGTTGGCGGCGATCTCGCTATCGCTCATGTCCTTATCGGAACGGATCTTGATGCGATTGATGACGGTGTTCACGCCCACCGTGTTGCGGGCCACCTGGGCGGCGGCTTCCTTGGCGAGCATGTTGTCCACCTTGCCGCGGAGGGTAACCACGCTTCCGGCGACATCGGGCTGGATGTTGAAGCTGAACGCACGGGGGTCGTACAGCAGGGCGTCCTTGATCGCTTCCTCGATCTGGTCGGGAGACTTGATCGCGAAGCGCGTCTTGCGAATGTCTTCATCCTCGGCCCATTCGCGAACGGTCAGGGCTTCGGCGGTCACGTCGGTCACGCCGGCGACCCAGGCGTTGTGGCGGGCCTGGCGTTTCTCGGCGGATGAGCCTACCGTACCGGACAGCTTCACCTTTCCGTCGTCGACGTTCACGGTGATCAGTCCGTGATCGACCAGCGTGTCCCACTTGAGGGCCTGCTCGATATCGGCCTGGATCTCGGGGTCGGGGCGGTCGGTCTTGTAGTTGACGTTGATCGCGTCCTTGAGCCCGGTGACGCCGTTGACGCCCTTGGCGACCTTCCTCGCCAACTGCTTCTCCTGCCAGGACTGCACCTTGCCGGACAGCGTCACGACATTGTCCTCGACCTTCACGTCCAGTTCGTAGGAATCGGCGGCCGGGTCGTACGCCAGCGCGGCGATGACGTCGTCGCGGATGTCCTTATCCGAGCGATCCTCGGCCGGCTCGACCTGGATGCGATTGATCACCGACCGCACGCCCTTGATCGTTTCGGCGATGCGGGCGGCGCGGTCCTTGGCCAACAGGTTGCCGACGGTACCCGTGAGCGTCACGATGCCTTCGTTGGTGCGGACATCGATCTCGTTGTAGGGCACCGACCAGTCGAACAAAAACTGGTCTTCGACGGCGTCGGTGATGCTCTTGTCGCTCATTTCCCGTGCAGGGGCGCCCTGGGCGACCGGCAGTCCCACAGCCAATACGGTCAAGGTTACAGCGAATGAGATTACGAATGTGAGTTTGCGGTCCATGGGTGAAGCTCCTTTCTCATTCTCAGGTTGTGATTGCTGCAGATTCAGATAAGGGGGTCAGGCGTTCTGCCCGTCCTCCCAGTAGCGGGGGGCTCCGTAGTAGTCATACAACCTTGCCTCGTACTCGCGGTTGACGGGAGAGGATGGGTCGAACTCCGGAGCGTCCTTGATCTTCTCGCGGGTCAGGTCCACCTTTACCTGGTTGGCGTCCCAACTGATGTCGCGGATCCAGTCGGGGGCGACGAGGACCTTCTTGCCGGGCAGCCAGTTGCGGGTGTCCACCACGAGGTAGCGGATTCGCCATCCGTCGGTATCGGCGACCAGGTCTTCCACGTGGCCGATCTCGTCGTCGACGGCCTGGATGTGGTACCCGCTCACCTCTTCGAAGCTGCGCAGCGTCGGCTCGCCCCGGGCGACGGCGGTTTCCACCTGCGGGGTCTGGGAGACCTTGCGGGCGTCCTTCGCACCGCGGGGAGCCACGCCCACGGGCATCGCGCCCACGGCCGGTACGCCAAGGTGTGTCCAGTACATCGGCCAACGGTAGTAACCGGTGACCTCGATCTCCTTCTGGCGGGATACCGGCTGATCGGACGCGACCGACGGGCTGCGTTCGATCTGCTGAGTGGTCAGGTTGACCGGTACGGTATGCTCGCTCCAGTTCGGTTCCTGGAAGGACTCCGGCGAGATGAGCACCATGCGGCCGCGAAGCCAGGTACCGGTGTCGGCCACGAGGTAGCGGACAACCCACGAATGATCATCAAAGAAGAAATCCTTCACGCGGCCGATCTTGTCGTCGGTCGCCTGAAGCCTGTATTCGAGTATCTCATTGAGACTGCGAAGCATGACAATGTCCTTTCCAGCCCGGATCGGGCGGCATAAGAGACCCCGACAGCGCGGATATCGGTATTCCCGGCCCCCTCTTTCAGTTCATGGTAGATGGCTCTGTTGACGAGTCCCAATGGGGGAAACTTTCCGTTGCCACGTTGGAATCGGCCCCAGGGGCAATGGGATATCCCCCCAAGCGGGAATCGGTTCTTCTCCGCTGCCGGCCGGCATTCGCGTCCGTCCCGCGACAGGTGGATACAATGAACCTGACGCAATGGGCGGGTTTCTCTACGCCCCCATGCCTTCTGCTGAAGCCTCGAAAGGAAAAACGTATGTTCGGACGCAGTATCAAGCTCTTCACGATTTTCGGTTTCCGCGTCAGTATCGATCTGAGTTGGCTGATTATCCTCGTGCTGGTGGTCTGGACGCTTGCCGGGGGGGTCTTTCCGCAGACATTTCCCGACCTGCCGCGCTGGACGCACTGGGTTATGGGGCTGGCGGCCGCCTTGGGCTTGTTCGCGTCGATCGTGTTCCATGAGATGTGGCATTCGCTGATCGCCCGGCGGTACGGCATGCCGATGGAGGGCATCACGCTCTTCCTGTTCGGCGGCGTCGCCGAGATGAAGGACCAGCCTCCCAGTCCCAAGGCCGAGTTCTGGATGGCCGTGGCCGGCCCGCTCGCCAGCGTGTTCGTGGCGGGGATGTTCCTGGGGTTGACGTTCCTGGGTTATTCGCTCAACTGGCCCGACCAGGTCACCGGCGTGACGCGATGGATCGGCGTGATCAATATCATCCTGGTGATATTCAACCTGATCCCGGGCTTCCCGCTGGACGGCGGGCGAGTGTTGCGGTCGATCCTCTGGCACTTCAAGGGCAATCTCCGCAAAGCCACCCGCACTGCTTCCCGCGTGGGCGGGGGATTCGGGCTGGTGCTGATCGGAATCGGGATCCTCAACCTGCTTTCAATGAACCCGCTGGGCGGGCTGTGGTGGATCCTGATCGGTATGTTCATCCGGGCGGCCGCCAAGCAGGGCTATCAGCAGGTGCTGGTGCGCCAGATGCTTAAAGGTGAGCCCGTCAAACGGTTCATGAACCCCGACCCGGTAACCGTTACGCAGGACGTGACGATCGACCGGCTGGTCGACGAGTACGTCTATCATTACCACCACAAGCTCTACCCGGTCGTGAAGGACGGCCGCCTGGTCGGATGCGTGACCACCCGTGACATTCGGCAGGTGCCCCGCGAGAAGTGGTCTGAGCAGACCGTCGGCGACGTGGCGGATTCCTGCAGCGACGAGAACACCATCGGACCCGAGGAGGACGCGATGGACGTGCTGACACAAATGAGCAGCAAGGGCAAGTCGCGGTACGTGGTCGTCGAGGACAGCACGGTCAAGGGCATCGTGTCGCTCAAGGATCTGATGGGCCTGCTGGCACTGAAGCTGGAACTGGAGGACGAGAACCCCTCCGAGGCCGGCGTGAGCAAGGGAGCCGACCGCAACCCCGTCGCCGAACTGGCGGCCGATAGCAGCACCGACAGAGAGTAGACAACAGACAATGAGAGAAAGAAGCGGAGAGAACACCATGAAGATCAAGCAAGTCGTTGCCAAGGCCAATGAGATCAAGGAAGGGGAGATGAAGCGGATCAGCGTGGGCGACCAGGAGTTGCTGCTGGTGAACGTCGGCGGAAGCATTCACGCCTACGGCCCCGACTGCCCCCATCACGGCGCACCCCTGGAGAAGGGCCTGCTGGACGGGCATCGGCTGCTTTGTCCGTGGCACCAGTCTGTTTTCGATGCCCGCAGCGGACGGTTGATCGACCCCCCGACCCTGGACGACCTGGAGGAGTATCACGTGGAGATCGTGGAGGGCAACGTGGTGGTGCACGTACCCAAGGAGGTCTCCACCGCCAGGACGCCCCGCATGAGCCGCCCGGCCACCGAAGAAGACGCGCGCAAGGAGCACATCGAGGGCGAATACAAGGCGACGGTGTTCCCGGCCGACCGACTGCGCAGCGGACGGACCTTCGTAATCATCGGCTCCGGGGCGGCGGGGATCACGGCCGCCGAGACGCTGCGGCAGGAGGGGTTCCAGGGCAACATCACCATCCTGACCCAGGACGAAGACCCACCGTATGATCGCACCGAACTCAGCAAGCGGTACCTGGCCAAGGAGGATGCCTCCAGCCCGATGCTGCGGAACATGGACTTCTACGAGCACTACGGCATCAAGCTGCTGCTGGGAGAGAAGGTCAGCGAGGTGGACGTACCCAACCGGCGGATCGTCTGTGCCGGTGGCTCGGACATGCGGGCCGACGCGATCCTGCTGGCAAGCGGCTCGGAGCCCCGCACGCTGGAGGTGGACGGTTCCGACCTGCCCAACGTGTTCCTGCTGCGGAGCTTCCGTGACTGCGAGCAGATCCGCCAGCGTGCCTCCCGCAGCAAAAGGGCGGTGGTGGTGGGCGCCAGCTTCATCGGCATGGAAACCGCCGCTTCGCTGGCTCAGCGGGGAATCGAGGTGACCGTGGTCGCCCCGGAGAAGGTACCGTTCGAGGGGGTGCTGGGCGAGAAGATCGGCAAAATGTACCAGTCGGTCCACGAACAGGAAGGTACGAAGTTCCGGATGGGCGAGAAGATCCAGCGGTTCGAGGGCGACCAGGAGGGCGTCCGGCGGGCCGTGCTGCAGGGCGGCCGGAGCATCGACTGCGACATGGTGATTGTCGGCATCGGCGTTCGGCCGAGGACCGATTTCGTCAAGGGCGTGGAGATCAACCAGGACGGCAGCCTGCCGGTGGATGAACACCTGCAGGTGGCCGACGGCGTCTTCGCGGCCGGCGATATCGCGAGGTTCCTGGACTGGCGGACCGGTACGCCGATCCGCATCGAGCACTGGCGGCTCGCCCAGGAACTGGGACAACTGGCGGCCAGGAACATGCTTGGCCAGTCGCTGACCTACGAGGGCACGCCGTTCTTCTGGACCAGCCAGCACAAGGTCATTCTCAACTACGTCGGATACATCGAGGACTGGGACGACATTCGCGTGGAGGGCAGTATCGAGGACCGGAAGTTCGTGGCGCTGTACGTCAAGGACGGGCACGTATACGCGGCCGCGGGGGTCGGGCAGTCGAAGAAGCTGTGTGCGGTTTCCGAGTCGATGCGGCTGTCGAAGGCGCCCTCCGAGGACGACATGCGTCACGTCATCCGCACCGCCCGGCCGATACACCAGCACGTGTGAACCCGCAGCAGGGGGGACGAGTTGCGAGGCTTCGCAGGCGACGACTTCCAGAGTGTCTGTCAGATCCAATCCGGGGCTTGGAGCGTGCTGTCTTCGCCGGACACAGCCCTAGCCTTTGACCAGGCGGACGCCCTTTTTGTTGTCGCTGCCGATGCTGCGAAGGAACCGGTCGCGGAACTTCTTTTCCAGTTCCTTCCGGTAGGTAGCGGTCTTCTTCTTCAGCGGTACCTGCCCGCCGGCGGACGTCGCGTGGCCGCCCCCGGTCCCGATGCGGGAAATGATCTTCTTGACAACATCTTCGGCACGCAGGCCGCCGTCAATGGTCCGTACCGACACCAGTGCCTTGTTCTTGTAGAAGCCGTACGCCATCGTCCAGCCCACCAGTTCGTGCCGAAGGAACAGGTCGGCCGCTTCACCCAGCATGTCGGCGTTGTGCAGTTCGCCCAGCGAGGCGATGATGGCGTTGGGGTAGATGACCGCCTCGCGCAGTGCGTCCACGAGCATCTGGAAGTAGTCTCCCGGAACCCGGCCCCGCTGAATCTGCCCGAGTATGCGCTTGTTCGCCAGCGAGTGGAGCTTCTCGGCGGCATCGATGTCGGCCTGGGTGGCTTCGCGCCCGAGGTCCTGCGTGTCGGAGCGGATGCCGTACAGCAAGGCCGTCGCTACCGGCATTTCCGGCGTGATTCCGGCGTGTTCGAGATACTCCCACAGGATGGTGGCGGTGGCACCGTACCGGCTGCGGATGTCGGTAAACGCGGACTTGCGGGTGTTGTTGCGTATGGGGTGGTGGTCGATGACCACGTGGGGCACGAAATCGTTGGGGAGCGAGGCGTTGCCGCTGCGCGGCTGAGAGTCGACCATGGCGACGATGCTGAAATCGCGAGGGTCGACGTCCTTGATCGGACGAAGGTTCAGGTCGAGGTACTGCACGAGGGCACGGTTCTCGCCGCGGCCTACGGTGCCGCCATGGACGAGGGAACACTGGACCTTGTTGACTTGTGGGCGACCGCCCGCAGGCCCATCGCCGCTCCGATCGCGTCGGGATCGGGGTGGTCCTGCATGACAATGAGCATCGTCCGTGCTTCGCGCAACATCGCCGCGAGTTTCTCGTAGCGGTCCGGTGTCTTGTCCGAGGCAGCCATTGCAGGTCCTTGAAAAGAGGGCTCCACAGGGTATCGCATGGGAGCCCTCGTTTCGAATCTTTCCTTCGGGAGGGAATCAGTCGTCGGAGTACTGCAGCTTCACGCGACCTATCCAGCTACCGTGCATGGTGCAGTGTGCAACTGCGCTGAGTTCTCCCGCACCCGGCGGCAGAAGGACGGTCAGCTCGACGGTCGGAATGCTGTGGCCTGGCAGGAAATCCACCCTCGCCAGTTCAGTCCTGTCGGCATAGAGTTCCAGCGAATGGATGAAATGCCCTCGCCGGGGCGAGCTCGTGCCGTTACTGTCCACGAGAACTCCCACTCGTACCGGCTTGCCGGGTTCGATCCGGTCGGGTACGTCCAATCGCGGAATGTGGGTGCGCTCCAAGGAGGAGAGGTTGTGTTCGTCCAGCGCCTCGTTGACCCCGCGCAGCAGATCTCGCGTAAGACTACTCATACATTTCACTCGTACTTCTGCCGCTGACGGCCGTTAGCCCGCAATTTCGTTCTCGATGGCGATCCGAAGCTTCGACAGGGAGGCCTTCTCGATCTGGCGAACCCGTTCGTTGGACAGGCCCACCTCTTCGCCCACCTGGGCGAGGGTCAGGGGCTTCTTGCCGGGAATGGCGGGGAACCGCTCGCGGATGATCCGCGCCTCGATATCCGTCAGGTCGGCAAGATTGCGGGACAGCACGCGCCTCACGGCCTCGGTTGCGAAAGATCGCTGCGTGGTGTGGCGCTGGTCGGCGAAGTCGCTCTTTTCCATCCGCACGTCGAAGTAGGCGGGGATGTGTTTGCGGCGCGTCTTGGCCTTGCTGCCCAGGCGATAGAAGCTGGACAGGATCGACCGGCAGGCGTAGGTGGAGAACTTGAACCCACGGCCGATGTCGAACTTCTCTACGCAGCGGAGCACGGCCATGTACCCTTCGGAGACCAGTTCGGTGAACTCGACCCCGGGGATGCTCATGCGGCGTGCCATCGTGGGCACCAGTGGCAGGTTGGCATGCACCAGGCTCTCGCGGGTCTCCATGGCCCGCCGAGCCCATTTCAGCGCCTGTTTGCGGTTGAGGGAGCGCCTCTTCTTGGCGCGCTGCCTGAACAGCCGTTCCAGCCGATATTTCGCGTAGTTGTAGCGGAGAAACAGGGCCTTCTCCTGCTTTGTGGTCAGCAGGGCTTTGCCGCGTGTCTTGCGGGGGTCCTGTTCACCGACCTCGGGCAGCAGGCCAAAGCGGGGTACGTCGATCTTCTCGGCATCCTCGCCCCACAGATGCTGCTCTGTCACCGGCAGCGAGAAGGTGGGATGATAGACGTAATCAATCGATTCTTCCTCCAGCAGTTCCTCAGCGCTTTGAGCCCACCAGGGACGGGGCTCGATTTCATAGAGACCGGATTCCTGATCCGAGTTGCGATTGCGCGACGTGTGCACTGTGCTCATCCTTTCCGTGTCCATCCAAAGCGGCGAACGCAGGACGTTCCTGCATCTCACATTTGTTACCACTATTGTTGGCACAGAATGGAGATACATCAATCGGGGCAAAATCGGTATGTAAGCTCAGGAGGCTCTCCAGATCGAATGGGGGATTCCCCCATCTGTTGTAGGGGTGCATTGACCATACCGTCGCCCACATCGCCGACAGATCGGACATCGCCCGAGAAGGCCCATCAACCCCTTTGAGTCAATGAAATCGGGCCCCATAGCTAGCTAAGGATGTTGGGGGGTTACCGATGGCCGTCTGACCTTTCATGCTCTTGCGACCGGGTATGTCATCGCGAACTTTCCTATGCTGCCGTGAGATCCGACGTGGCTTCGGTTGGTGCGTTTGTCAATGGCGAGGGGATGTCATTGCGGGAGCTTTTGGGTCTTGGCGGGCGGCCGAGTGGTCGGGCGATGGAGATTCATGGGGAGAAGTGGCTGGCGTTGGGTGTGGATGAGAAGGGCAAGCCGACCGGCGGCGGGCCGGAAGAGCATAGGATCGCCGGCAAGGCGGTGGGGATTGTCGTCAACCCGGCCAAAAAACTGGAATCGCTCACGCTGGCGCAGGTCCAGGCTATCTTCGCGGGTGATGTGGACGACTGGTCCGTGATCGGCGCCATCCCCGCCGGCGGGCAGAGCGTGGAAGAATGACCCGGCCCCCTGGCCACCTGCTCCGCCGGAAGCCAGAACGTCCCTTGCCCCGTCAGGAACAACAGGAAACGGCTGGCTCTCCCGCGGGGCCGGCCGGGAAATGCCCTCGCCGAGGATTTGCCATGGAAGGATGAAAAGTGAACCGGTGTGTGGTACGATACGTAATAGAGACAGTTGCACCGCATTCAATCCGGGGGCGATTTGGATTCGACCGGACGGGTTGATGTGCCGGTGGCGTGCCCAGGTTCCAAGGAGGCCTGGTAAAACACCTTGGAAAACCTTTTAGGTGCCAATAACAACACCTATCGCATGGCTGCGTAAATAACGCATCCCGTCGTGGTTGGCTTTGCCCGTGGGCCGGCCCCGACGACAAACAGCGGGCTTGCTCGCGAGGAGTCGGATGGTTACCTCGTGGGGACTTCGGTCATCCTGGCCGTGAGGAATCGTGTCGGTTCGAGTCCGATCGGCGAGACCCAATCAACCGACTATGCACGTAGAAGCCGTCACTGAAACGTCACGGGACGCGGGTTCGATTCCCGCCGCCTCCATTCGACGAGTCCTCGCGACTCGTCTCTGGCCCAAACAAGGCCCGTTGCCCACCGGCAGCGGGCTTTGTTCGTTTTGGCCAATAAACAAAGGGGTTTCGCGACTTCGCAGCCACGCCGTGAGGCCAAACCACGTGACGGGGTAGCCCCCGAAAACGCCGTTTTGAGGGCCGAGATCGTCTCAAAGTCTCTGAATCGCGTGACGGGGTCGCACCCCGTCACGTGAGAGACAACCTCCTTCATTACAGGCACTTACGCCGAATCGGGGTAGGTGCGAGTTGCACCCGACTTCGCCTGCATGCAACGGGACCACAACCCCGTCACTGTGACGTTTGCAGTGCCAAAAAACCGTCATGTGAGCGCGATGTGAGCGCCTCTTGGCACTGCAATGGCACTGCTTGGCACTGCAACGAGCACACGAGGCCGGGCGAGCGCCGGAAGCGGCGTGCGCGGTGTCACCGGTGCCAACCTTTCTTCTGATTCTTTTGCAGATGGGCTTCTCCTGTTACTCTATACCTAACAGAACGCGTACGACTTCCGCGCAAGGAGGCGTCAACCCCATCGCCGAAGGGGCCCTCCTTGCCCTGCGTCACCGCCAAGTCCGCTACCGTCTACCGCCCGCGCCAGCCCCTCGAATCCGACTTCCACCGCCTCGTCCGCGAACACTTCGACACCTTCCACGCCGTCTACGCCGAGCGCTACGCCCGCAAGTTCGGCCACTGGCGGCCGGTCTACGACAAGGCCGTCCGCTATTTCCTCAAGTGCGGCGACCTCCAGCACGGCTTCGCCCGCGTCCGCTGCCCCGACTGCCGTCACGAGTTCTTCGTCGCCTTCTCCTGCAAGCAGCGCTGCATCTGCCCGAGCTGCTCACAGAAACGCACGCTCCTTTTCGGCATGCACGTTGCCGACGATGTCTGCCTCAACGTCCCGCATCGCCAGTTTGTCTGGACCGTCCCCAAACGCCTGCGCATCTTCTTCCGCTACCACCGCGACCTGCTCCAGCAACTGCCCGCCCTCGCCTGGCAATCCATCCTCCAGACCTGCCGCGCCCTCCTCGGCGAAGATGCCGTGCCTGGCGGCGTCCTGGCCATCCAGACCTTTGGCTCCCTCATGCACTTCCACCCCCACATCCACGGCCTGGTCACCGACGGCGCATTCACCCCCGACGGCTGCTTCCACCCCATTCCCGTCAACCTCACCGACGCACCGTTCCGCCGCATCTGGGAGGACAATGTCTTCCGCCTGCTGCTCGATGCCGGTCGCATCGATCACACCGTGGTCAGCCAGATCCGCTCCTGGCGGCACTCCGGCTTCAGTGTCGATCGCTTCGTGCGCATCCCCGCCGGCGACCGCGACGGCCTCGAACGCCTCGCCCAGTATATGGCCCGCTCCCCGTTCAGCCTCACCCGCCTGCTGCGAATCACCAAAACCGGCCAAGTCATCTACCACGCCGAGAAGCATCGGCCCCATCGCTTCCCCGATCCCGCCGCCGATGACCTGTTCGGCGGCGTCGCCCGCAACTACCAGGTCTTCGATCCCCTCGACTTCCTCGCCGAACTGACCCAGCACATCCCC
>JBKHHV010000335.1:0-3457 GCA_046539005.1 Phycisphaerae bacterium
GTGCTGGCGGTCAACCTCAATACCACCATCTCGGTACGGCACGCGAACTATCCCGACGCCGTCCGCGGACGCATCTACAGCCGCTTCCACATGACCAACCTGGCGCTGCTGCTGGTGTCGGTGCAACTGGCGAGCGGGGCGCTGGACCTCTGGCCGTGGGCCTACCGGGTGCTGTATCCGCTGGCGGGGGTCTCGATGGCGGTCAGTGCGTGGTTGTTCTCGCGCATCCGCGTCCGCCGCGAACGGAACATGCTGCGCGACCACCACGCCCGCAATGAATCGCTGCCGATCTTCGCCGGCTTCAAGCTGTTCTACCGCGACAAACGCTACGGTCGATTCATGATCATCCAGATGGTCTCCGGCAGCATGGTGCTGATGATCAACTCCGTCTGGCCGATCGTGTTCAAGAGCGACCTGGGCTACAGCTACTCCAAGGCGTCTCTGGCACAGACGCTGGTGCCGTTTACCGTCGCGCTGTGCATGGCCCCGGTGTTCGGACGCATGTTCGACCGTATCGGGATCAGCATGTACCGGGCGGCCGGCGCGGCGCTGTGGGCGGGCGGCCGACTGGTCCTCTTCGCCGGGCTGGTGTACGGTTCGTTCGGGCTCATCCTGCTTGGCTTCGGCGTACAGGGGCTGGGGCGGTCGATCGGCGGGTTCGCCTTCGGCATCGCCCACACGCGATTCGCCCCGCCCGGGGAAAGCCAGACCTACATGGGCCTGCACATGACCCTCCAGGGACTTCGCGGAATCACCATGCCTTTCCTGGGCGTCTGGCTATACTACAACACCCCGCTGGGGCCCTACGTGGTCCTCGCCGCCGGTTGCATCCAGATGCTTGCGGCCGGCGGGTTTGCGGTCCTGGGGCGGATCCATCGCGAAACCGGAGCCGACACCGACTGACCCCCCTCCGGCAACGCCGGAATCCTCCCGCGGGGCAGCTTGTCTTGGCCGGCGCCCTCCCAGCGGTTACAATGCTCCGGATGGCAACCAAACGACACGACGGCCGACGGGCCAACCAGCTTCGAGACGTGAACATTACCCCGCATTTCGTGCGCAGCGCGGCCGGTTCCTGCCTAATGGAAATGGGCGACACCCGGGTCATCTGCACCGCCAGCATCACCCCCGGCGTGCCCAGGTGGCGCGAGGGCAGCGGGCTGGGCTGGGTCACGGCCGAGTACGGCATGCTCCCGGCTTCCACCGGGCAGCGCAAGCGGAGACCCGTCGGCAAGCCGGACAGCCGTGGGGTGGAGATCCAGAGGCTCATCGGGCGCGTGGTGCGAAACGTGGTCCGCATGGACCGCCTGGGCGAGAATACCGTCCACCTCGACTGCGACGTGCTGCAGGCCGACGGGGGCACGCGAACCACCTCGGTCACCGGGGCGTATGTAGCGCTGGCACTGGCGGCAAAGCAGGCCGAGCGGGATCAGTTGTTTGCCCGCGGGGCGCTGACGGGTCCGGTGGCGGCCGTCTCGGTCGGCCTCGGCGAGAACGGCCCGATCCTGGATCTGGACTACCGGGAGGACTCCACCGCCGAGGTGGACATGAACGTGGCAATGCTCCCGGGCGGAAAGTTCGTGGAGTTGCAGGGCACCGCCGAAGGCCGGGCCTTCGGACGCGACGAACTCGACGCGATGCTCGATCTGGCCGAAAAGGGCATCCGGAAACTGATGACGATCCAGAGGAAAATCATACGAGGAGCACTGCCATGAAGTACGCGGCGCGTGCATGGGTCTGGGTACTGGCAACCGCCCTGCTGATGGCTGCGGGGTGCGGCGACCAGCCCGGCGGCGACAAGATGTTCAGCCTCGACGGCGACCACGGCGACCTGCCGGAGACCGGGGAGCGGTGGGCGATCCTGCTGTATGTCTCCAGCCAGCCCAACCATTACCAGGACGCCCGCCGAGCCAAGGCGGACACGGCCGACCAAGCCGGATGGAACGACCTGCAGGTCATTCACGAATCGGGAGTCAGCAAGCTGCTGAAGGGCTCGTATCCGTCGGCGGCGGCCGCCAGCCGCGATCTCGACGACGTCCGCAAGTTCCGCTTCGAGGAAGGCGGCAAGCCGTTCGAGCGGGCGATTGTCGTCAAACTGCCCGGGCAGGACTACAAGCCGATGTTCCCCCAGTGGGACCTCTCCAAGGCCCCCGGCGAGTACACGGTGTGCGTGGCGGTCTTCTACAACTACCGGACCGCGACCGAGAGCTTCTCCCGCCGGCGATGGGCGGCCGACGTGTACTGCAAGCATCTCCGCGAGAAGGAGAACCAGGAAGCCTACGTGCATCACGGACAGTCGCGTTCCACGGTCACCATCGGGGCGTTTCCCGAAGACTCGGTGCGGATGGTTGTCGAGGGCGGCAAGAAGCGCCCGGAGATCTCCGACCCACGCATCGAAGCGATCATGCGGAAGTACAAGGAACTGATCGTCAACGGGTGGACCCAGGTGGTCACCGTGCCCGACGCGCGGACCATGACCGCCGAGAAGGTCGTCGCCAAAACCTACGTCGTACGTATCCCCGACCAGAAAGGAACCGATCGTGGCGAGATCGATCGTGGTGGCAACGGGCAACCCCGGCAAACTACGGGAGATTCGACAGGTACTGGCCGACCTGAACGTATTCATCCTTGGCCTTAAGGACCTGCCCCCCGTCGAAGAGCCCGAGGAAACCGGAGACACCTTCGGCGAGAACGCACGCGACAAGGCAACCTGGTACGCCCTCCACACCGGCAAGTGGTGCCTGGCCGACGATTCCGGGCTGGTGGTGGACGCCCTGTCGGAGGTCTACGGGATCCCGGAGGACGAGCTCCGCCCGCCGCCGGAGTTCGGCAGCATCATCCGCACCGATTTCATCCGCGGCCTGGCCCCCATGGACGAGAAGATGATCATCGTCCTCGACGTGGATCGGCTCCTCGGTGAGGAAGAACTGGATACGGAAGAAGCCTGAATCATGCGCGTGCTCTCGGTGCTCAACCAGAAGGGCGGGGTGGGCAAGACCACCACCGCCGCGGCCGTGGCCCACGGCCTGGCCCTTACCGGGGAGCGGGTCCTGGCCATGGACCTGGACCCGCAGGGCCACCTGGGGGCGAGCCTGGGAGCGGACAGCGACCGCCCCGGCATGGACGGCGTGCTGCTCGATGGCACCGGGCCGGAGGATCTGATGCGGCCGGCCCGCGAACGGTTGCAGCTGCTGACCGCAGGCCGGCGGCTGATGCAGGTGGAGCAGCAGAGCACCGGCGGCCCGGAGCGCGGCTGGCGGCTCAAGCAGGCCATCGACGCCATGACCGACGTGGCCGACTGGGTGGTGATCGACTGCCCGCCCTCCTCCGGCCTGCTGGTGATGAACGGCCTGCTGGCCGCCGATGACCTGCTGGTGCCGGTGAGCAGCGACTTCCTGGCCCTGCAGGGGCTGTCCACCCTGATGCAGACCCTGCAGCGGGTGGAAAGCCGGCTGGGGGG
>JBKHHV010000083.1:0-13725 GCA_046539005.1 Phycisphaerae bacterium
TTCCACGCGGTCGGCCCCGGCCAGCAGCGAAAGCTCGGTCGCGGCCACGGCCATGCCCTGGTCGTTGTGCCCGTGCACGGAGATCAGCACCTTGTCGCGCTGCGAGAACCGACGGCCGAACCATTCGATCATGTCGGCGTACTGGTTGGGCGGGCGTCGTTCGACGGTCGCCGGCAGGTTCAGGATGAGGGGCTTGTCCTCGGTGGCCCGTCCCCATTCCTCGAAGACCGCTTCGCAGAGTTCCAGCGCGAACTGCTGGTCGGTGTCGGTGAATTCCTCGGGCGAGAACTCGAAGCGGATGTCGCTGTCGGGCCGGGCGGCGGCGAGGTCGCGGATCTGCCGGGCGGCACGGACGGCCATGTCCATCGTCTCGCGGCGCGAGAGGTTGAGCACCTGGTTCATGTGCAGGTCGCTGGCGGCGACGTAGGCGTGCACGATCCCCCTGGGGATGCCCTCGAACGCCTCGAAGGTGCGGTCGATCAGGTGAGGACGGCACTGGGTGAGCCCCATGATGAACACGTCGCGGGGGATCTGCTCTTCCTCGATGAGGCGCCGGGTGAAGTTGAAGTCGTCCTGGGAGGCCGAGGGAAACGCCACCTCGATGTGTTTGAAGCCGATGCGGCAGAGCATCTGGAAGTAGGCGAGTTTCTGGTCGGGCCCGAGGGGGTTGGGCAGGGCCTGGTTGCCGTCGCGCAGGTCCACCGAACACCAGACCGGGGAATCGGTGATCTGCCGGGTGGGCCACTGACGGTCGGGCAGATCGATCGGCTGGGGGGGCAGGTACTTCGGTACGTTGTATGTGGTTGACACGCTTGTCTCCTTTGTGGCGTGGTCTGTCTGTAAGGTCGTTGCTTCCGCCGGCTTCCGCAAGCCCGGCGGCACGTCGGTACGGCCCGCTCGCCTGCCTTCTCAGCAAGCGGCGGGCCCGGTTAGCAGCAGACGGCGACAGATTATTGCGATCCTACCCGACATGGGTTTCCTTGTCCTGGCTTGCCCGGTAACGCAAAACGCCCCGCATCCTGGAAGGACCGCGGGGCGTGGGGTGGCACCGGTGTTCCGCGATCCGTCAGCGCAGCAAAAGCCCGTGGAGTAGCAGCAGGCTCGCGTTGTCGCTGATACGGATCATGATCTTACCTATTGTACCCCCATTATCGGAATGAATCGCGCCAAAGCAAGGCCAAATCCCCGGCCGATGCCCTCACGACTGCTTCTTGAAGAACTTCTGGTAGTCGATGTTGAGTTTCTTGAGCTTGTAACGGACCATCCTCGGGGTTATGCCCAGCAGCCGGGCGGCCGCCGACATGTTCCCGCCGGTGCGTTTGAGGGCGTCGACGATCATGTCCCGCTCCAGCACCCGCGTGCGGGACTTCAGCGAGCCGATCGCCTGGGTGTCGTCGCTGACGCCGGGGGTCTGCAGCGTGGGCGGCAGGTTGTGGGCATGGATGACCCCGTCGGTGCTCAGCAGCACCGCGTGCTCGATGCAGTTTTCCAACTCCCGCACGTTGCCGGGCCAATGGTAGGTCATCATCATGTTGATGGCCGTGGTGGAGATGCGGCGGATCTCCTTGTTCATCTTCGCACCGTACTTCTCGCAGAAGAAGTTTGCCAGCAGCAGGATGTCGTCCTTGCGGTCGCGGAGAGGCGGCAGGAAGATCGGGAACACGTTGATGCGGTAGTAAAGGTCCGGGCGGAACACGCCCTCGCGCTGCAGCGCCTCCAGATCGCGGTTGGTCGCCGCGATGACCCGCACGTTGACCTTCTGGGTGCGGTTGGAACCGACCCGCTCGAATTCCCGCTCCTGCAGCACCCGCAGCAGCTTCACCTGCAGGGCCGGGGTGAAGTCGCCGATCTCGTCGAGAAACAGCGTGCCCCCGTCGGCCTCCTCCAGCCGTCCCTTCCGCTGGTAGACGGCACCGGTGAACGCGCCCTTCTCGTGTCCGAACAACTCGCTCTCCAGCAGATTCTCGTTCAGGGCCGCGCAGTTGACCTTTGCGAACGCCTTGCGCGCCCGTGGACTGGAGTAGTGAACCGCCGCGGCAACCAACTCCTTTCCAGTGCCCGACTCGCCGCGGACCACGACCGTGGCGTCCGAGCCGCTCACCTGGCGTATCTTCGTGTAGACCTCTCGCATCGCCTTGGAATTGCCCACGATGTTCTCGGGGTGAAACCGCTCCTCCAAGGCGCTCTGCAGGCGGAAATTCTCGGCCTCCAAAGCGTCCCGCTCGGCCTTGGCGAGCCGGCGGCTCTTGACGTCGTTGGCGATCATACTCGAAACGATGTTCAGGACCCGCTCGGCCTCGGAGAGTTCGGCGTTCATCTCGTGGGGTACGTCCACCGACAGCGTGCCCACTACCTCCCTGCCCAGCATGATCGGCACGCAGACGAAACTCAGATCGTGATCGCCCGCCCCCGCCCGCCGACGGTGGATGCGGTCCTGGAAGCGGGGCTCCTCGGAAACCCTCGGAACCACGGCCGACCGTCCGGTGCTGACCACCTCGCCGGTGATGCCCTCGCCGGCCTGGTAGCTCATGGGCCCATCCTCGCCCACGTGGTGGGAGCGTGTCGCCTCGATGGTCAACTCGGTCCCGTCCGGGCTCAACAGCATGATCGTCCCGCGAATCAGCCCCAGTTCCTGGTCGAGCACGTCCACGATCTCCAGCAGCATCTCCCGCTGCCCGGTTCGGGTGGTGAGAATCTCGGCGATGGAGTGCAGGGCGCGCAGCTCCTTCTCGTGACGGGTGCGGTCCGGCGAGCTGGAATCGGCAGCCATAGGCGACATTCTTGTTTGGTTGTGCTGAGGCTATGACAATTTTGGCCTCGTTGCCCGGCCCTTGGTCAACTGTTGTCGGGGCCCCCAGACGGCAGGAGACGGTGGCTTATCCGTCCCAGGTCCTTTTTGCGTCCGGGTTTATGTCGGTAAGTGTAGTCCGGTCGGCCGGGCGATGCTCTGACCGTTGCGGCAACGGGTCACCAGAGAAGAAGCAAGCTGCGTGCCAGCCGCGAACCGGTGCGATTTCTGCGTTGTCTTGCCGAAGGAGTGGGGGTTTCGGGTCGATGAGAGGAGGGGTTGCCGTTTTCCTACAGGAGTGTGACTCGTGGAAAGACGAAAGTTCTCGAGAGCCGTATACGTCGGGCCCGCCACTGTCAAGGCGGCCGGGCAGGTCTTCCAGGCCGAGGTGGAGAACCTGAGCCTGCACGGGGCGTTTCTGCGTACGCCCAGCCGGGTTCCGCGCGACGCCGAGGTGCGCCTCTACCTGCGCGATGCCGACAGCCCCGCCGAACCCATCGAGGCGACCGGCGTGGTGGCCCGCGTGGAGCAGGACGGCATCGGCGTGGATTTCCGCGAGATGTCTCAGCCGGCGTTTCGGCTGCTGCAGCGGCTGATCGCCTCCTGCAGTGAGGACCCGGCGCTGCCCCAGCAGGAACTGCGGGCGCACCTGAAATCGTTCTGTGAGCCGCCCGAAGACTGATCGCGGCATCCAACTTTCTTCAAATGCACAATGGGCGTTCGGACCTGGCGGTTCGAGCGCCCATTTCAATTGCGCTCCCCGGCGGCGGGCAAGGGCCATAAAAAAAAAGAGACGAGCGAGTGTTCATCTCGCCCGTCCCCGGATCGGATAGCAGACGGTACCCCAGCACCGCAGCTACCCCCACATAAGGCTGTTCATGGCCGCCCCGTCAGGAACGACGTACACCGCCTTACCCCCTACACATCACGACACCCCACGTCGGACAAACCCACAGGCCTGTCTCCCCCCAATCAATCGGCCTCCCCCAAGGCCGACCCCCAAACAACCGGCTTCCCCCGAAGCCGGGCACAACCCCCGCGGCAACAAGCCGACCATTCTGCTTCCCCCTGGTCGATCGCCTGTCGTCCAGTGTCTCTATCGCCCCAATTCTCGGGAATCTCCCAGAGAGAGAATCCCCAAAGGCATGGGGGTGGTCATGTATCGGGGAATTGTGGGTCTTGGTATTTCTGGCCGGGAGATGTTTCGATGTCCGGATAGGGGGGAAAGGCCGCAAATTGCTTACGTGTTCCCGTAAATGCACTCGCAAATGCGCTCCGCTCCACACGAGTACTATTAGGTGTTTGCACCTATCGGACTTTGCGGAGGTTTTTCAGATTTTTCCATAGTTTCGTACCTGTGGCCTTATGCTATCGCGCACTTGGCTGGTTGCGGGGACGTTCGGGGATCCACCTCCATGCGCCATCGCGGCAGCCGGAAACCGAAACTTTCCTGCGGGCATTGCTTAGCTGTGGCATCCTGTCGCGGGCATCGGGTATGCTGGGCGGTCAGGGAATTCCGCGGAGGACCGGGCCGGCCCTTCGCGATACCGACAGGATACGGACGTGCATTCCATGGTGGTTCCGCTGGCGTATCTCGTGTTGAGCCCACCGCCCTGGCCGACCATGCTGGTCACCGTAGCGGCCGTCGCTTTGGCGTGGGAGGCGATTGCATTGGTTGCCGGGTTGCTGCGCCGGTACTCCGTACCTCGGGCGCTGCTGGTAGCGCTGGCGGCCTTGGTGGCCGGTCCGCTGGCTGCGCTGGCGACCGTGGTGTACGTTGCCATGAAGGCCGCCACCGGCGAGCACGGAAGCGGCTGGGGGTTGGTTGCCGTTTTCCTGCGGGGGACGCTGATCAGCTTCTTCGCGCTGTTGACGTGGTGGTGGATCCCGGAAGGGGCGATTCTGGCGATCGGGGCCTGTGCGGTCTTCTGGTCGCTGCGGGCATACGCACGCACCACCGCCCCGGTTCGGCCGTGGGTCAAGGCGGCGCTGCTGGCGGCCCGCATCGGCGTGATCCTCATCCTTTCCCTCTGGGCGCTCGGACCGGCCGACGAGAGTATCCGCGAGATCGAGGTCAAGGGCATCGCCCTGGTGGGGCTGGACACCTCGGCCTCCATGGCCCGCAAGGACATGCCGCTGGAGTACCGCCGCACCGAACAGACGCCCGACGTGCCGCCCGTACCCCGCATTACCGCCCTGCGCCAGGCGCTGGGCGACCAGTGGGACCGCTTCGAGGAACTCTCCGAGCAGGTCGAGCTGCACCTGTTCACTTTCGACTCCACCGCCCGGACCACGCACCCCATGATCCCCGGCGGAAGGGACCTGGTGCGAATGGTCGCCGTCGACG
This sequence comes from Phycisphaerae bacterium, assembly GCA_046539005.1. Classification (GTDB taxonomy): domain Bacteria; phylum Planctomycetota; class Phycisphaerae; order SM23-33; family SM23-33; genus CAZFPT01. Next base: position 5,136 of record JBKHHV010000083.1, read on the forward strand.
GGCCCGCCACCGCCCTGGGCGACTCGGCCAACAAGGCCATGGAGCAGTTCGCGGCCGACAAGCGCGACGTGGTGGCGGTGCTGCTGTTTTCGGACGGATGCAACAACACCGTCGACGTCATCTCGCCGGAGAAGCTCGCCAAGATCAAGGGCTCCCAGAACGTGCCCATCTTCACCGTCGGCGTGGGGTGGGACCGGGTGACCGGCTCGACCCATACCCTCAGCGTGCGGGATCTGTCGGCCCCCAAGGAGGTCGAGGTCTTCAACCGCCTTCCGGTCACCGCCACCATCGAGGCGATGGGCCTGGAAGGGCGGGAAGCCGAAGTGGTTTGCAGCTTCGGCGAGACCGAGGTCGCCCGCGAGAAGATCACCGTTGCCACCGGGAAGGAGGCAATCCCGCTGCGGTTTGTGCACGTGCCCCTCTCGGCCGGTTTTCAGCGCCTGCGGGTGACGGCGAAGCTGATCGGCCCGGAGCCGGACGGATTGGCCGGGCAGATGACCGACGACCGCCTGGTCCGCGTGACCAACCGCAACCTGCGGATCCTCTACGTGGAGGGCACCTTCCGTTTCGAGAAGAAGTTCATCCGCCAGGCATTGGAGGGGGCGGCGCGCATCCAGGTCTACCCGGTGACGCTCATCAACCCCGTCGGGCAGGCCCCCTCGGCCGACCTTCCCGGCGAGAACGTGGAAGACTGGATGCGCTACCACGCGATCATCCTGGGCGACGTTCCGGCCAACGCCTTCACAGAACGCCAGTTGGCGATTATGCGCGAACTGGTCAGCGAGAAGGGCAAGGGCTTTGCCATGCTGGGCGGATACAAGAGCTTCGGGCAGGGCGGCTGGGCCGATACCCCCATCGCCAAGGTCCTGCCGGTGGAACTGGACAAGAGCCGCGGGCAGATCGACAAGCCCATCCAGGTGGTCCCCACCGAGGCCGGCAAGGAAACCGACCTGATGACGGTGGGCACCGAGGGCGAGAGCGTCGCCGAGGCGTGGGCGAAGTTCGACGTCCTGCCCGGCGCCAACGATCTGGACGGCGTCAAGCAGGCCGGGGTGGTGCTGGCCGAGACCCAAGACGGCTCGCCGCTGATCGTGAAGCAGAATTACGGTTCGGGTCGCGCGCTGGCGATCGCCCTGGACACCACCTGGCGGTGGGTGCTGACCAAGAACGAGCAGACCCCCGAGATGCAGAAACGCTTCTGGCGGCAGGTGGCGATGTATCTCTGCTCTCCGCGGGGCAATATCTGGATCGCCACCGACAAGACCACCTACGACCTGCGGCGCCTGGAGGCCGGGTCCGAGTACGTCGAAGTGACCGCCGGGGTCGAGGACCCCACGGGTCGACCGATCCTGGATGCCCGTCCCAAGGCCGTCCTGATCGACCCGGAGGGCAATCGCTCGCCGCTGCGGCTCAGCCCGGGCAAGGAGAACCTCTTCGGCCGCCTGCCGCTTTCGAAGGTGAAGGACACCGGCGTGTACGAGATGGAAATCGAACACACCGTGGAGGGCATGCCGCTGGAGGCACGGCACCGTTTCGAGGTCACCAAGCGTGACCTGGAGGCGATGGACGCCTTGGCGAATTTCGACCTGCTGCGACGGGTCGCCCGCGAGAGCGACGGGGAGTTCGTGCCCCTCTCGGCCCTCGAGAGCCTGATGGAGAAGCTGGAACTCGCGACCAGGCCCAGGAAGAAGACCATGTCCACCCGTACCGACCTGGCGGCCGACTACCGCTGGCACCTCATCGCCGTACTCGTGTCGCTGATGTGCATCGAATGGATGATCCGCAAGCGCAAAGGGCTGGTGTAAGAAGCAGCCATAGGCCACCCGCCGATAGCATGGATCGCGGGCGGCTTGCCATGCCGGGATATCTGCGTGACCGTCGCGGCAATGGCACCTGGAACCCGGGGTTTGGGACTTGAGCCGTCAAGGTGGAGAGAGCCTGCGTCAATTCCCTCCATGTTCCAGACTCGGTCACACGGCATCGTGTCGCCTTGGCGTTCAGGGAGGCAACCCTTCCCCCAGAGGGGAAAGGGTTTTGGATCTTCGGCGGGCAGCGAAGCTGCACCGCCCTACTGAGACTGGGCGCCACGAGGTCACGTCAGCGAGACAGGATGTTTCTCCGCTTCGCGTAGAAACATGGCACCCCTGAAACCCTGCGGAGAAACACGGCATCCTGACCCTGCGGAGAAACACGGCATCCTGACCCTGCGTAGAAGCATGGCACCCTGAGAACGCAGCAGTCGGCGACAGGAGCGACCAACCCCAAATGCGGCCGCCAGTTCCAGACCTGTTGCGAATTCCTGCAAACGCCACCGGGTCGCCTTGGCGTTCAGCGCTGTTCGACAGAGCCCCCATCGCCTGCTGCGCAGGCACTTCCCCCAGAGGGGGAAGGGTTTTGGATCTTCGGCGGGCAGCGAAGCTGCACCGCCCTACTGAGACTGGGCGCCACGAGGTCACGTCAGCGAGACTGCATGTTTCTCCGCTTCGCGGAGAAGCATGGCGCCGGGGGGCTCTGTAATCAGAACCCCGCCAGTTTCGCGATGTCCTGCCAGGTCAGCAGCAGGAACAGCGAGCCCAGCAACACCAGGCCGGCGATCTGGATGATGTTCATCAACTTCACCGGCAGCGGCTTGCCGCGGATCTTCTCGACAATCAGGAACACCGCATGGCCGCCGTCGACGACCGGGATCGGCAGGAAGTTCATCACCGCCAGAACCGCCGAGATGAACGCCATGAAGTAAAGGAAGTCGATCGGCCCGCGGCGGGCGATCTGGATCGCCATGCCGCCCATGCCGACCGGCCCGGAAACCGCCCGGTGCGAGACGTCGCCGGTCATCAATCCGCGAAGCGTCATGTACGCCTCGATGATCCGCTGGAACGCCTCTTCGGCACCCCAGCCGATGGCGGCGATGGGATTGTCGAAGGAGATATTCACCGACATCTGCCCAAAGGCAACGCCCAGCCGGCAGAGGTAGTGCTCGGGGTCAAACTGCTCGGGGCTGAGCGAGTCGGTCAACTTCGTATCGAACGTCTCACTGCCGCGCTGAACGGTCAGCGTCACCGGCTGACCGCGAAGCTCCAGCATTCTGGCGTAGAGGCCTTCCCAACGGGTTACGTCCTGCCCGTTGACCTTCAGAATGCGGTCGCCCGGGCGGACGAGCTGCTCGGCCGTCGCGGCCGCGGTGCCCTCTCGCACACCGGCGATAATGAGCTGATCGTTCTCGTAATGGAACGGGAGCGGCACACCCACCAGCCCGCGGTCGCCTTCCTGCTTCGGTTCGATGGTCAGCGTCTTGGTCTTTCCATCGCGCAGCACCACGGCCGTGGTTTTTCCGCCGGCGGCGTCGTTGTTGACCTGGATGAACTGCCGCAGCGTCGGGTTCGCGCGATCGCCGTAGGAAACCAGCACGTCGCCCCTGCGGAGCCCGGCTTTGTCGGCCGGGTTGTCCGGAAGGACCTTCGGCACCTTCAACCGCGGGCTCATGCCGAGGATCTCCAGCGGCTCGGGCAAGGTGCGTTTGTCGGCGTCGATGACCACCTCGTTGCCGTCGGCCGTGCGGAAGCGGAGCTTCTTGCCCTTCTCGACCATGCCGATGTAGGCCCCGTAGATCCGTCGGCCGTCCTCGGTTGCGTGGACATCTTCGAGGTCGAGCATGAGCTGGGGGTCCAGGCGGACGTTCACCTGGTTCCCGTCGCGAAGCACCTTCACGTCGAAGGGCTCGCCGGTGTGCCGCTCGCAGATGGCGTGGAGGTCCCAGTAGTCTTCCACGGGTGTGCCGGCTACGGCGAGGACACGGTCTCCCACCTTCAGGGGGGAGTCGGGTTCGTCGACGGCCTCGATCTTCCGGCTGGTGGGGGTCTCGATGCCGACCGCCCAGGCGTTGACGTTCATGCCCGGGATGGTCATCCACTTGACGCCGATCGTCGTCTTCCCGGTCCAGGTCACGCCGTCTTTGCGGCGCTGGACGATGGCGTCGAAGGTTTCGCCCTTGCTGGCGAGAACGGTCTTGGTGAAGATCGTGTCGAAGCGGTTGATCTCCTTGCCGCCGAAGCGGACGATGCGGTCTCCCGGCTTGATGCCTACCGGCCCCGGCGGGGTCAGCCCGTTGGGGGCGGTGTCGGTGGCGGTCCAGGAAATCCGCGCCTCGGCGGCCGGCGACTCGGGAAGAACGTCCCCGGCGACCGGAGCGGGGAAGTCTTTGCCGATCATTCCCACCACCAGGAACAGCAGCGCCGCGAAGATCACGTTCATGATGACCCCGGCGGAGATGACCGCAAACCGCTGCCCGACGCTTTTGGCCGCGTAGGAGCGCGGGTCGGGCTTCTGGTCTTCTTCCAGGGGCGCAAAGTCTTCCTGACCAAGCATTTTGACGTATCCGCCCAGCGGGAACAGGCAGATACAGTAGTCGGTTTCCTCGGTTTTGTACCCAAACAGCCTCGGCCCGAAGCCGACGGCGAACCGCTCGACCTTGATCCCCACCCAGCGGGCGACCAGGAAGTGCCCCAGTTCGTGTACGAACACAACCAGCCCCAGCCCGATGATGAACTGCAGCAACGGCCAGACCCACTGCGACCAGGCACTTGCCAGCGAAAACGCCAAAGATTCCATCTGCACCTCTATACTAGGGTTACGTCGCTCAATGCCGCGTGCTGCCGGTGGGATCCATCTGGTGGATCGCCTCGCGGACCTCGCGGCGGGCCCAGGCGTCGACCGAGCGGAGTGAAGATACGGTTACTTCGCCTCCGTCATCGCACCGGTTCACTATTTCTTCGACAAGAGATACGATCTTCCCGAACGAAATCTTGCGTTCCAGGAAGGCGGCCACGGCCTCTTCGTTGGCTCCGTTGAGAACCGCCCCGCTCACGCCGCCCCTTCGGATGACCTCGAAACCCAGCTCCACACCCCGCGCAAAGCGACCGGTCGGCTTGCGGAACGTCAACTGCCCCAGGCTCGGAAGGTCCAGCGGGCGGGTGTGACGGTCCGGACGATCCGGATAGCACAGGGCGAAGGCGATCGGGAGCTTCATGTCAGGCCGTGCGAGCTGGGCGATCACGTTTCCGTCGCAGAATTCCACCAGCGAATGCACGATGGATTCCGGATGGATCAGCACGTCGATCTTCTCGGCGGGCAGGTCGAACAGCCAGTGGGCCTCGATAACCTCCAGGGCCTTGTTGATCAGTGTCGCCGAGTCGATGGTGATCTTGCGGCCCATCTGCCAGGTGGGGTGGTTGAGGGCGTCGTCCACAGTCGCCGAAGCGACGGCCGAGGTTTCCCAGTCCCGCAGGGCGCCGCCCGAGGCGGTGATGGTTACCTTGTTGACCTCGCGGCTGTGCCCGGAACAGAGACACTGGAAGATCGCCGAGTGTTCGCTGTCGACCGGGAGGATGGGCACCCCCGCGGCCCGGGCGGCCGGCATGACGATCGCCCCGGCCATCACCAGCGTTTCCTTGTTGGCGATCGCCAGGGTCGCCCCTTGGCGTATGCCTTCGAGAGTGGGTTCGAGCCCGGCGGCGCCCACGACGGCCGACAGCAGCACGTCCGGCTTGCTGCGTGCGACCAGCTCGGTCATGGCCCCGTCCCCCGCGAGCAGTTGTGTACCGCCCGGCAGGTCGGCTTTGAGGGCATCGGCGCTGTCGGGGTCGGCCACCGCCACCAGCGGCGGGCGGTGGGTGGCGGTCTGCCGGGCCAGCAGCTCCACGTTGGACCCGCCGCCCAGGGCGCAGACCTCCAGCCCGGGGTGTTCGGAAATCACCTCCAGCGCCTGGGTACCGATGCTCCCGGTTGAGCCGATGATTGCTATGCGTTTGGTTGGCACGTTTCTCCTGCCTGAATCCAGTGGCCGTATTCTTACCGACCGCGGGCGACCGGACAAGGAGAAAGGCTGACCCGCCGGTGGCGATGGTCTATAATGCCAGCCCGGAAGCCCTTGCTGCCGCCAGGCCGACGGCACCCTGCGACGCCCGCCGCGCGCCGTCTCAACACCGAGGACCTTATGGCCGAAAGATTTGTCTACGACGAACTGGTCTATGACGGAGCCGTTGCCGAAGTGCATAAGGTGGGGTTGCGCATGCCCGACGGGAAAGTCGTGCCGCGCGACCTCATTCACTACAGCGGGGCAGCCGTGGTCCTGCCGCTGCTGGACGACGGCTCGATCGTGCTCATACGCAACGTCCGGTTCGCCGTGCAGGAAACCCTCTGGGAACTGCCGGCCGGCATGCTGGAGCCCGACGAAGACCCGAAACTCTGCGCCGCACGCGAATTGACCGAAGAGACCGGCTACACCGCCGAACGAATCGAGCCGCTGGGAGATTACTTCACCACCCCCGGCACCAGCGACGAGGTGATGCACAGCTACCTCGCCACCGGGCTCAAAGGCGGGCTGCAGAATCTGGAAGGTTACGAGCAGATCGAAGTGGAAGTGCTGCCGGAGGCGACGGTGCGGAAGATGGTCCTGGACGGGACCATACGCGATGCCAAAACCATCGCCACGCTGAGCCTATACTGGTTGCGGAACAGCCGACAGGAGTGAATCAATCGATGGGACTGGGCAACCGACCCTACTGGAAAGATGACCAGGGCGCCAGGTTTGGCGGGGGATCCGCAGGCGGGGGCATGGGCTTTGCCTTCCCCAAGCCCGGACCGACCGTCAAGGTCCTGTTGCTGCTCAACGCGGTGGGCTTCCTGTTCCAGATCCTGGTGCTGGCGGTGTTCAAGGTGCCGGTGTCGATGTACCTGGGCGCCACGCCGGCCGGCTGGTGGCAGATATGGCGGTACATCAGCTTCCAGTTCCTCCACTCGCCGGAGGATATCTGGCACATCGTGCTGAACATGTTGGCGCTGTACATGCTGGGCACGCCGCTGGAGCGCAAGTGGGGCTCGGGGGTGTTCCTGAAGTACTACCTCGCCTGCGGCGTATGTGCCGGGCTGTCGTACGTGGTGATGGGGCATCTGCTGGACCTGCCGCCCACCTTCCCACTGGTGGGCGCCTCCGGCGGAGTCTACGGGATCATCCTCGCCTGCGCGGTGGTGCTGCCGCACATCCAGATCATCTTCCTGTTCTTTCCCGTGCCGATCCGCTTGGCCGCGATCATCATCTTCGGCATCATGGTGCTGACCCTGCTGACCGGACTCGCCAGCGGGCAGGGACGCCTCAGCAGCGGGTTCTGGTCGCAGGTGGCACACTTCGGCGGGGCCGCGGCCGGGGCGGTGTGGATCTGGGTGCTGCCCGGCTTCCTCCAGGCACGCGAGCAGGCCAAAGAGAAGGCTCAGGCCGGTGCGTGGGAAAAACGCATGAAACAACGCGCCGACGAGCAGGCCGAGATGGACCGCATCCTGCAGAAAATCCACGACTACGGACTGGGCAGCCTCTCGACCAGAGAGAAGAAGTTCCTCCGGGATACCACCGAACGCCAGCGCAAAGAAGAGAAACGCATGAACCGGCTGTAACCGCACTGGCGTTGCCCCTCACCCGGCCCTGCGGGCCACCCTCTCCCCAGCGAAAGGGATTACCCTTCGCTCGCCCAGGGAGAAAGGCGGAGGCGACGGTAGGACCTGAAACTACTGCGTGCAGGGGACCCATGTGGCCTATAAGCCCCCGTGGAATCTCAGCCTTCGCCCATGGCCTCTTTAAGCCACCGGCGGCTGGGCAGCTCGACCCGCGAGCAGAGCTCGTGGTGCAGCATCATCCGCTCGCAGGGAGCAGGCTCGGCCGACTCCGCGGTCCATTCCGAACCGGTGGTCTGCGGCTTGTGTTCTGTCAGGTTTTCCATCCCGGTGAGCATGATGCTCTTCCTTCATCTGTGGATACCCGGCCAAACGCCAGAGGCGGCGAGCTATTGCCCAGTTTTCCCGCGATCGAGGCTCACCTCTATAGACGAGGCGGAACGAGCGCCGTTCGCTGAATTCCGGGCGGTCTGCCGGCGCGGCCTGTAGATTCAACCCTGTGCCCTCGCCTGCGGTATCGGAGCAATCGGCGTGGTCCCTTAGAACCGCTTGGAAAAAAGGTGCGATTTGAGGGAATGCCCGCCCGCCGGTAGGGGGGGCCGGGTGGCGGGCAGCCATGGTGTTCCGCGAATAGCAGTCCGTGAAGCTTGACAGTTTCATGCTGCAGTGAGTATAATTCGGTTGGTCAATTGGGTAAGTCACTGCATTGATGTCGGCCAACGGAAGGGATCGAGGAGCCAAGCTGTACCGCCCTTCGCCAGGCATGCTCGACTTCACAGCGGCTTGCCCTTTTTTATGCGCCCGCCGGGCGGTTGACGCGGAAGTCGGCTCTATCCTTCCCAATGAGATGCCCGTTGCCTATACTCCCTGCCTTCCTCATGTAGATTCTCAACTGAAAAGGACCATCGCGATGCAACGCCGATACCGACGACACGACCTGCGCCGGGTGACCGACCTGGGCGGTTTCTGGGACTTCACTTTCCTGGGCGAAATCGAACCGGACGAGGTGGACCCGTCTTCCATCGACTTCGATCAGGTCATGGCCATTCCGGGCAATTTCGACGCCACGCCCGCCTACCCCGGCAGCCGCGGGCTCTCGGCCTACCGCCGGACCGTGCTGGTCAGCGACACCACGCCCCACCGCCTG
>JBKHHV010000084.1:0-13715 GCA_046539005.1 Phycisphaerae bacterium
CGCCGCGGCGCCCACCAGGACGCCCCCGGCGATCTCCGCAGTGCCGCGCACTCGGCCGGACAGCCCTCCCCACAGGCGACGCACCGCCAGAGTGAAGACGGCGATGATGGTCGGGGAAAGCACGACGGCCGCCGGGGCCATATTGCGGCGCATCGACAGCGAAACGGTCACCATTCCGGCCATCAGCAGCGACAGCGACCACCGCCGCATCACCAGCGACAGCAAAATCGCCAGCCCCGCCAGCACAAGCAGGCCCACGAAGGCGTACGTCGCCAGCGAGTACTCCAGCCCGACCTTCGCGAAAGGCCCGAAGAACTCGCCGATGCGGGACCACGGATGGCCGGTGACGTTGGACGGGTCGCCCCCGGCGATGCCGTGCCGCCGGATGAACCGCAGCGTCTGGATGGGCAGAATCGCCAGCCGCCAGGTCCAGGGGTTGACGAAGCAGACGGCCGTCTGCAAGCCCGCGGCCACAGCGAGACGGAAGCAGTCGTTGCGCACGGGACGCCAGGCGATCGGGTCTCGCGATACGAATCGGTCGGCCTTCCAGCGAATCGGCGTGAGGCGATACCATCCGTACCGCAGCAGGCGATCGACCAGGAAGGTGCCGGTCATCGCCAGCCCCAGCAGGAAGTAGCTGTGGAGGTTCACCAGCACAAGTTGCAGCCCGCCCAGCAGGGCGACCGCTCGCCACGTGACCGTCCGGCGCGGATCGGCCAGCGGCAGCAGGACCGCCAGTTGCCCCGCCAGCAGCAGGAAGCCCAGCACGCCCGGGCGCATGTGAAGGCGCGGGTAGGCGACGGCCACGGCCAGCAGGATACCCGCCCCGGCAACGGGCCACGGCACCCCGCTGCGTCGCATCGCCGTCAGCAGCAGGGCGAACAGGGCGGCCATCATGCACAGGCGGAAGACCATCAGGGCATCGAGGCCGCCCAGGCGGTGGAGAGCGGCGAAGAGCACCTGCGTGCCCCAGTTGGCGTTGGCGAAGCGGTATCGCCCGGCGTCGTCGTACCAGCTTCCCGGGCCCGGCTCGGGTCGCTGGGCGGGGGGCAGGTCGGTCGGCGGCAGGGCGTAGATGAGGTCTTCGTTGGTGTCGACCAGCCGGCCCGTATCGAAGAAGACCGTTCCGTAGGTCAGGTGGTAGCCGAGGTCGGGCGTGGCGAAGGTGCGCGTGCCCAGCGTCACGCAGGCCGCCAATGCCAGCAGGGCAGCCAGTCGGCCGACCCAGCGGGACGGAGCAGAAGGACGCAGTTGGTTTCCAGGGACGTCGTTCATTGGAGGTAGATTGTACCGTGAAAGACGGCCGTCTTCAGGCGTGAGTCTGCCGGAAAACGGAAGGGAGTTCACTTGTTCTGAATAGGGCCGGCGCGAGGGAGGTCGTGACGTTCCGGTATGGTCTGCTTCGGTTCAGGCAGTCCAATCACAAGGCAAGTGGCAGCAGACGGAGCGGGCAGGAACCAAGAAGGCCCGCCGGAAGTGTTTCTGCCGGCGGGCCTTATGAAACTGACCCCACGGGGACTCGAACCCCGGTTGCCGGGATGAAAACCCGGTGTCCTAGGCCACTAGACGATGGGGCCAACTGCTGCCCCAGCCGCAAGGGTTGCGGCATGGAACGAAGCATCATACCCGTTTGCGGGCGGGATGCAAGCCTTTCATCGGCGAGAAAGCCCCGGTTTTTGAGGAGCTTTCCTCGCCGCACAACAGGGGACTGAGAGGGCTGGGGCTCGAACCCAGAACCTACGGCTTAAAAGGCCGTTGCTCTACCATTGAGCTACCCTCCCGCCTCGGCGCGGTGCGCCGGTTCCAGACGGTCGAGGGAACGTCAGAGTTCCTCGATTTCCTCCGTCTTGGCGTCGACGAGTTTGGTTACCTCGTCCTCGTATTTCTTGGTCAGCTTCTGGACGTCGTCCTTGCCTCGCTTGGCTTCGTCCTCGGTAAGATCGCCGGCCTTCTGCTGGGAGTCGATTTCCTTGTTGGCATCGCGGCGGGCGTTGCGGACGGCGACCCGCGTCTGCTCGGACATCTTCTTGACCTGCGTCACGAGCTGCTGGCGACGTTCCCCGCTGAGGGGCGGAATCGTCAGGCGGATCACCTTGCCATCGGCGGCCGGGGTGATGCCCAGGTCGCTGGCCTGGATCGCCCGCTCGATTTCCTTGAAGCTGCCCGGGTCGAACGGCTTGATGACGATCAGGTTCGCCTCGGGCGTGGAGATCGCCGCAAGCTGGCGGAGGTCGGTCGGCGAGCCGTAGTAGTCCACCTTGATATGCTCGACCAGCCCGCCCGACGCGCGCCCGGTGCGGATCCCGCGGAACTCGCGCTTGAGGTACTCCAGCGCGTCGTCCATCGCCTCTTCGGTCTGGAGCAGAATCTCGTCCATCGCCATGTCTGACACTCCTTGTCGTTGGTTCGTTGCCTGCCGTTCAGGCTCGGCTGACCACCGTACCCACCGGCTCGCCCGCGACCGCCCGGGCCAGGTTTCCCGCCTCGGCGAAGCGGAACACCAACACGTCGATGCCGCTCTGGCGGCACATGTCGAAGGCCGTGGCGTCCATGATACCCAATCGCCGCTGCAGCGCCTCGTCAAAGGTCAGGGCGTCGAACTTCTTCGCCTCAGGGTTTGTCCTGGGGTCGCAGTCGTACACGCCGTCGACCTGCGTGGCCTTGAGGATGACCTCGACGTCCATCTGGGCCGCCCGCAGGCTCGCACATGAGTCGGTCGTAAAGTACGGGTTGCCCGTTCCGCCTGCCAGGATGACCACCTTGCCTTCTGCCAGGGCGTCCAGTGCGTCTTCCCTCGTAAACAGCGGCACGTAAGGCCCGGCGGCAAAGGCGCCCATCGTCACGGCCGGCATGCCCCGCCCGCAGAGCGTGTCCCGCAGGGCCAGGGCGTTGATGTAGGTCGCCATCATTCCCATGGCGTCGGCGGTGTTGCGGGCGATGTTCTCGTCGGTCGCGAGGGTCCGCCCGCGGACGATGTTGCCTGCCCCCACGACGACGGCGACCTGCACCCCGGAGGCGACCACGGGGGAGAGTTCGTCGGCGACCTTCGCCAGCGCGTCGCTGGAGATACCGCCGCGGGACTCCTCGCCGAGGGTCTCGCCGGAGAGCTTGATCAGCACTCGCCTGTATGGTTTCTGGGGGCTCATCGGCCGCCTTCGTTCAGTGTATCGACACGCACGGCCGGACCGCGGAACCGCAGCCCGGCCGCGTCTGTGGGTTCTATCGTCACTTCGGGCCCGCGGCGCTTAGAGCGCGAAGCGTGCGAATGCGGTCACGGTCGCCCCGCCGAGGACTTCCTTGATCGTCTTGGACTCGTCGCGGACGTAGGCCTGCTCCATCAGGGCGTTCTGGGAGAGGAACTTCCGCATCTTGCCTTCGACCATCTTCTCGGCGATTTCCTGGGGCTTGCCGCTCTCGACGGCCTGCTCGACGGCGAACTTGCGTTCCTTCTCGGCCACGTCGGCGGGGATGTCGTCGACGGTGATGCCCATGGGGTCGGAGAAGGCGATGTGCATGCACACGCCGGTGAGGATTTCGTCGTCGACGTCCTGGTCCACGCCCACGATCACGCCGACCTTGTTGTTGTGGTGGCGGTAGCCGCCGACCTTCTCGGCCGAGATCTTCACGCCGCGGCCGTAGCTCATGTTCTCGCCGATCTTGGTGAAGGCTTCCTGGACGGCGGTCTTGATGGCCTCGTCGTCGGTCACTTCGCCGGCCTGGGCGCTTTTGGCGTATTCCAGGACCTGGTCGACCATTTCGACGAAGACGTCGTTGCGGGCACAGAAGTCGGTTTCACAGCGGACCTCGACCATGGTGGCGGTCTTCTTGTCGTCGCTGACGTGCAGGGCGACGAGCCCTTCGCTGGTCTCGCGGTCGGCCTTCTTCTCGGCCTTGGCGCCGGCCTTCTTGCGCAGGAGGTCCTTGGCGGCCTCGATGTCGCCGTTGGTTTCCTCCAGTGCCTTCTTGCACTCCATCATTCCCTGTCCGGTGTCTTCCCGGAGGCTCTTGACCATCGCGGCGGTTATCTCAGCCATGATTGCTCCTGATATCTGGTTAGGGTCGCCCCGGGAGGCGGTCTCCGGCATGCCGGGGTCCGCATTCGCTCGGGGAGGTCGGTTTCTCGGTCGGTTGGGTGCCGGTTACGACTGGCTCTCTTCGGAGGCGGCCTGCGGGGCAGGGGCCTGCTCGGAGGGAGTCTCTTCCTTGGGTTCGGGTTCGCCGGCCTTTTCGGGGGTCTCGTCGGCTCGGGCGGTCGCGGCGCGTCGGCTGCGTCGGCGGGGGGCGGCGGACTGCTCGGCGTCTTCTTCGCCGCCGGTGGCGCGGGCCTTGGTGCCTTCCTCGATGGCGTTGCACATCTCGCGGACCAGCAATTCGATGCCCCGCATGGCGTCGTCGTTACCGGGGATCGGGATGTCCACCAGGTCCGGGTCGCAGTCGGTGTCCAGCAGGCAGACGACCGGGATGCCGCTCTTGCGCGCCTCGCGGACGGCGATGATCTCGCGCTTCTCGTCGATGACGACCATCGCGCCGGGCAGGCGGTTCATGTTGCGGATGCCGCCGAGGTTCCGCTGGATCTTGCGCATCTCGCGGCGGAGCGTGGCGCCCTGCTTCTTGGAGTACTGGTCCATGCGGCCTTCGGCTTCGAGCTTCTCGAGTTCCTCGAGTCGGCCGATCCGCTTGCGGATCTCGCGGAAGTTGGTCAGCGTCCCGCCCAGCCAGCGGTCGGTCACCCAGTGCATGCCCACGCGCTGGCAGTGGGTTTCCAGGCTCTTGGTCGCCTGGCGCTTGGTGCCCACGAACACCACGTCCTTGCCCTGGGCGACGGTGCGGGCCAGGAACTTCTTCGCCAGCAGAAGACCCTTGAGGGTCTCCTTGATGTCGATAATGTGGATGAGGTTCCGCTTACCGTAGATGTACGGCTTCATCTTCGGGTTCCAGTTACTGGCACGGTGCCCGAAGTGAATGCCCGCGTCAATCAGTTGTTTTACCAGTTCACTTGTTTCCACAGGTGCACCTCCACAATGCGGCCGGATTCCGGCATCCGGACCTGGGGCTGCATCGCGTTAAAAGGGGTTTCCAGAACAGTCGGCCGTGATCGGCGGAGAGACACGTTCTCCCGCCGGCCGGGGAAAGCACAACAGAGTACCGACAGGTCGGCAATTGCGTCAAGCCATTTTATCGCGAAATCCCGCCGTTTCCGGGGGGTTGCGGCGGGTTTCACGCAGGGAGCCCGGGCGTTGCCCCGGCAGGTAACCGGCACGCTGCGGTGGGGGCCTGCGAATATGCAGCAGGCCCGGGGGACCTGCCCCGAGCCCGTGGTGCGTTTCGTGCGGCCGGTGTTCAGCCTTCCAGGTACCAGCCCATCTTCTTGTTGGGAGCCTCGATCGGCATGGTGCCGGCCGGCTTGGCCCAGCGGACGGCGTTGGTGATGATCTTCATGACCGTCTCGTTCTTGTAGATGGGGTACGTCTCGTGTCCGGGACGGAAGTAGAACACCTTACCCGCGCCGCGGCGGTAGGTTACGCCGCTTCGGAACACCTCCCCGCCCTCGAAGCTGGAGATCAGCAGCGTCTCGTCCGGCTCGGGGATGTCGAAATGCTCGCCGTACATTTCGGTCTCGTTGAGAACGAAGTGGTCTTCCACGACGCCCTGGAGAATCTCGTGCCCCGGGCGGGTGACCCACAGCGTTTCCCGTTCGGCGACTTCGCGCCACTTGAGCTGGCAGGTGGTGCCCATGAGCTTCTTGAAGATCTTCGAGAAGTGGGCGCTGTGCAGCAGGATCAGCCCCATGCCCTGCAGGACGCGCTTCTGGACCTTCTCGACGATTTCGTCCTGCACGTCGCCGTGGGCGCAGTGTCCCCACCAGGTCATCACGTCGGTAGTCGACAGCACGTCATCGGTCAGTCCGTGCTCGGGCTCGTCCAGCGTTGCGGTGCGGGCCTCGATGCCGTCCTGGGCGTTGAGCCAGTCGGCGATGACTTTGTGCATGCCCTCGGGGTAAATCTCCCGGGACTTGTGGTCTTCCTTCTGCTCGTGGCGGAACTCGTTCCATACGGTGACGCGGATGTTCTCATGCACTGTACTACTCCTTGGAGAATCAGGTGGCAGATCGTACAAACGCCGCAACGTAGCGTCTGTCCTGACAGAAGCAAGCGAAAAAGCCGCGCGAACCGTCGGCCGACCGGATACGTTAAATGGAGTGGAACCTGCAGGCTCCATTTTTCTCTAAAAGGGTGCCCGTCGCTTCCGATGAGCACGGAGCCAGATCTCTGTTTCGCCGGGGAGCCGGTTCTTTTATAATGAAGCGGGCCTGTCCGACGGTGAGGTCTGACGTGCAGAAACCAACAGAGGAGATGTCTGTGAAACGCTTTATCGCTCACTGGTGTATAACGCTCACTGTTCCCTTGGCTGTGGTGGTCCTTTCGGTGGCGCTGGCGTGGGGAGCCGGCCCGCTGACGGAGGCGGACTCGACGGCCGATTCCACGGTCGTCAAGCCCGAGTTGGCACCGGTCGAACCGTACGTGACGCTGCGGACTACCGGTTTCCAGCAGGCGATGAGCGGCGACTTCGAGAAGGCGCTGGAGACGCTCCGCAAAGCCACCCGTCTGCGCGATGATGCCGCCGCCAGCGAAGCCGTCGAACTCCTGCGCGATTACCGCAAGGGAATGAAGACCTACGACGATCAGCGGATGAGCGAATACAAGCAGGCCGTGGCCCGCGTGGAGCGTGCGATGATGGCCGACTACCACAAGCCCCGCCTCGAAGAGGAAAAGCGCTGGGAACCGTTCAACGAGGAAATATTCGACGGGATGGCCACGGCGTATTCCGAGGCCTCCACCGCCGAGGCCGTCGAGGGTGTGACACCCGAGGATCTGCCGGAGATCCGCAAGAAGACCATTGAGAAGGTCCGCGAGGCCCGCGAGGACCTCGGCGAGGCCGTCGCGATGTTCGAGGACAAAGACAATGTCTTTGCCAAGGAGTTCCGGGAGCAGGCGAAGATTCTCCGCAAGGCGTTCACGGATTACATCGAGGCGTGGGAGAAGGTCGACGTCGGCAGCGACACGTCGCGCCAGACGTCGCGGGAGGCCCTTCGGGATATCGAGGAGCAGCTTTCGGAGTCGCTGGCGGACGTGGAGACCTTTGCCTCGTCCAAGCCCTGGCAGATCGCCCTCGCCCAGGGTCGGCTCGCCAAGGACATCGCCCCGGACGAGAAGGTCGTGGAGGGGACGCTTTGGTACAAGGACCTGATCCGCGACGTCGAGGAGATCGGGGCCCGGGCGATGAAGGACGCCGAGTGGTATGACGCCTTCAGTGCCTACAGCGGCCTCTACGAGATCGAACGCGACAACACCAAGTATGAGAAGCT
This sequence comes from Phycisphaerae bacterium, assembly GCA_046539005.1. Classification (GTDB taxonomy): domain Bacteria; phylum Planctomycetota; class Phycisphaerae; order SM23-33; family SM23-33; genus CAZFPT01. The sequence continues at coordinate 7,367 of JBKHHV010000084.1, forward strand.
CTCCAGCGATGCCCAGCGGCACGTGCACGTGCTTCAGCTCTACGGCCAGGAGAAGAAGGATGCCACCACCCAGCCCAGCAAGCAGGATGCGACCGTCAACTGGAAGGACGTGACCAGCGGGATCGACGCCCGGATGGTCGAGGACGCCATCAGCCGCATGGCCAGGGCGTACGTGTCGACCGTGGACTACCGCAAGCTGACCCTTAGCGGGCTGCGGGCGGTGAAGATCCTTGCCGAAACCCCCCAGGCCGCCAACGCGTTTCCCAAGTTGGCCGACAGGAAGCTCAAGGGCGAGTTCATCGACGCCATCGACCGGGCGATCAAGCAGTTCGACAAGAAGACGCATCTGGACAATCTCTGCTTGCAGTTGGCGCTGAACAAGGTGCTGTTCGCCTCCGAAGACACCGTGGAGATTCCCACCCAGGTGCTGGCGATGGAGTTCACCGACGGGTTCCTGGACGAGTTGGACCGCTTCAGCTCGATGATCTGGCCGAACGACGTGGAAGACTTCAACAAGCTCACTATGGGTAAGTTCGTCGGCGTGGGCGTTCAGATTTCCAAGGAGTCCGGGCAGCCACTGAAGGTGGTGACCCCGCTTGTGGGCTCGCCCGCCTACAAGGCCGGTGTGAAGACCAATGACCTGATTGTCGAGGTCGACGGGGTGGACACCGTCCCGCTGAGCATCAACAAGCTGGTGCGGATGATCACCGGCGAAGAGGGCACCACCGTCACGCTCACGATCGAGCGGGCCGGGAGGCCCAAGCCGCGGAAGATCGACGTCGTCCGCAAGGAGATCCACATCCGCACCGTCAAGGGGTGGCGCCGCAAGAGCGACGGCGAGTGGGACTACCACCTCGATGCCGACGCCAAGGTGGGCTACCTGCGGCTGACGCAGTTCACCGCCCAGACCGCCCCCCACGTCGCCGAAGCATTGCAGGAGCTCAAGAGCCAGGGCGTCCGCTCGGTAGTCCTGGACATGCGGTTCAATCCCGGCGGGCTGCTTCGCTCGGCGCGTGACGTGACCGGCGAGTTCCTCCCGGCCGGCACGGTCGTCACCACCAAGGGGCGGCAGATCGCCCGGCAGGTGCTGCGGGTCAACGGGCGGGGCAATTACCACAACGGCGACCTGGTGGTGCTGGTGAACGAGATGTCGGCCTCGGCGGCGGAGATCGTCTCCGGGGCGCTGCAGGACTGGAAGCGGGCGGTCATCGTCGGGCAGCGCAGCTACGGCAAGGGCAGCGTGCAGAACGTAATCGACCTGGGCGACCGCCGGGCCTATCTGAAGCTGACCACTGCCTACTACTACCTGCCCTCCAACCGCCTCCTGCACCGGCGCAACGGCGACAAGAAGTGGGGCGTGGATCCGGACGTGGCCGTCTATGTCACGCCCGACCAGATGCGGGACTGGCTGGACATCCGCCGTCGGACCGACCTGGTGCAGGACGTGGACCCTAAGGAACAGGACGACGCGCTTCGCAAGCAGTACCAGGCCGACCTGCAGCTTCGCACTGGCGTGCTGCTGCTCAAGATGATGAAGCTCCGCAAGACCGAGCCTGCCGCCGACAACGCCGCAGACAAGGCGGCCTGAGCCGACGCGGCGGGCGCCACCGGAAAGGATGACGATGAGCGCGGGGACAACGTCTCTTGCCTGCGCCCTGGTCGTCGCATTGACGGCCTTGGCAGGCGGGTGTGATAACGGATCGGCCGAGCACGGCCGTGATGCCCATGCCCCCTCTACCGGCGGGGCGATGGTGAAGCCCTTCCCTCTGGATGAGCCCGACGCGGTGCTGCTGCTCAGTGGCGGGACCAACGGCAAGATGGAACTGTGCAACTGCTCGGGCCCGATGCCGGGTGGGCTGGCGAGGCGCAGCGGGCTCATCCGCAGCTACCGGGCACGGTTCCCCCGGGTGTTCGCCGTCGACGTCGGCGACGCGTTCTGGATCGAGCCCGAAAGCCTTCGTAACGATTACGTCCTCCGCGGACTCAGCATGGTCGGCTACGACGCGATCGCCTTGGGCGACCAGGAGTTCATGGACCGTCCCGACCGGCTGGCCCGGCGTATCGCCGACGCCCCGGCGACCTACCTTTCCACCACCGTTACCCAGGCCGGCGGGCCGAAACTGCCCACCCGACGCGTGGTCAAACGCGAGTGGGACCAGGCGAAGATCGCCGTGCTCAACAACCTTCAGCGGGAATGGCTGCTGTTCTTCCCGGAGCAACGCCAGAAGCAGCTTCGCTTCGTGCCCACCGCCGAGGTCGCCCAGCGCGTGCGGCAACTCAAGAGCGAGGGGTTCTGCACCGTCGTGGTGGTGCACGGGGACGACACCTCCGCCGACGAGACGGCCGCCGCCGTCCGGCCCGACCTGCTGGTGCGCGCCCATACCACCCGGACCGAGAAAACCATCCGGCGCCACGCGGGGGTGCCGATTCTCAAGGTCGGCCATCCGGAGATGGTCGCCGCGGCCGCCCTGAAGCTGACCGGGCGGGGGCGCATCGAACAGATCGAATACCGCGTGGAGGTCGTGACGGCCGAGTGGCCGATGGACTACCGGCTGATCCAGCTCTACCAGGCGTTCGTGCACGATGCGCTGCGGGAGGAACTGGACGAGGCCCGCAAGATCGACCTGCAATACGCGTCGCCCGCACAGTGCGCCGAGTGTCACCGGCAGGAGTACGACTGGTGGAAGGAATCCGAGCACGGGCGCGCCTATGAAACCATCCGCCACGCGGGGCGAAGCGGCGACCGCAATTGCCTCAAGTGCCATACCACCGGGCACGGTCGGGCCGGAGGGTTCGTCTCCACGGAGAAGACACCCCACCTGGCCGGGGTGACCTGCCAGAGCTGCCACCGCATCAACCTGCAGCCGCACGCATCGAGACCCGAGGCGAAGATTCCCAAGGCAGGCTCGGCCACCTGCGCCCTGTGCCACACGCCCATTACTTCACCGGGCTTCGATTTCAAGAAGGCCCGCAAGAAAATCCTCACCCCCGCCCACGGCGGCGAGTAGCGCAAGCCCGCCTCGTTGCGGTGCCCAACAGAAGACGGCAGGACCGCCGGCCGTCGGGGCTCGGCAATCCTGCCGTGTGGTTCACTCGGCTTCGGGACGGAGCCCCGAGGTATTCGGCGTCAGGACGGCGTTACTCGACGACCGTGTTGACGTCCGGCATCTCGGGCATCTCGCCGGGGTCCATGCCCATCGCCTTCATCGTGGCCTGTTGCATCTTCCTGTTCAGCTCGGCCTGGACGTCCTGGGCGCTCTTGCCTTCTTCTCCGATCATCGGCTTCACTTCCCTGAAGGCAGAAACCTGGGCCTCGAAGATATTGACCGCCTGCTGGGCGTCTTTGTCGCTGACGGGGCCGGCCACGCTGCCCACGTCGATATACCAGTAACCATCCTTCTTCACGAGCATCAGCGACTTCTTTCCGGGCATCGTCAGCACGGCCTTGTCGCCGTCGGTCTCCACCTCGGCCTTGTCCACCACCGACGGGTCCAGCATCATGTCGGGGGTTGTGCTCTTCTCGCCGTACTCTGCGTCCATCTTCGCGTAGAAGTCCTTGGCGGCCACGAGGCTTTCGAACATGGCTCCGAGGATCATCTGCTGATTCTCGCCGGCATTGAAGCAACCGATGAACTTCTCCTTGTCGCCTTCGTTGATCGACTCGGCGAAGTTCTTGGCGGCGTCCTTGGGGCTCTCGGCCTTCTCGGCGCCGCCACAGCCACCCAGGACCATCGCGGCGAGCACAGCCAGCAGGATCGTTGTCTTTTTCATCGTTCTCTCCTTCTCGGAAGTAAGTTTTGTCGGTGTCCGCCTATCGCTTGACCACGAGGTTCACCAATCGGCCGGGCACGACGATCTTCTTGACGAATTCCTTGCCGTCGGTGAGTTCCTTCACGCGGGCATCGGCCATTGCCGCTTCGAGCACGTCGTCCTTCGAAGCGTCGGCCGCCACCTGCACGCGCGAGCGGACCTTCCCGTTGATCTGCACCGGCAGCTCGACGGTATCCTCGGCGATCATTGCCTCATCGTAGGTCGGCCAGGACTCATATGCCAGCGAGGCCTCTGAGCCCAGTTCGCTCCACAGCTCTTCGCAGATATGCGGAGCCAGCGGCGCCAGCAACAGCACGAAGCGCCTGGCCTGCGAGCGGTCGATTGTGCCGGCCTTGTAGACGCTGTTGACGAACTCCATCATCGCCGCGATGGCGGTGTTGAACTTCATCGTCTCGTAGTCTTCGCCCACCTTGCGGATAAGCTTGTGCAGTGCCTTTTCGATCTCGTCGCTTCCCCGGTCGCCCAGCAGCGGCTCCTGCTCCTCGCTGCCGGCGATCATCCGCCACGTGCGGTGCAGGAAGCGGTGCACGCCCGGCACGTCGCGGGTGTTCCACGGCTTGGACGACTCCAGCGGGCCCATGAACATTTCGTACAGCCGGAAAGTGTCGGCCCCGAACTCCTCGATGATGTCATCGGGGTTTACCACGTTCTTGAGGCTCTTGGACATCTTCTCGATGGTTGTCGTCAGCTCTTCGCCGGTCTCGTTGTGTCGGGGCTTCTCGCCGGTGAGGTCCACAAGGCCGTGCTCGATGCTCACCCCGCGCGAGTCGCGGTACGTGAAGCTGGTGATCATGCCCTGGTTGAACAGCTTCCCGAACGGCTCGGGCGTGCTGACGTGCCCGAGGTCGTAGAGCACCTTGTGCCAGAAGCGGGCGTACAGCAGGTGCAGCACGGCGTGCTCGGCACCGCCCACGTACAGGTCCACGCCGCCGGTGGGGTTCTTTTCCGAGGGCGCCATCCAGTACTGCTCGGCTTGGGGGCTCACGAAGCGCTCGCTGTTGTCAGGGTCGAGGTAGCGCAGGTAATACCAGCAGCTTCCCGCCCACTGGGGCATGGTGTTCAGCTCGCGCCGGGCCGGGTCGCCGCAGCGGGGGCAGGTGGTCTGCATCCAGTCAACGGCCTTGCCCAGCGGCGGAGCAGGGGGCGCGTCGCGGTCGTCGCTGGCGGCCGGGGTGAAGTCTTCCATCTCCGGCAGCAGCAGCGGGAGTTGCTCGTCAGGCAGGCCCACCGTGCCGCAGCTTTCGCAGTGGACGATCGGGAACGGCTCGCCCCAGTAGCGTTGGCGGCTGAACAGCCAGTCGCGCAGCTTGTAGTTGACCGCACGGCGGGCAAGCCCGCGCTTGTGCAGGTCGGAGGTGATCTTCGGCTTGAACTCGTCGGTCGCCAGCCCGTCGTAGTCGCCGGAGTGGACGGCCGTGCCTTCGCCGGTGTAGCCGCGCCAGTCTTCGTCGGAGTCGCTGGGCGGCTGGACGACCTGCACGATCGGCAGGTCGAACGCCTGGGCGAACTCGAAGTCGCGCGTGTCGTGGGCGGGCACAGCCATGATCGCGCCGGTGCCGTAGCCCATCATCACGTAGTCGGCGACCCAGACGGGGATCGGCTCCCGCGTTACCGGGTTGATCGCATACGCCCCGGTGAACACGCCGGTCTTCTCCTTGGTTTCCGCGGTGCGCTCCAGTTCCGACTTGTGCACCGCCTGCTGTACGTACTCGCTCACGGCCTTGCTCTGCTCGGGCGTGGTGATCTCGCCCACCAGCGGATGTTCCGGGGCGAGCACCATGTAGGTCGCCCCGTACAGCGTGTCCGGGCGGGTGGTATACACCCGGATCACGCCCTCTTCGGGTCGCCCCGGCCAGCCGCCTTCCTTGCGTTCGTCGAACCAGTCGTCGGCGTCGCCTTCGATCGCGGCGGGGATAGGGAAGTCCACGTCAGCGCCGATGCTCTTGCCGATCCAGTTGCGCTGCATGATCTTGATCGGCTCGGGCCAGTCGACCGTCTCGATGTCGGCAAGCAGCCGCTCGGCGTAGGCGGTGATCCGCAGCATCCACTGCTTCAGCGCGCGGCGGTAGACGGGGTGATTCCCGCGTTCCGACCGCCCCTCGTTGGTGACTTCCTCGTTGGCCAGCACCGTCCCGAGCTTGGGGCACCAGTTGACCGGCACCTCGGCCTGGTAGGCGAGGCGGTATTCGTTGATCAGGCGCAGTTGCTGTCCGTGGTCGAGTTCCTGGAATTTCAGCAGCCCGGGCGACCCGCCGGAGACGGCCTCGATCTCCTCCATCGGTGGGGTGGGGATCAGGTTCCCGTCCAGGTCGATCACCAGGTCGCCGGCCTCGAGCTTATCCACCAGTTCCGAGATCGGCCGAGCCTGCTGCAGGTCGGGATCGAACCAACTGTTGTAGATCTGCAGGAAGATCCACTGCGTCCAGCGGTAGTAGTCCGGATCGGTGGTCGCCACGCGGCGGAACCAGTCGTAGCTGAAGCCGAACATCTTGATCTGCCGTTCGATGTTGGCGATGTT
>JBKHHV010000336.1:0-3414 GCA_046539005.1 Phycisphaerae bacterium
CGTCGCCGGTTCGGCGGTGATGCCTTCGGGGCAGACGATCTCCAGCCTGGCGGCCGTCTCCGCCTGCCCGACGTTGCGGACCGTCAGCGTCGCGGTGCCCTTCCCGCCGGTCGCCAGCCCGACCCACCGGGGGAACCATCGCGTGGCGATCGGACCGGCCGTGGGCTTGGCAGAAACCAAAGGCTTGTCGGCGGCAAGGGGGACACCCTTGGCGCCCACGTAGGCGATCCCGTCGAGGATGGCGATCATCTTGCCCTTGCCGTTGACGGTGACATTGTTCTTGTCCCCGTTGAACGGCACGTGCCCGTCGAGAAACTTGCCGTGGATCTTCACCGACTCCTCGGTGATGCGGGCGTACACGTGGTCGTGGAACAGCAGCCGGTAACGCCCGCCCTGCAGTTCCACCGGCTTGCCGCGGCCGGTGTCGGCAAACTGCACCGCGACCACGTCGGTCCAGCCGTCCCCGCGGATCGCCACCGCCACGGCGTTGTCGGTCTGGGCGATCCGCTGCACGTCACGGACCTGGTAGGTGCCCTCGTAGGGCTCGTGCAGGGCCACGAAGGCCGTCTCCCTGGCCGTGCGGGAAGCCAGAATGGACGCCCCGCCCGGCTCGTCGGCGTGCCGGCGGATGCGGTCCTTGGGGGCCGCCGTGGCCGGGGCGATGGCCGTGTATGCCGTGGTGCCCGGCTCGCCCAGCATGGTCATCCGTACGCCGACCCGCCGCTGGAACCAACTCTCGCCCAGCCCGCTTTGGGGGTCGGCGCCGGCCGAGGTCTGGTAGGCGGTAACGGCCCATTGCTTCGAGCCCGGCGTGTAGGACCTCTCGCCGGTGAGGTCGAACACGCTGCCCACGAGCTGGCGGGTTTCCGTCCAGTCGGCGGGGCTGTCGGGGCAGGTGTGTCCCAGCGTGTGCACCGACCACAGGTAATGCCTCGGCCGATCGCTTGCCAGGGCGAACACGTCCAGCAGGTAGTCGTCGCTCAGCACGAGCGAGCGGGTCATGGAGACGTCCGGGTAAACGTCCTTCGCCCGGGCGGCAACGAACTTGTAGCTCTTCTCAAACGCGTGCCGGGGGCGGGGGATCTGCCCGATGGAGCGCGGTTCGAGGTTATCCACCATCACACCGCAATGGCTGCGGATGCTGTTGCTCCAGCCGGCGTCGGTTCCGGCATATCCTCCGGAGACCTGCCGATTGAGGTAGATGGGTCGCTGGTAGGCGTACAGCCCGGTCAGGCTGAAGTTGTCGGGCACGTGGTGGACGTACGGCGTCGCCAGGCGCATTCCCAAGGCGATGGCGTCTTTCGATTCCCAGAACTTCGGGCTCTGGTCCGACCGCAGCACCACCAGCCCGCGCTCGTCGAACACTCCGCACGGGGCGGCCGGCGGGTCGGCCTCGGCCGGGTCGATCGGGTCCAGGCCCCAGTACAGCGACGGGTAGTACTTGTCATGACCGGGATCGCGCATCTGGGCCAGGAAGTAGTCGAACCCCGCGTCCGGCCAGGTGGCGTGGGCGATCTCGAACCACATCGGCAGCTTCATCTTCGAAACCTTGCGGTTCTTGTGATCGCGGCCATTCATGTTGCTGGCGTACCAGCGGTCTTCGCCGCCGGTCCCGTCGGCAAGAAAGCCCTTCACGATGTAGTGCTGGAAGGCGTACCCCGGCAGCCGTCCGCCCTTGGCGTCGCCCATGGTCAGCTTGGCATAGTGCGGCCGATCGGTCCCGAGGTCCACGCGCCCCATGCCCACCAGGTAGATGCTCTCGATGTACTTCCGGACAGTCGCCCCGCCCTTGCCGACGTAGTCGAACCCGTATTTCCCCAGCCCGAGGCCCTCGCACCCACGACACCACAGCAGAATCTCGCCGATCATGGAGGTCTGCTTGCCGAACTCCTCGTTGTAGAAGTACCCGTCGGAGACGTACTCGTCGAGATACCACTTGAGCCCGTTGCCCGACTCGAATACGCGGCGGATCAGGTCCTCGTCGCGCGTCGCCAGTGCCATCATCTGCGCGCTGAACGAACGCGGCCATTGCATGTTGGGCAGCCAATTGGTCTTCGTGCGGTTGCGGGTGTTCTTGATGGCCCACTCGGCGTTGCGACGGAAGGTCTTCTCCATGCGGTCGCGCTCGGCGGGGCTCAGTTCGGAATACAGGGCGTCGTAGCGGATGACGGAGAGGTAGTTGTCGCTCCACGGAAGCCGTCCGGGGCCCTGGCCGGCGTAGCTGAGGAGATACTTCTTCTGGCGGTCGCGAGCCTTCTGGTCGTCGGCGACCAGCCACAGCAGCAGGTCTCGCTGGGTCTGCCCCCAGCCGCGGGCGTTGCGGACGTTCTCCAGCTCGCGCTTGGCCCAGTCGTGGTTGGCGACGGCCTTCTTCGCCGCGGCCACGTCGGAGGCGGCCATGAAGATGTAGGGATGCTTGACGTCGATCGTCTTCGGCTCGGCTCTCCCGGTCTGGGCAAGTGTCGCCAGCGTGAGGAGACACAGCGCGAATCTCAGAAAACTACGCTGCTTCATGGGGACTTCCTTCCTGTGGATCAAACAAAACAACAATGCAGGGGACACGCCAACGCCCGAGCCGCCGGCACATCGCCTGACGCGACGGAAATCGGCCGACGTAACCCGCTTGCGGCGGGCCTGCCGATCTACTTGTTGGGTTCGGCATCGCCCTTGATCACGTAACCGAGGTTCTCTTCCTCCAGGCCGCACGTTTTGGCGAGCCTGATCACCTTCGCTATGCTGCTTCGCGGGGCGTTCTTGTAGGCGCGGACCAAGACCTCGGTGTCGGCGTTCTTTTTGGCAGCCAACCGCAACGCGAGTTTAAGGTCCTTCTCCGAGACCTTTTTGCCGTCAACGTGGTATCGGCCGGCCGCGTCCACCCGCAGGACGAACCGCGGTTTGCCCTGAGCGACCGTGACGGGCACATGGGCGGTCTGTACCTTGCCGGTGTCGGCCTCCAGCACGTCCTTGAGCGGGGCTTTCTGTTCCTCCAGAAGCCGCAGCAGGGCGCCGATGGAGTCGGGTCCTTCGCAGCTTACCAGCCGCTCGTCGGAAACCTTGGCCTTGTCGCCCGCGTAGCGGCCACCGGTCTTGCCGAAGCTCCAGACGCACTGGTCGGGGGCGGCGAACTTCTTGCCTTTGAACTGCGGGTCCTTGCCGACGGCGAGGCTGTCCATTCCGAAGGTCAGCAGGACCGCCCCGTCCTTGTGTCGCGCCAGCAGCCACTCCAGGCGGGCTTGGTCGCGCTGGGCCTGTTTCTCGACCCAAGCGGGCTGCTCGGCCTGACGGGCCTTGGCCTTCTCCGGGAAGTAACTGCCCGGGGCAACGATGACCGGGACCTTGGCGGCCAAGCTGCTTTCGTCGTAGGTGGCGGTGGCGTTGAAGGTCATTCCGTTGACGCCGGTGACCTTGCCCTTT
>JBKHHV010000337.1:0-3407 GCA_046539005.1 Phycisphaerae bacterium
ACGTAACCGAGACTGATCTGGAAGCCACCAACGGCGTGGTCCACGTGATCGACCAGGTCCTGCAGCCCTAGCGCGGCACAGCGCACAACGCGGCCGGTTCTGCAACAGGTCAACCGATGGAGTTGCCGGTCCTCTTCTCCCTGTCGTGTGCCTAGCTAAGTTGTCCAAACCGACCTCCGCCGCACGCTGCAACCACCTGTAGCCTGTCTTGCGACTGATGCCGTACTTGACGCACAAATCCGTCATCGTCAGTTCGTCCTGGCCGTGTTCGACCACAAAATGTACGCTCGTCCATCCTACGGGTCTCCGTCCATGGCATGCTCGATCTGTGCGGCGAAAGCTCCTCTGAAGAAGCCCCCATCGCCTGCTGCGCAGGCACTTCCCCAAAGTGGGGGGTTGCCGCGGGGGGGCTAACCTCCGGGCGGCCCGCGTGTCTTCTGTGAATGTGCCGAATGAGTTGGCAGGGACAGTGAGATTGGCCGATAGAGGCGATGGCATGAACATGCGATTGAGACAACTTGCCCGCAGCGATCCGGACGTGTTCCACTTCGTGGGCTCGTTCCTGCGGCTGCGGGCGGGCTCGACTGGGTGGAGTTGCATCCGCGAGCTGTCGCGCCTGTGGCACCGCACCCACCAATGCGAACTATAGCCGCCCCGGCGACGCTCTCCGCACGACCGGCCCCGTCGCACAGGCGGCCAGGCTGCCGCACACATCGCACACATCGCCTCCTCCATCGCTCAGACCGCCGACCCATCGCCACCTTCTCGGCCGACCCCTCCCTGGCCGTTCCCGCTGACGTGCGCACGCTGCGGGCTTTCCGGCGGCCGAGCTGTGGCACATCGGTCCGGCCGGCGGTACGCTGGTAACGGCCGGGACAACGCCCTGGAGGAGACGACCGCGATGCGCATTCCCCAGACATCCGAACCCCTGTGGTACGGCAAGAAGCACACCCGCTGCCGACTGCTGCGCTTTGTGGGGGCTCATCACGTGGGGCACTACAACCGCATCGACCCCCACCACCTTCCCTGCTGGGAGGTCGCCCTGGTCGAGACCGGCTCGCTGGACCTGCTGGTCGGTCGACGGGCGGTGTCCGTAAAGGCCGGGCAGATGCTCGCGGTGCCCCCGCGGACCACGCTGCAGTCCGGCGAGGGGCGAAACGCCGGGCTTTTCTACTGGGTCGGCATCGACCCGCCGCCCGAGCCGCCGCTGCCGGAGGAACCTTGGCTCCGCCAGGCGGTGGTCCCGCTGGAGAAGACGCTCGCCGCCGCCGGGGGCGACCCCCTCGCGGCCGGTCCTGCGGTGCTGGCGGCCGCCCACCGGATGGTTGAGCTATGCGTGGAGGGCACCGCCCCGACGCTGGTGCGGGCCGGGGCGGCGCTGGAACTGGTTGGTCGCGTGGCCGAAGCCCTTACCAGCCCCCGCCCCCTCGCCGAGGGTCGAAGCGACCGGCTGGCCCCGGCGCTGATGCTCATTCATTCGGCCGCGGGCGAGCAGCCCACGGTCGAGCAGTTGGCAGAGGCCTGCGACATGGGACGGGCGAGCTTCGCCGAGCTGTTCCGCCGCGTGGTCGGGCAGACCCCCGCCCAGTACGCCAACCAGGTGCGCATCGAGCGGGCGCGAGAGATGCTCGCCACTGGCGATCGGACCGTGACCGAGATCGCCACCCGCCTGGGTTTCTCCAGTTCGCAGTACTTCGCGTCGGTGTTCCGCAAGTTCACCGGCACCAGCCCGTCGGCCTACCGGGGCGGGCGTACGAATTCCGCCGACAGCGGGAATTGAACGACAAACCGCCCTTACGTGCGGTAGTCTGGAAGCTCTTACAATGCAGACTGGAAGGAGCATTCCGTGAAACGACACCTGATAATCGCCGCTGTTCTCTGCCTGTTGCTGTTCGTCGCGGCCGCCCCGGCCACCGACAAGGTCGCCACCGTCAGCTTCGCCCCCGAACGAGACGTCACCGTCGAGTTGCCCAACGGCACGAAGCTGGTGTTCCTCCTGGACGGGGAGTACCTGCTGGGCCTCCAGGAAGCGGAAGTCGACGGCACGCCGCTGAGCAGTTCGGCAACCGTGCTGAAGCCGCTGTTGGCGCAGGAATTCGCCGACGGCCGAATGATCTGGCCGGCGATGAAGTTCAAGGACTCCCGCACCGACGGGCGGAAGGTGGTCATCACCTGCACGCTCATGGGCGCGACCGACGAGGAGGTCTTCCGCTCGGTGTTCGTGTACGCCGGCGACCGCGGCAAGGCGCTGGGCGAGGCGATCACGCCCGAGCTGGCGAAGCTCAAGCAGAAGCGAGACAGGGCGCTGGAGGCCTTCGATCCGGCGCTGGCCAAACGCGAGCCGGTCATCAAGGCAGTGGCGAACCTGGAGAAGTGGAACAAGAAGCTCGCCGAAGCCAAGCCCGCCCGCAAGAAGTCCCTGCAGATCAGGGTCGAGCGGGCCGAGCAGAATCTCCAGAACGTCAAGGCCACGCTTCGGCCGGTGGTGGCCGCTGCGGATGAGGCCCTGGCGGGCCCGTGGCAGACGGTCGAGACCTTCGAGAAGGCCGTGGCGGAGCGGGCGATGGAGGTCGGGCACATTCACCGCGACTTCTACCGCTTCGCCCATCTCCAGCAGCCGGCGGAACTGGCTTCGGTATCGCGGCAGAAGCGTTTCGCCGCCCTGGGCGGCAAGCTCAAGGAGGCCGGCACGCTGAGGTGGGTGATCGAGCCGGAGGTCCGCAACATCGGCGGCTGGGAATGGGTCGGCTGGAAGCAGCATTACGAGTTCGAACTCCCCCAAGGCCGCAAGGTCAACGCATTGCGGCAGATCGGCACGTGGGAACTGGGCGGCACCGTGGACGGGCTGACGCTGGTGAACCTGCGGTACCGCGGGCTGGGTCGCATCGAGCATGCGTTCCAGACCAGGGATGAGGCCGTGGTGAACCCCTTCACCACCACCGAGATCATGCCCGGGGCCGTCGGGGGCGGATACGCCGTCTCGCCGGTGATTCCCCGGTCCCACAGCAAGGAACTGACCGACCGCGGGTACGCCCTGAAGCACCGCGTGGCCGCTTGGATTGCCCACATGGCCCGCGGGGCCGGGCACGGCTTCGTGGACTACCAGTACCGCGACGGGGTGGCGATGTGCAGCTTCTTCGCCGAACAGGGCAACCTGCGGGCGCTCACCGAGGCATTCCCCGGCGACCGGGTGGTCTCCCAGACCGACGAGGAGTTCTTTGCCCTCACGCGAAACCACGGCACGATTCCCCAGTCGGTGCTGGTACTGCGGCAGAAGGGAAAGCGGGACAAGGGCTTCTGGCGCAATCGCTGGATGGAGGCCGACCAGCACGTCCGCGACCAGGTCTCGGAGGATCTGAAGTTCGTGCAGTTCGAGGCCTCGCCGGGGGTGGGCATCCTCTCCGACG
>JBKHHV010000338.1:0-3392 GCA_046539005.1 Phycisphaerae bacterium
AAAGCACTATCGGCAACAGGAGGGCGAAGGTGGAGCCATTGGCGCATTCGCCGAAGGCGCAGAAACAAGGCCCGGGAGTCGCTGTTCCCGGGCCCGCAGAACTACGTTGCCCATGCACGGATCTGTGTAGTCTCAGACGCTGGTCGGTTCGCCGTTGAGGCTGTTGCTGCCCGACTGGTCGGCCGCAATGCCTTCCTGCATGTTCTTCCAGTCTTCCAGCGTGATCATGCACTCGCGGGCCTGGGAGCCCTTGTGCTCGCCCAGCAGACCGGCCTCGGCCATCTGGTCGATGATCCGGCTGGCACGGCCGTACCCGATCCCCAGCCGCCGCTGCAGCAGCGACACGCTCCCCCGCTGGGCATTCAGCACCACTTCGACGGCCTTGTCGAACATATCGTCCTTCTCCAGGCTGACCTCGCCGGGGGGGCGGGAGTGCAGCTTGACCAGTTCGGTGTTGAACTTCGGCTCGCCGCGTTTGCGGAGTTCCTTGACCACCTTGTGGATCTCGCGATCGTCCACGAAGGTGCCCTGGGCACGCGACAGGCTCGCGGTGCCGGGCTGGAGCACCAGCATGTCGCCCTGGCCCATGAGCACCTCGGCGCCGTTCTGGTCCAGCACGATTCGCGACTCCTGCCGCGACGCCACGCGGAAGCTCGCCCGGGTGGGCACGTTGGACTTGATCAGCCCGGTCACCACGTCGGCACTGGGACGCTGCGTCGCCAGCACCATGTGAATGCCAACCGCTCGGGCCTTCTGGGCGATTCGGATGATGTAACCCTCGACCTCCTTCGACGAGGTCATCATCAGGTCCGCCAGTTCGTCGATGATCACCACCCAGTAGGGGATCTGCAGCGGGATCTTCTTCTTCTCTTCCTCGTCATCCGGCTGGAATCGCTCGTAGAGTTCCTTCTTGCTGAGGCGGTTATACCCGGCGATGTTCCGGACACCGGCCTCGCGGAGCAGGGCGTAGCGCTCGTCCATCTTCACCGTCGCCCATTCCAGGATGTCCTCGGCCTTGCGCATGTCGGTGACGATCGGGCACAGCAGGTGCGGAATGTTCTCGAAGGCGGCCATCTCGACCATCTTCGGGTCGGCAAGGATGAACTTGACCTCCTCCGGCCGACGGGTCATCAGCAGGGACATGATGATCGCGTTGATGCACACCGACTTGCCCGAACCGGTCGTGCCGGCGATGAGCATGTGGGGCATCGACGAGAGATCCAGCACGATCGGATCGCCCCCGGCGTCCTTGCCGAGATACAGCGGGAGATGCTGCTTCCTGTCGCTGTCGGGAGCCAGGCCCATCAGCTCCTTGATGCGGACGATCTCCTTTTCGAGGTTGGGCACCTCGACGCCGACGGTGTCCTTGCCCGGAATCGGCGAGACAATGCGGACGCCCGGCACGGCCAGGGCTCGGGCGATGTCGTTGGCGAGGTTGTTGATCTGCGAGACCTTCACGCCGGGCGCCAGCGACAGCTCGAACATCGTGATGACCGGCCCGGTCATGTGCCCGACCACCTCGGCCGAGACGCCGAAGTTGTCCAGCGTCTGCTGCAGCACGCCGCGCCGCTCGAAAGCGTACGCCTCCTGGGTTTCGTTGTAGCCCGAGACCGCATCGGCCAGCAGGTCCGACGACGGCAGGTGATAGTCGTCCTCGTCGGACTTGGCGGCCGGGCGGGTGTCGACCTTGGTCGCCTTCTTCTTCGGTTTCTCGTCCTTGGGCTTGCTCTTGTCCTTGTCTTTCTCTTCCTTGGACCTGAGCAGGTTGCCGAACAGCCCGGACTTGGGCTTCTCCTTGCCCTTGTCTTCGGCGGGGGCGGCAGGAGCCTTGGCTTCGGCAGCGGGCTTGGGCGTCATCTTCTGGCGGACGGCCTCGGCGGCGCGGGCCTTGCGTGCGGCGGCCTCGTTCAGGTCGTCGGACAGTTCACTGCGGGCAGCGTCGGCGCGGGCTTGGAGGAACTCACGACCCTTGCGGGGTATCTGCAGGACCCAGTCGTCGGCCGTCAGAAGAAGCCCGATCAGCAGCATGATCGCGGCAACCACCCAGCCGCCGACGATTCCGAAGCGGCTTTCGAGGAACCAGCCCACCGACGCGCCCAGCACGCCGCAGTTTCCGGCAAGCCCGCTGCGGGCGGCCGCGTCCGAGGCCAGGAAGATCGCACCGCCGGTCGCCACCACCAGCACCACCACGCCGGTAAGGCGCCAGGGAACCTGGGAGATCCGCCCGCCAAGCATCATCACGGTCGCGGTGACGGTGGCGAACAACAGCGCCATGTAGGCGCCGCCGCCCAGCCAGTACCGCAGCGTGTGCGCGAGATAGGCCCCCACCAGCCCGGCCCAGTTGTGCACCGGCGAGGCCGGCGGGTAGATCGCGGTGGTCGGCGGGTCGGCGCGGGAGTAGGTCAGCAGGCTCAGCCACGCCAGGATCACCACGCCGGTCAGGATCAGCACGAAGCAATAGCGCCAGTAGCGGTCGCTGTCGCCAGGTTCCTCGGGGGTGGGTTCCTGCGGCGCAGAGGCCTTGCTGTTGCCCTTCCGGGGCTTAGGGCGCAGCGTGGGGATCTCGTCGGCCGACGAAGAAGTTTTCCGTTTCTTGGCCATCCGTAGCTCTCGGTTGTCTTGCCTGGGTTACGACTCCGGTGTTCCATCGCCGGGGCGGTACGGCATGCTGCCGGCTAAACGCCGGTGTGCCCGAACCCGCCTTCACCCCGGACGGTGTCGCAAAGCGTCTCCACCACGGCTACCTCCGCGCGGGTCACCGGGGCGATGACCATCTGGGCGATCCGCATGCCGCGCTTCACGGTAAACGTCTCGGTGCCCATGTTACCGAGAATCACGCACACCTCGCCGCGGTAATCGGCGTCGATGGTGCCCGGTGCGTTGGGCAGCGTGATTCCGTGTTTGATCGCCAGCCCGCTTCGCGGGCGGACCTGTGCCTCGTACCCGACCGGAACCGCCATGTAAAACCCGCAGGGAATCAACTTTACGTCCCCCGGGGCGATGGGTACGTCTTGGTCGCACGCGGCGCAAAGGTCCATTCCGGCGGCGTGCTCGGACATGTACGCAGGCAGCGCAACGTCATCGCAGCCGTCCTTGCGGCGTATCTCTATCGTTATCGGTCCTTTCACGAGCTTTTCTCCAGTCCAAACTATGGAGTGTAACTTTTGCTGCAGGCGTCGGATAGGCAGGCCCGTCGCCGTCGGTGTCCGCCGCGTTCGCTGCCCGGGGTCCGCCTGGTGTCGGCCGGGGCTGCCGCGAGTGTCGGTCTTTGCCCCCAGCAGCATAGCAGGAAGGGCGCGAGGTTGAAATCGACGAATGGCGAGCGGGGGCTTTTCGGGCACGGGGGTTGACTTTATCGGCCGGCAGGGGTAACCAGAAGTCCCATACCTGTA
>JBKHHV010000085.1:0-13517 GCA_046539005.1 Phycisphaerae bacterium
GAGCGTCTCGCGCTCGCTGGCACCCGACGGCGCGTCGAAGACGTACTCGCGGGTGAAGACGGTCGCCGCCGTGAGGACCGGTCGCCAGCGTTTGCCGGCCGCGGCGAGCCAGTGATGTGTGGCCTGCTGGGTTTCGGTGCCCGGCTCGCCCAGCAGTTCTGCCAGCGCGGCGGGGGAAAACCAGCGGTCCACCTCGGCGCGGAGAGCGTCCAGGTCCAGGCGCCGGGCGGGAGTCTCGCGAGTCAGGGCGATCGACTCCCACAGCCAATCGAGATCGATTGCGGTATCCACACAACCATCATAGAGCAGCGGCACGGCGATGCCCGGCACGGCGCCGGCTTCCATGTAGGGGAAGACCTTCGCCAGCATGTCCAGGCACGAGACGCCGACCACCGCCTCGACCTGCCCGGAGGCGATCATGGCCGTCACGACGGCCGACCCTTCGGCGACCATGGTGACATAGCCCAGCTCGCGTGCGGCAGTGAGAAACTCGTGGATCGTGCAGCGGCCGCAGCCTTCGCAGAGCAGGCCGAACTCGTCGATCCGCGCCGGGCAGGCGGCGTTGTCCCGCAGGCACTGGGGCAGCAGGAGCAGGCGCTTGTGGAAGGGGATTTCCGCCAGCGTGTCCCGCCAGGTTTCGTTGTTCAGCACGACCAGCGCGAAGTCCATGTAGGCGGCGGGCAGTCGCTGGGCTTCCAGCAGGGCGGCGGAGCGTTCCTTGAGTTCTTCCAGCCCCAGCGGGGGCAGCAGGTTCTCCTGCGCCACCAGGCGTCGAGATGCCCGCAGGATACGGTTGCGGGCCTCGCGCGTGGGCGGCACGTTGGGGCTCGCCGGCGGTCGCGGCCGAAGCGGCAGGCTCGCGGCGGGTCTCTGATTGGAGGCGTTGCTGGTCATTTCGTTACGTGACTCATCCCATCACCGAACGCACGGGCTCAGGCGTAGGCTCCGAAACCGAAGAACCAGTGCTTCTTGGCGAAGCGGTACGCCCAGTGTTTTTCCGGAATTTCCCGTCCGGGCTGATGCTGGCTGGGCAGGCATTGCATCGCCTCCAGTTCCTGCATCACGCTCCCGCGGCCGGTGCTGTCGCGGGCGCCCCGGCGCCGGGCGAACTCCTGCAGCAGGTCCGGGCGTTCCAGCAGGATGCACCCGCGGGTGGTCCGGCTGGCGAGGTCCCGGAACTCCTTCAGGAAACTGGAACCCTCGATCAGCTCCGCAAGGTCGCAACCATCGTGGATGTTTTCCATCGCCAGTTGCACCGGGGGGCAGGGCTCCAGGTCGCCCCACGGGTTGATGTGGTAGCTGATCCCCGCGGCCGCCGGGCACAGGCCACGTCCCTGCTCGTCGTAGTAGGTATCCACGACGATAATCGGCACCTTGGGTCGGATATCCACCACAAATTGCCGCAGCCGCACGAGTTCGTCGGCGTTGAGGGCCAGTTCGGGGCAGGGGTTGGGCCCGGAGGGGCGGTAGGAGTAGAACCAGGCGTACATCACACCCATGTCGATCAGTCCACGGAGATACTTCTCGGTCGCCAGGTCGTCGAGATTGCTCTTGCAGACGCTGGTGGCGGCGCCGGTGATGAGTTTCTCGGCGACGCAGGCCTCGATGCCCGACAGCGTTCGCCCGTACACGTTGCGCCCGCCGCGGCGGGTGTCGGAGACCACGTCGGTCCCTTCGACGCTGACCAGGGGGGTCACGTTCCCGCAGTGGCGAAGCGTGCGGGCGACGTCCCGGGTCATCAGCGTGCCGTTGGTGAACAGTTGGAAGTAGCAGTCGCGATGGCGGGCGAACAGCTCGATCAGGTCCCCGTGCAGCAGCGGTTCTCCGCCGAGGATACCGTAGAAATGCACGCCTTCCCGCTTGGCCTGGCGGACGAGGCGGTCGAGGGTGGGCAGGTCCAGGTCGCTGGGCGGCGCGTCCACCGATACCCAGCACCCCTGGCAGCGCAGATTGCAGCGATTGGTGACCGAGATGAACAGGAACGGCGGGAACTGGCGGCCTTTCCTGGCGCGGAGTTTGTAGCGTTCGACGCCCACCAGACTCCGCAG
The DNA here is from genome assembly GCA_046539005.1 of Phycisphaerae bacterium. GTDB lineage: Bacteria > Planctomycetota > Phycisphaerae > SM23-33 > SM23-33 > CAZFPT01. The sequence goes on from JBKHHV010000085.1 coordinate 2,049, forward strand.
CCCGAAGTTGATCGCGAACGACGCCAGTTGCCGCGGCGTGGTGCCCCGCAGCATTCGGTAGGCAAGCTGGGGAAGGATCATCTTACTGGGTCGCTCCTTCGCCGCCGTCGACCTTGCGGGCGAGCTTTGCCCGCTCCTGGGGCGAGAGCCCGGCGAGCACTTCCGGCGGAATGCCCAGCTTCTCGGTGAGTTCGGCCATCGAGGTCGCGGCGGCTGCCGGGGCGGCGCCGGTGGTGGTTTCGCCCTGGTCGCGCCGGCGAAGTGCCTCGTAGAGGTTGCCGCCGACAAGTTTGCGCAGGTCTACCTGCACCGGCTGAGCGGCGGGGGTTTCGGCGGTGTGGTCTCCGTTGACCGGGGCCGACTCGTACTTGGGAAACAGGATCGCCGCCTGGGGGCACACGCGGGCGCAGGCGGGGCAGTTGGTCTTGCAGTGGTCGGGGTTGGCGACCTCGACCCGCCCGTCGTTCAGCGCGAACACTCCGAACAGGCAGAAGCCCAGGCATTGTTTGCAGTCGTTGCAGCGGGCGCGGTCGATGACGGGGTACCAGGGCACCCACGGCTCCGGGCCGTTCCAGCCCAGTTGGCGGGCCGTCTGCTCCGCGGCCGCCAGCACGGCCGCGTCGTCCTGGCAGGTGTCCACGTCGAGAAACCGCGTGCGTTCGTCGCCCGCGGCCGGGGGCAGGTCGCCCAGTGACGCAAGCACGATGCAGGTTCCCCCGGCGGCGAGGTCGGCCAGTTCGCACAGGCACGAGAGCTGCCGGACGGGCAGTCCGAGGTCGCAGACCCCGGCGATGAGCGCGGCCCGGCGGGGTATGGGGATGGCCGCAGGGCTGTCCGACGGAAGCAGGGCGATGACCGGCAGCGTCTTCCCGGCGGGTCTGGGCGCCATGGTCTGCCCGGCGTCCGGCAGGCGTCCGGACTGCTCGCGAAGCCCGGCGACTTCGGTCTTCGCCGGGTCGGGGGCGTTTGCGAAATCCAGCAGGCAGCGGACGTTGCGTTCCGCGCAGGCGACGACGTGCAGGGGGCTGCCGTGCGCATAGCGGGCGAGGGCATCGGCCCGGGTGGCTGCCAGCCCGCACAGGTCGCCGACCACGTCGAAGGCGGCGTTGCGTTCGGCAAGTGTCTCAATCGCCGAAAGCAGGCCTTCCTCGGGGAGGGTGCGGTATTTCGCGCAGGTGCACACCATCACGCGGGGGGCTTGAGCGTTCTGTGTCATGGGGTTGCGGCTCCGGTCTTGGGGGCGTTCCTCCGCAGACGCCCGAGTTTCGCACATTCTACACAATGCAGCGTCGGTCTGTTGAACCCATCCGGAGAAGAAAGCTCCCGGTTTGAGTCGAACAAACCTCTCCCGCTGACCGATGAAAGGTAAGCGGCGCCTGAGGGTAGAGATAGGTTTGCTGCGCGCACGGGTCGCTTTCTGAAAGGTCGCCTTTTCGGCCCGCGCAGCGCGAAGGCCCGTGATGCGGCGAATGTGTGGCATCGCCCCCGGACGCTGGATTGGTCTTGTCGGGAATCCCGTTGGTGGGGTATGCTGTGAGTCTCAGCAACTCCGGGAACGAACTTGTAAACAGGGCGGCCGATCGGAACACGATCATGGGCATTCGGACTTCCATTCTGGTGGGAATTGTGGGCATGGCGCTGCTGGCAGGAATCGCAGGTGCCGAGGAATTCGCCGCGGACACCAAACCCAGCAAGGATTACGTGCTGCGCTTCGAGCGCAGCGGTACCCTCCGCAAGCTGGCGGTGAAGGAAGGCGACCGGGTCGACGCCAACCAGCTCATCGCCCGGCTGAACGACCGGGCCGAGCAGGCCAAGCTCCAGCAGCTCAAGGCCCAGGCCGACAGCACCATCCGCATCAAGGCCGCCGAGGCGCAGCTCGAGCAGAAGAAGGTCGACCTCAAGCGGTTCCGGGACCTTTACAAGCGCGGCGTGGCGACCGAGGTGGAAGTGCAGCACGCCGAACTGGACGTGAAGATCTCGGCGTTGTCGGTACAGCTCTACGAGTTTCAGCACACCCAGGACCAGCTTGCCTACAGGGAAGCGAAGCTGCAGCTTGAGCGGATGACGCTGGAGTGCCCCCTCAGCGGGACCGTCGAGGAGGTCTACGTCCGCCAGGGCGGGACCGTGGAGGCGATGGACAAGGTGGTGCGCATCGTGAACGTCGATCCGCTGTGGGTGGACGTGTACGTGCCGGTCGACCAAGCCTGCAAGCTCACCCCCGCCAAGGGCGAGAAGGACTTCGGCGCGAGGGTGCGGTTCGACCCCGACGCCAATGAAACGGTCCCCGCGCGGATCATCCACCGCTCGCAGGTGGCGACCGGGTCCATCCCCCGTACGCTGCGGATCCGCCTGGAAGTGCCCAACGAATCGCTCCGCCCGGCCGGGCAGCGCGTGCTGGTGAGTTTCCCGGCCCTGGATGCGAACACCAAAGAAACCGGCCTCGCCGAGTCGGCGACCGGGGGTATGCATACGTCGCGTTTGAGCGAATCGAAAGAGGAGAAATGATGGCTGAGAACACCAACGTCCCCTCCGAGGGAGACAAGCCGGTCGAAGAGCAGGCTCGCGAGCAGACCGGGCAGCAGGTGCGCCTCCACGTGGATGAGCGCGAACTGAAGACCACCTACGCCAACGCCTTCCGCACCAACGGGACGGCCGAGGAGGTGATGCTGGACTTCGGGCTCAATCTCATGGCCCCGGCGGCCGGCGAGGGCAACCAGCCGACCATCGTCTTCCAGGTCAAGGACCGGATCGTGATGAACTACTACTCGGCCAAGCGGCTGGCGATTACGCTCAGCCAACTGATCCGCCGCCACGAAGAGCAGTTCGGCGAGCTGGAACTGGACGTCTCGAAGCGGAAGAAGTAGTTCCCAGTTCTGGGGTTCGAGGTCTGAAAGACAGTGAATACACCGTCTGCCGCCTCGGCAACGAAGTCACAGACAGACAGGAACCACGGAGAATACGGAGGTCACAGAGCCGCAAGGCCGGGTCTTGCCGCTCTGGGCCTCTGTCTCTCCGTGCTGCATTCGACGTCCCGTCCATTTATGGAGGCACGGGCAAGTGAGCGGGTTTCAGACATCCAGTTCTTCGCGTGAGTCGGAATATCCCACCACGGCCGACGTCATCGATCAGCTTTCGCGGTTCGATGGCCCGCCGGAGAAGTTTCTCGTCAGCCTCCTGGCGGTGCAGTGCCAGCTCACGGCCGCCGAGGGCGGGGCGATTCTGCGTCTCAACGCCCAGCGGGTCGACGTGGTTGCGGTCTATCCGCCCGTCGAGCCCGGCGGGACGCCCCCGGTGTGGGTCGCCTTTGCCGGAGAGTCGGCCCCGCAGGTGGTGCAGTCCGGCTCGTCGGTGATCCGTCCCATCCACGAAACTGACGGCATGTACGGACAGGACGCCTCCGAGCACCTGGTCATGCTGCCCATCAAGAGCAACCAGGGCGTGCGGGGCTACACCGCCTTTCACGTTCGCTCGCGCGACGCGATGGCGTTGGAGCACACCCGCGAACGGTTGGAACTGACCTCCAGCCTGTTGAGCCTCTACGAGATGCGCCTTACCCTCCAGCGACGCCAGGGCGACCTCAACCGCCTGCGGACCGCGATGGAGATCCTCGCGGCGGTCAACGACCAGGCGAAGTTCAAGGGCGCCGCGATGGCCCTGTGCAACGAGGTCTCCTCCCGCTGGAACTGCGACCGCGTGGGCGTGGGGTTGCTGAAAGGTCGCTACGTCAAGCTCGTGGCGATGAGCGACACAGAGAAGTTCGACCGCAAGACCGAGCCGGTCCAGAAGATGGAACAGGCGATGGAGGAATGCCTGGACCAGGACCTGGAGATCGTGCACCCCGCCCCGCCGGAGGCGACGTTCGTCTCGCGGTCGACGCGCGAGCTGTCCAACCGCTATGGGCCCTTCTGCATCATCTCCCTGCCGCTTCGACACGAGGGCGACGCCCAGGGCGTGCTGCTGGTGGAACGCCCCCGCGAGCTGCCCGTCACCGGCGAGGAGGCCGAGGCGCTGCGCCTCACGGCCGACCTCTGCACGGCACGGTTGCTGGACCTGCACCAGAAGGACAAGTGGTTCGGCGCCAAGGCCACCGGGGCCCTGCGAAAGGGGCTGGCGGTGCTGCTGGGCAACCGGCATACGTGGATCAAACTGCTGGCGATCGGACTGCTGGCGGCGGTGCTGTTCCTCACGCTGGTCAAGGGCGACTACGTGGCCGACGGTTCCTTCGACCTCCAGGCCGTCCAGCGCCGCATCGTGCCGGCCCGCAGCGGCGGGTACCTCTACCGGGTTCACGTCGAGGTCGGCGACCAGGTCACCAAAGGACAGATCCTCGCCGAGCTGGAAACGGCGCCGCTGGAAAACGAGTTGGCCGACGCCCGCGCCGAGAAGCAGCGGTACCTCCAGTCGGCCGAGGTCGCCCGCATGGAAGGCAAGGAAGGCGAGCGGCAGATCGCCCTCACCGAGTCGCAGCGCGTGCAGGTGCGCATCGACGAACTGCAACGGCAGATCCGCGAAGCCACGATTACCGCCCCCTTCGAAGGCACGATCGTCGAGGGCGACCTGGAACGACTGATCGGCAAGAGCCTCGAGAAGGGGCAGGTGCTGTTCGAGATCGCCGCGCTGAATAACCTGCACGCCGAGGTGGCGATCAGCGACGACCAGATTGCCGACGTGGAAAAAGCCCTCGCCGAAGCCCGCCGAAACGGCGAGGAACTGACCGGCGAACTGGCGGCCACCCAGCATCCCGAGCAGCACGTGGAGTTTACCGTCCAGCGCATCAGCCCGGTCGGACAGGTCAAGGAGCAGGACAACGTGTTCATGGTCCGGGTGAAGCTGAGCGAGCGGCCTGCCTGGCTCAAGCCGGGCATGGGCGGCTCGGCCCGCATCGCCGTGGGCAAACGGCCTTACGGGTGGATATGGACCCGCCGGCTGATCAACTGGGTCCGCATGAAACTCTGGCTGTGACCGCCGAGCCCGTGCCCCGCGACTTCCGGCCGGAGCGAGTACGCGCAGGACGAGCGCCTGTGCCCACAAACTACGACAAGCTGACCAACAGAGAGCCAACCGTTGCCCGTCGATCGCCCGACATTCAGTGAGTCCTGGTACCGCGTGGCCGAGCTGCGCCCGCGCCTGCGCCCCACCGTGCAGGCCCACCGGCAGTACTTCCGCGGGCAGATGTGGCACGTCCTGCAGGACCCCGCCAGCAACCAGTTTTTCCGCCTCAACGACGCGGCCTACCGGTTCGTGTCGCTGCTGGACGGGCACCGCACCGTTGCCGAGGCGTGGAAAATCTGCAACGAACAGCTCGGCGACCAGGCCCCCACCCAGGGCGAGGCCATCCAGCTCCTCGGGCAGCTCTATACCTCCAACCTGCTGCGGGCCGAGCTTCCCCCCGATGCCGAGGGGTTGCTGAAGCGTCACTCCAAGCGCGTCCGTCGCGAGGTGCAGAGCTACCTCATGAACCTGCTGTTCATGCGGTTCCCGCTTTACGACCCCAACCGCTTCCTGAACCGATGGGTGGGGGTGTTCGGCAAGGTCTTCACATGGTACGGCTTCGTGGTGTGGCTGGCGGTCATGTTTGCCGGCTTCTACGCCCTGGCCGGCCGCTGGGGCGAGCTGATCGCCTCGGCCCGCAACGTGCTGGACCCCGAGACGCTTCCGCTGCTGTACCTGGCGTTCCTGATCGTCAAGCTCTTCCACGAGTTCGGGCATGCCTTCGCGTGCAAACGCTTCGGACAGATCAACGGCAGCGGGGGCGAAGTGCACACCATGGGCATCATGCTCCTTGTGCTCACGCCCATGCCCTACGTGGACGCCTCCAGCGCCTGGGCCTTCCGCCGCAAGTGGCACCGCGTGCTGGTGGGCGCCTCGGGCATGTACGTGGAACTGGCGGTGGCCGCGGTGGCCGCGATGATCTGGGCACAGGCCGAGGGCTCGCCCACCGTCCAGGCGCTGACCTACCGCGTCATGCTGGTGGCGAGCGTTTCCTCCCTGCTGTTCAACGGCAACCCGCTGCTGCGCTTCGACGGCTACTACATCCTCTCGGACATCACCGAGATCCCCAATCTCTCCCAGCGCAGCAAGCAATACGTTTACTACGTGGTCAAGCGCTACCTGTGGGGCATGAAGAAGGTCCGCAACCCCGCCCACTCGCGGGGCGAGAGGATCTGGTTCGGCTTCTACGGCGTTGCCAGCACGATCTACCGCGTGTTCATCTGCACCGCGATCCTCTGGCGAATCGCCAGCAACGAGAAGCTGTTCATCTTCGCAGCCGTCCTGGCGGCCTCGGCCGTGGTGGCGTGGATTGTCGTCCCCCTGGGCAAGTTCCTGCACTACCTGCTGCTGAGCACCGAGGTGGCCCGCCAGCGAGGCCGTGCCATCGCCACCACCGCGATCCTGCTGGCGATTGTCGTCGTCGGGGTCGGGGTAATTCCCTTCCCCGACCATTACCGCGTGGAGGGCATCATCGAGCCAGATGGCATGCGGTACGTGCACGCCGGCGAGTCGGGATTCCTGGCGACGTTTGCCCCCACCGGCACAAAGGTGCGGCAGGGGGATGTCATCTTCCGCCTGGAGAACACCGAGCTGACCACCTCGCTGGCGACCCAGAAGCTGGAACTGCAGAAGCTGCTGCTGGAACAGCAGGAGGTCCGCCGCCGCAAGGGGCTCGCCGCCGCCCAGATGTACGAGCAGCGCATCGCCGCCAAGAGGCAGCGGATCGCCTGGCTCCAGAAGCAGGTGGCCGCCCTGGAGATGCGCTCGCCCATCAGCGGACAGTGGATCGCGCCCGACATCGAGGCCGCCCAGGGCGCGTTCCTCGAGCACGGCGAACGCCTGGGCTTCGTGGCGGAGCTGGGCGACCTGCAGGTCCACGCCGGGGCAAGCCAGAACGTCCCGCTGCGGGATATCTATTCGGAGGTGGAAATCCGCGTGAAGGGACGCCCGGACCTGGAGCTGCGCGGAACCATTGCCGAACGCAACCCCGCCGGGACCGACCGCCTGCCCTCCCCGGCGATGAGCTACCTGGCGGGGGGCTCCTTCGAGACCGACCCGTCCGACAAGGAAGGCACGCGGACTCTCGAGCGGTTCTTCCGGCTGATGATCCGCCCGGACGACGCCAACGTTCCGCTGCTGCCCGGGCAGGTGGTGGTCGTGCGCGTCACGGCCCCGCCCAAGCCATTGGCGGTGCAGGTCTATCGCAAGGTGCTCCAACTGGTGCAGAAGAAGTTCCGATCCTCCTGAGTGACCATGTCCGGCGTTCCCTCCACAACCTGGCGGATGCTTACCTACGGCGCCCGCGGACCGGAACTGCCCCGCGGGCTCGACGCGGCCTGGTCGGCCGCCACCGGCTGGATGGGACGACTGGTCGCCCGCCGCAAGCGATTCCTGGACCGGGCGAGAACCGTCCTCTCGCTGGAGGGCGAATACAAAGACGTCACCGACGCCAAACTGCGGGAAATGGTGCAGGAGCTGCGGGGCGACTTCCTCCGCGGCCGTGAGACGCCCGAACAGCTCAACCACGCCTTCGCGATGGTACGCGAGGTCGCTTACCGGCAGCTCGGCATGCGCCCGTTCCTGGTGCAGGTGGCCGGGGCACTGGCGCTGGAGGCCGGCTGCATCGTCGAGATGGCCACCGGCGAGGGCAAAACGCTGACCGCCACGCTCCCGGCGACGATCTTCGGCTGGCGGGGCAAGGGCTGCCACGTCATCACCCACAACGACTACCTCGTCAAGCGCGACGCGGAGTGGATGAGCCCGGTCTACCGCTTCTGCGGGCTGCGAACCGGACACATCGAGCAGGACATGGACCCCGGCGGACGCCGCCAGGCCTACCATGCCGACATCACCTACTGCACCAACAAGGAGTGCTGCGCCGACTTCCTGCGAGACCGCCTGGCACTCGGCCGACACCACAGCCTCCCCCAGGTGCTGCTGGCGAAAATCGCCGCCGGCGCCCGCGGCAGCGTGGACGGGCTCGTGCAGCGCGGGCTCCACTATGCCCTGGTCGACGAGGCCGACTCGCTGCTGATCGACGAGGCCGTCACGCCGCTGATTATCTCCGGTGACGTCCCCAACGAGGAACAGGTGCACGCCTACGCCCAGGCGGCCCAACTGGCCCGGCAGCTCGAACTGGGCGGCGACTACCGCGTGAACGAACGCTACCGCGAGATCGACATCACCAACAACGGCCGACGCAGACTCGCCGAACTCGCCGAGCCCTACGGCGGCATCTGGGCGGGGGCCCGCCGACGCGAAGAACTCGTCAACCAGGCGCTGACGGCGATCCACTTCTACGGCCGCGACAAACAGTACGTCGTGCAGGAGGGGGAGGTGGTGATCGTCGACGAATTCACCGGCCGACTGATGCCCGACCGCAACTGGCGCGACGGGCTCCACCAGGCCGTCGAGGCCAAGGAAGAACTGGAGGTCAACCCGCCCAAGGACACCTTCGCACGCGTGAGCTTCCAGCGGTTCTTCCGGCTCTACCGCCGCATGGCCGGCATGACCGGTACCGGCATCGAGGCCACCGGCGAGTTCTGGCAGATCTACCAGCTTCCGGTGGTGGTGGTGCCCACCAACCGCCCCTGCGTCCGCGAGCACCGGCCCGACCGCGTCTATGCCACCGAGCAGGCCAAGTGGAACGCCATCGTCGCCGAGATCCGGGAGGTCCACAAGACAGGCAGGCCGATCCTGGTGGGTACCCGCAGCGTGGGCGCCAGCGAACTGCTCAGCCGCCTGCTGCAGGACGTGGGACTCGAGCACCAGGTGCTCAACGCCGTCAGGCACGCCGAAGAGGCCCAGATTACCGCGGCCGCCGGCCAGGAAGGCAGGATTACCGTCGCGACCAACATGGCCGGTCGCGGGACCGACATCAAACTCGGGCGGGGCGTGGCCGACCTGGGCGGGCTGCACGTGCTGGCGACCGAGCGGCACGAGTCCGGGCGCATCGACCGCCAGCTCTACGGCCGAGCGGGCCGACAGGGCGACCCCGGCAGCGCCCAGGCGTTCGTCAGCCTCGAAGACGAACTGGTCCGCCGCTACGCCCCGCACCTGTCGGCCTCGTTCCGCAAACGCCATGGCCGCGGGGAAGGGGAGATATCCTCGCGTTCGACCCGGTGGCTGTTCGATGCCGCCCAGCGACACGCCCAGCGGATGGCGCTGCGCCAGCGCAAGGGCGTGCTCAAGACCGACGACTGGCTCGATGAGTACCTCGGCTTCGCCGGCAGCGAAGGGTAAGGACGGAAGAACAATGGCCGCCCCTCACCCGGCCCTTCGGGTCACCCTCTCCCAAGGGAGAGGGGTCACCCTTCCCCCCTCTTGGGGGAAGTGCCTGGGCAGCAGGCGATGGGGGCGGTTTTCACAAAACCATTGACCGCAGGGAACCCGAAGAAAAGCCGGCGGTTTGTGTTCGCAAAGCAGACGTAACCACCGGGATTACGGAGAGGACAAAGTGGTGCCAGCGGTTCGGGTGCCACGGGTGTCTCCTGACACTCCAGTCCTGTCTCAGTGGCGGCGGACTGTTCCGAAAGCGCGGCGCGGTTCCTCTGCCTGGTGGGGGACAGTATTGGGGTCGTGGAGACCGGGAGAAGCAGGGCATCCGTTGAGGTCACGTCATACGGCGGGCAGCAATGCTGCCCGCCGTGCCGTTACCGGGTATCAGCGGGCGTATTCCACGCAGCGGACCTCGCGGACGAGGGTCACCATGATCTCGCCGGGGTATTCCATCTCGTCCTCGATCCGCCGGGCGATGTCCCGGGCGATCTTCGCCGAGAGGCGGTCGTCCACTTCCTCGGCGTCCACGATCACCCGCACCTCGCGACCGGCCTGGATGGCGTAGCTCTGGCGCACCCCGTCGAAACCGGTGGCGATGTCTTCGAGCTTCTGCAACCGCTGGATGTACCGCTCGAGGGTCTCGCGGCGGGCGCCGGGACGAGAGGCGCTGATCGCGTCGGCCGCGGCGATGATCGGCGTGTAGATGCTCGCCACCTCGGCATCCCCGTGGTGGGCGGCCGATGCGTTGATCACCTCGTCCTTCTCGCCGTAGCGTTTGAGCAGGTCGGCCCCGATCTGCGGGTGCCCGCCCTCGACTTCGTGGTCGACGGCCTTGCCGATATCGTGCAGCAGACCGGCCCGGCGGGCGATGCTCCCGTTGAGCCCGAGATCCTCGGCGATGACCTTGGCAAGGTTCGCCACCTCCACCGAGTGCTGCAGGACGTTCTGGCCGTAGCTGGTGCGGAAGTGCAGCCGTCCCAGCAGGTCCGAGAGCTTGTTGTGCACCCCGCGGAGCTTGGCATCCAGGATCGCCTGCTTGCCCTTCTCGGAGATGACCTTCTGGACCTCCTTGTCGATCTGGGCGACGACTTCCTCGATCCGCGTGGGGTGGATCCGCCCGTCCTGGATCAGTTTTTCCAGCGAGCGCCGGGCGATTTCGCGCCGCACGGGGTCGAACCCGCTGACGACCACCACCCCGGGCGTGTCGTCGACAATCACGTCCACGCCGGTGGCCTTCTCGAAGGCCCGGATATTGCGGCCCTCTCGGCCGATGACGCGGCCCTTCATGTCGTCGGAGGGGATGTCCACCGTCGAGACGGTTGATTCACAGGTATGCTCGGCGGCGTACCGCTGGATGGCGCCCACGATGACCTCGCGGGCCTCGGTCTCGGCGGTTTCCTTGGCATGTTCGAGGCGCTGGCGGATCAGGGAGGCGCATTCCTGCTCCATGTCCTTCTCCACCCGCTCGATGACGATGTCGCGGGCCTGGTCCTGGGAGAGGTTCGCCACCCGCATCAGTTCGCGTTTCTGCTGCTCGACGAGGTCGCTGAGATGGCGGTCCTTGTCGGCGAGTGTCTTCTCGCGTTCCCGCAATGCCTTGTCGGCGGCGTCGAGCGTCTTCTCCTTTACGTGGAGGGTGTCGAGCTTCTGGTCGAGGCTGTCCTCCCGCTTGGCGATGCGTCGCTCTTCCTGTCGGAGTTCTTTTTTCGAAGCGGCCGTCTCCCGCTCGAACTCCTCCATCTTGTTGATGTAGTCACTTTTGGCTTTGGCTTCGGCTTGGGCTACGATCTTGTCGGCCTCGGCTTCGGCGGCCGAGCGTGCGACAGCGAGTTCCTTCTCGAGGGCGGACCGCTTGGACTTATCCAACTGCATCCGGATCACGAGGAACCCCAGCACCCCGACGGCCAGTCCGACAAGCCCGGCGATGATCTCGCCGACCTGGGCCAGCATCATGGTCAGTTCCATTTGCGCATTTCCTTACTGAGTGTACCTGCGCACGGCTCAGAGGGATTCCACAGGAAGAGGTGCGTCCCGCAAGGAACGCCCCGGGCAAGAGGCGGGTCTACTGACGACTATCGGACATCTGCGGTCAAACGGCGTTCGACTCCATGGCTGCGATACAGGCGCGCATGGCAAGGCCGCGCCCGGCCGATTTCACTCCCCCCCTGCGCACAACGGCGCACGACGGGGGGCGATCCA
>JBKHHV010000086.1:0-13466 GCA_046539005.1 Phycisphaerae bacterium
GGCTCGGCCGCCCTGGCCAAAGCGGCGATGAATGCCGTCGGGCTCGGCGACCTTACCGACTCTCCGGCCTCCGAGGGCGCGCCTTCGAAGCCGGAACCGCAGCCTTCGCAGGACGAAACGCCCCGGGCCCCGACCGCAACGGACACCCCACAGAGCGGCCGGGAAGATTCACCGGACCCCGGCGACGTGCAGATTCTCATGCCCGAGGCCGGCCAGTATGCCTACGGAACCCGCGACTGGGCCGAGACGCTCTTCAAGGGTGCCAAGACCGACCCCTGGGGTCACGACTGGCGTGCAAGCCAGCGGGCCCGGTACGTCGCCGCGATGGGCCTGGTGAACCACCAGCTCAACGGCACACCCGTCGCCAACGTGCTGGACATCGGCTGTTGCCTGGGCGACTTCACCGCCGAACTCGCCGACCGCTTCAACGCCTGTGAGGTGCTGGGCGTGGACATCTCCGAGGAGGCGGTCCGCAAGTGCAGCGGCCGTTTCGAGAGCGACCCCCGCCTGCGGTTCGAGCAGGCCGCCCTGCCGGAACTGGCAGTCTCCCGCGACGGGTTCGACTTCGTCTCGGCACTGGAAGTGATCTACTACGTGGGCACCCCCGAGCGGATCGAGCAGTCGCTGCGGCGGATCCACGAACTGATGGAACCCGGCGGCTGGCTGCTGATCTCCAGTTGCCTCAATCGCCCGCCCTTCCGCACGGCCGAGCCGTTTGAAGAAATGGTCTCCCGCCACTTCACCGTGGTCGACCGGACGTTGCGGTACCACGGGCTGTATTCCTCGCAGGAGACGCTCGTCCGCCAGAGCATGCAGGCGGCGAAGATGCTCGCCGGTGCTGTCTCGGCGGCAGGCAAGGCGGCCGTGGACGAGTATCTCCAGGCCGGGGTGAAGCTGCTGGGCAACGTGGACCTCGTGGAAGACCTGCACGACTATGCCAGGCGCTCCATGGGTGCCAAGGGCATGTCGCACGCGATCGTCCTGGCAAGGAAGGACCGATGAGACCGATCTACGCAGCCGTCACGATCGACACCGAGAGCCCGCAGACGCCGCTTTTCGAGAAGCGTTTCTGCGACAACCGCTTCTGGGGCGATCCCGGCGGGCTGGAGGAGATCTGCGCCGTTCTCGAGGAGTTCGGCGTGGTGGGCACCTTCTTCGTGAACGTCTGCGAGTACACCGTCTGGGGGCGGGAGGAGATGGCGAAGGTGGTCCGGTTCCTCCACGAGCGAGGCCACTGCGTCGGGCTGCACACGCATCCCATCTGGGTCGACGAGAAACGACGCGAGAACATGTTTCAGCTTCCACTGCCGGAGCAGCGGGCGATCCTGCGATGGGGAGCCGACTTCATCGAAAGCTGCAGCGGCCGACGCCCACGGCTTCACCGGGCCGGGGCCTACGGAATCAACGCCGACACGCTGGAAGCCCTGTCGCTGGAGGGCTTCGCCGCCGACTGCTCGAACTTCTCCACGCACCACTTCTGCCGCGCCCGCCTGCCGGAGAATATGCCGGTGACCGTCGGCGACCTGCTGGTGCTGCCGGTCACCTTCTGCCGCAAGGGAAGCCAGTGCGTCAAGACCGACCTGGACTGGATCGACCCCGGCGACCTCGAACAGTATCTCAATGCGTTGGCCGATCACGAGAAGATCAATTACATCGATTACTCGCTGCACAGCTACAGCCTGACCGCCACGGCCGACCAGTTCGCCACCGCCCACCCCTCGGCCGACAAGGCCGCCACACTTCGCCGCGTGCTGGGCATGCTGCGGGACAACCCCGACGTGCAGTTCGTGACACCCGACATGCTGACTCAGGCCCCGGACGTGCAGGCAACACGAGAGATGCCCGCCCCGCAGAGCCGGTCTGCCCCAATGGCGCAGACGCCTGAGCCGAAACCCGTCCCGCAGAACCAGCCTTCCCCTGCTTCCCACGCCTCGGCGTTTCATCACTCGGTCTCGCTGGGCGACCTGATGGCCCAAATGGCCGGGGAAGGAGACGCCGCATGAAACGCCTGGCGGTGCTGACGAACATTCTCGACCCGGGCCTGATCCAGTTGCTGGCGAAGCTGCGACGGCTGGACATACGTTGCGAACTGGCGACCACACCGGGTATCGCCGCCGACAAAGCGGTGCTGCAGTCCTTCGACGGTTCGGTGCCCTGCGGCGAGGTCTGCCCTGCCAACACCGACGCGCTGCTGGTGGTGCTGGACACCCAGAGCAGCGTGCAGCCGATCATCACCGCCGCCGATTCGATCGACCCGGCGGTTCCGCGCGTGGCCGACATCTCCCGCGCCTGCCTGAACGACCGAGACCCCGCCGAGCATGCCTGCCGCGAACTGGCGTCTCGGGTGGCGGCGGTGCTCTGCCGTCACGAGGACCAGCTTGCCGACGTGCCGCTGAAGCGGGATGCCGTCGTGCTGGTCGCCAGGGATCACCTGCGGGTCGACCCGGTACCGCGGGCGACGCTGTCGGACATGGTGTGGCTGCTGGGCGCCGCGGCCGGTCGGGACACGACCGAGAAGCCCCATTCCTGCTACGCGGCCGAGTTGGCCGGCGCCCCGATGGACGACGCCCAGGCGGCCGACCTGGCCGAACGCATCCTGGCGTTGGATCCGCGCAACACTGCTGCGCTGGTCCGCCGGCACATTCGGGCCATCGTCACCCAAGGCACGGCCGGCGACGACGCCAACCCCCTCATCGCCGACGATCCGTTGTTCTGGCAGACCATGCTCGCCACAACCAATCTCATGGAGCCCGGCGGGCCGATGGCCAAGCGGGTGCGTCGCCTGGCCCGACATCTGTGCTCGCGCCTCGCCCGACCCGACCAGGCCCGCAAGAAGCTCGTGCAGTTCACCGTCTTCAAGCAGCGCGACCTGCTGATCGACCTGCAGATCCGCTACTGGCTCGAGCGAGCCGGGCACGAGGTGGTGCAACTGCCGTTCAACAACGTGGGCATCATGAAAGGGCTCATGGAGCTGCCCGACGCGGTGGTTACCGGGGTGGTCTCCACGCCGTTCATGCTCAACGTGGTGGGGGAGTTCACCAAGCGGAACATCCCGGTCATCTCGCGGCGGGAGGAAGGCGGGCTCAACTGGGACCGCTACCACAAGGTCGACAGCGAGAACCGCAACGTCATCCTGTGCAACTGGGACTACTCCCGTTACGTCGATCTGGAGATCGTAATGGGCCCGGAATTCGCCGACATCATCGGCACCCACGGGCGAATGCGGCGGGCGGACGTGGCCAACGTGGGCGGCCTGCCGTTCGACGTCTACCAGATGCCCGGCTTCGCCGAGAACTTCCTGACCCGGGCCGAACTGAACGCCCGCTATGGACTGGACAACGACAAGAAGACCATGCTGTGGGCGACGCGCTGGTCGTACGCCGATCGCGAGATCGACGCCGGCATGCCCGAGGCCCGCCCGGGCGAGTCCATCGCCGTAAATCGCGTGGAGTACGACCGGGCCGGGCGAGCCGCGTGGTTAGAAGGGATCGAACATCTCTACCGCCGCCGCGGGGACGAATGGAACTTCCTGGTCAAGGTCCACCCCGGCGAGCGGGTGGAGGCCTACCAGGACTTCTTCCGCCAACGCGGGCTGGATATCCCCATCCTCCAGGCCGAATACGCCCCCGAGGTGCTCAAGAACGTCGACCTGCTGGTCCACGCGGTGAGCACGATGTCGCTGGAGGCGAACATCCTGGACATCCCGGCCGTCTGCTTCCGCGACGTTTACACCGACATCAAGCACAGCCCGCTGTCGTTCGTTTCCCCCCGCGTCTGGACGCAGGAAGAACTGGACGCATTCGTCGGCACGGTCACCCTGGGGCAGACCAACGCCGATCCCGCCTCGATCCACCGGCAGGAGCGGGAAGTCTTCGGGTCCATGGACGGCCGCGCCTGCCGCCGGGCGGCCGAGGCAATCGGCACCTTCCTCCGCGGGCGCGTGACGCTGCCGTTCCTCTACAGCGGCGACGACTTCGCCTCCATCGAGGTCCCCCAGGTGGACGACCCCTACAGCACCATCGTCTCCCCCGAAGAAATCGAGCACTACTACGCCAAGGTCCGCGCCTGCCTGGACGGCTCGGCCGCTACGTTGGCCGACCGGCTACAGTTGCAGGAGTGCGCGCGATGACCCGCTGGCTTTTCGTTACCGGCATGTTCCGTTCCGGCACGACGCTGCTGGCGAGGATGCTGCATGCGCACAGGAAGATGGCAATCGCCTCCGACCCGTTCGCGCGGGTCTACAAGGCGTTCCGCAACGCGGCCGTTTTGCAGGCGGGCGCGGGGGGCCGGGGCTTTTGCCCCGATTCTCCTCTGGGCGATTACTATTACTGCCCCTCGGCCCGTCGCGAACACATGGCCGTGCGGCACGCCTCGCTGAGGGGTACCCCCACCGACACCACCGACCTGCCCGGGCTGCGACGGCAGGTGGCCGGTGCTTCGGGGCCGTTCTCGCCGCGTATCGCCGAGCACCTGGACCTGCTGGACGGGGCGAACTTTGCCGAACTTCTGGAGCAGGGAGTTCAGATCGTGCGTCGAGCCTACGGTGATGCCGACACGGCCGTCGCCGGGTGCAAGGAGGTGTGGACCACGGAGTTCGTGCCGCACGTGCTGGAGGCCCTGCCCGACGCGCGGGCGATCGTGGTGGTTCGCGACCCGCGGGCGGTCTGCGCGTCCAACAACGTCACCGAGGCCAAGTATCCCTGGATCTTCCTGACTCGCCAGTGGCGCAAGCTCGCCGCGATCGCGTGGCAGCTCGCGCAGTCTTCGCCGGCCGGGCAGGGGCGCGTGATGCTGTTGCACTACGAGGACCTGATTCGCGAACCCGAACAGACCGCTCGGGCGATGTGCGAATTCATCGGCGTGGATTTCGATCCGAACCTGGTGGACCCGCGGACGTTCGTGGACGGCGCCGGTGAGCCGTGGGTACAGAACAGCTCGCACTTCGACGGCAAGGCGATATTCAACGTTCGCTCGCTGGACAAGTGGCGCTCGGCCCTGAGCGAGCGCGAGGTCGCCTGCGTGGAAAGCGTCTGCGCGCCGGAGATGCGCCTGCTGGGATACGAACCAAACGTGGAGTCGGCCGTCGAGGAGCTTGCCCGCATCGCCACCGACCCTCCTCACCTGCCGCTGGGGGAGCTGTCGGAGTGGATCCGCCCCTTCAGCCCGCAGACCCCGGGCGAAGACATGCGCCAATGGGCGATGGAGCACCTGCGTGCGAGCCTGCTGAACTCGCCCCACGACCTGCCGACGGCCGTGGCCGAGGCGATGTGCCTGGATGGGAAACTGCTGGCTCCCCTGCGAGCCGCCGCCCGAAACGAACCCGCCACCGCATGACCATGTCCGACGACGCCGGAGACAGGATGCTCTCGCTCATCGAGCGATACTGGCACTGGGACCGCGTGCCCGTGGGCGACGCCACCAGCCGCTTCGTCCGCGAGCTGGCGGCCGACCTGGAGGCGCCCTTCTTCTCGGTCGCCTCCGGGGCCGAATGCCTCACGTGGGTGGTTCCGCCGCGTTGGCGCGTCAACGTCGCCCGACTGACCGGCCCCGACGGAGCGATCCTCTGCGACTACCACCGCAACCCGCTGACATTGCGGTCGTATTCGGCAAGCTTCCGCGGGGAGGTCACCCGCGAGGAGCTTATCGAGCACGTCCGCAGCGATCCCGCCCGTCCCGAACGGACCATCTACGACTACCGCAGCCAGTACAAGTATGGTGAGCGCACCGAATGGGGTTTCTCGCTGCCGCATCGGACGGTCGAATCGCTGGCGGCCGGGACCTACCGCGTGGAGATCGACACCGTTTTCGATGACGGCGAAATGGATGTGATCGACTGGACACTGCCCGGCCGGCGGCCGGAGACGATCTTCCTGGCGGCCCACACCTGCCACACCGCGCAGGTCAACGACGGGCTGGCGTGCGTGGCGATCATCGCCGAACTGTTCCGCCGCCTGCGCCGTCGACCGGACCGCACATACACGTACCGCGCGATCCTGGGCCCGGAATACTTCGCCGCGGCGGCAGTGCTGGACCGCGGTGAGCGGGTCGAGAACCTGATCGGCGGCTTCTACCTGGACATGCTCGCCAACGGCCGACCGCTGGGCTACCAGACTTCCTCAAGCGGACGCAGTTACGTGGACATGGCAACCGCCAATGTGCTGAGCCACCACGTCCCGGACGCCTTCCACAGCGACTTCCGTGACCTGTGGGGCAACGACGAGATGTTCTACGACGGCCCGGATTTCTTCATCCCCACCGTGGGCATGGGGCGGGAATTGTTCGACGACTACCACACCGACAACGACGACCTCGCCCATCTCGACGCAGGGCAACTCGCCGACTCGCTGGCGGTGCTGGAACGCATCGTCGATGCCTTCGAGACCGACTACGTGCCGGTCCGCACCTACCGCGGGCCGCTGTACCAGTCGCGCTACGACCTGTACGTGGACGTGAAGACCAACCAGCAGGGCTACTTCCAACTCCAGAACATCCAGGCACTGATGGACGGCCGCCGGAGCTGCCTGGAGATCGCCGGGGAGTTGGGTGTGGACTTTGAATTCGTACGGGGCTTCGCCGACCGCCTGGGCGAGCTGGGCCTGGCTCAGCGCAGGGAGCATGCGGCCACGCGGGACGTGCGGTACCGCTTCGAGCATCCGCCGCGGTATTCCAGCACCCGGGGCTGAGGAACCGTCGCAGGCAACCCACCGCCGATCCGATAGATAACCGGACCGAAGACCGGAAAGGGCAATCCGATGCCGAAGATCATGCTGGTGTTTCCCAACCCGCTGGGCACGATCCCCAGCGGTCTGACCTACGTCGCCAAGCGGTTCAGGCAGAACGGCTGGGACGTGCGGCTGCACATCAACACGTTCGACCATTTCCGGACGCCGGGGCAGATTCGCCGCGAGATCATCGACCCGTGGGGCCCGGACGTAGTGGGGCTCAGCTACGCGACTTTCGGCGTGCTGGCGATCTACGACCTGCAGCGGCAGCTTGTCGAGGCGGGCTACGACGTCATCGCCGGGGGGCCGCACCCCACGTCCCGCCCGCAAGAGGTCCTTCACGGCGGGGCGCAGTTCGCCTTCCGGGGCGAGGGAGAACTGTGCATCGACGACTACTGCGCGTGGTACGCTGCCGGCAAGCAGGCCGCCGCTTGCGGCGAGATCCGCGGGGCGAGCTGGCTGGACCCCGCCGGCCGCGCGGTACACAACCCCCTGCCCGAGCGCATTGCCGACCTGGATTCCCTCGGGGCGGCCGACTATTCGTTCATCGAGAACATCGACGATTTCCGCCTGGTCGACGGGCGGATCAAGGGCATCAACGCGATCCTCTGCGGCCGCGGGTGCCCGTTCAACTGCAGCTTCTGTTCCCACAAGCTCTGGCGTCGCAACGCCCGCCGCAGCAATGACAGCATCCTCGAGGAGATGACCCGCCAGTACGAGCAGCACGGCGTGACCGGCTTCATGATGCGGGACGAGACCTTCACGCTCCACAAGGACCGCATCCACGACTTCTGCCGCAAGCTCACAGCGAGCAAACTGCCGGTGAACTGGTTTACCGGCACGCGGATCAACTGCGTGGACCGCCCCCTGCTGGAGGCGATGAAGGCCGCCAACTGCTCGCTGCTGAACTACGGCGTCGAGTCGGCCAACGACGAAACACTGCGGCGGATCAACAAGGGCTACACCTCGGCGCAGGCCTACGAGGTGGTACGCCTCACGGCCGAGGTGGGCATCGAGATGTCGGTGAACATCATGTGCGGCTTCCCGTGGGAGACCCCCCGCAGCGTGAAACGCAACATGGCGTTCATCCGAGCCACGCAGCCGTTCGTGTCCCACTTCCAGCTCCACGGGGCGGTGATTCCCTACCCCGACACGCTGATGTACGAGGAATATCACGCCTCGTCCGGGTTCACCGACTGGTGGCTGCGCCCGCGGTTCCAGCACGTGGGGCTGGCGACCTACCAGAACGTGCCCAACCCCTACAGCGTGAGCACCTACTTCCAGCGGAACCTCTTCGACGACATGTACGTCGCGGAGGATTACTTCTTCCGCTTCACGCCGGGCTACAAACGCGCGGTCGCCCGCATGGGCATGCTGATGGGCTGGAACAGCGTCTGCGCCCAGACCGGCAACCCCGTCCGCCGACGCCTCAAGTACACAATCGGGCAGGTCTCGCAACTGGTCTACGGACTGGCGCCGCAACTGGAGAAGAGCGTCGTCGGCCGAGTTGCCCGCGGGAACAAGGTGCACAAGCTCCGCGAGACCGCGAAGTTCGTGAAGAAAGACATCGCCCGAAAGTCGGCGTAGCCGGCACAGGGCCCCCGCGCCACGCGGGAAAACCCCGCCGCAACAGCGCGAAACCCGGCACTGGTGACCGGCGGCCTGGGGTGCTATAACGGCGGCATGAGCCTGGGAATCGACGACATCCTGCGTTCCCATATCACCGGTCGGCCGGTGGTGATGGGCATCCTCAACGTCACCCCCGACAGCTTCTCCGACGGCGGAACCTTCCTCGATGCCGACGCCGCCGCCCGCCACGCGCTGGACATGGTGGCCGCCGGGGCCCACGTGATCGACGTCGGCGCCGAGTCCACCCGTCCCGGCTCGCGGCGGGTGTCGGCCGATGAGCAGATCGACCGCCTGCGTGACATCCTGCCGGCCGTCGTCTCCGCGGGTGTGCCTGTCAGCATCGACACCACCCTCGCCCCCGTCGCCGAGTTCGCCCTGGACGCCGGGGCCCGGATCGTCAACGACGTCTCGGCCGGCCGGGACGACCCGGACCTGCTGACACTCGTCGCCCAACGCGATGCGGCCCTGGTGCTCATGCACATGCTGGGCGAGCCCAAGACCATGCAGGCCGAGCCGCACTACGACGACGTGACCGCGGAGGTCCGCGACTTCCTCGCCGAGCGGCTCGAGGCGGCCGTCGCAGCCGGCGTGCCGCGAGCCCGGTGCATGGTGGACCCGGGCATCGGGTTCGGCAAGACACTGGAGCACAATCTCCTGCTGCTGGCCCGCGGGGTGGACGTCCTGGTGACGCTGGACGTTCCGGTGTTGATCGGGTCATCGCGGAAGCGGTTCATCGGCGCCCTCTCCGGCGAACCCGAGCCGACCCAGCGCATCGGCGGAACGATCGCCGCGTGCCTCGCCGCGCGCCGCCGCGGGGCGACCGTCTTCCGCGTGCACGACGTAAGCCCCGTCGCACAAGCCCTGGCCGTCCACGACGCCATCGAAACTCCCCCCCTCGCCTGAAAGTCTTTCCGGCGGGCAGCCAAGCTGCCCGTGGGTCTCGACGTATTCCATTGTTGGAAGACGTATCCGAGTGCCAGGATCGTCTCCGTCCGCTTGTGTTGGGATCGCAGCAGCACGGGTGTCGGAGACATCCGGGGCACCCCGAATGACTCTGCCCGTCTCGGTCACTGGTGACTGGTCACTCGGTACCGCATGCTTCTGTGCTGCGCGGAGAAGCATGGCACCCGGCCACGTCAATTCCAGCCCCGTTTCGGATTCTATCAAACGCCACCGGGTTGCCTTGGCGTTCAGCGCTGTTCGATACAACACGGGGGGCGGCGCCGCCCGTGGCGCCAGGCCGCGAGGCGCTTCAACGCCCAGGCCGATAGGTCAGGCGGCGGTCGTCGCCGAAGGTATGTACCTCCGGGTCGCCCAGGCGGCAGCGCGCGGCGACTTCCTCCACATCCAGCCGGGGCAGGTTCCCCCCGGCCGGGCCCAGTTCGATGGGCGAAACGTACACCCGCAGTTCATCGTACAGCCCCGCCCGCAGGAAGCTCTCGTGCACCGCTCGGCCGCCTTCCACCAGCAGGTAGGTCCAGCGACGCTTGCCCAACTCGTCCAGCAGTTGGTGCAGGTCCAGACCGCCCGGACCCGGTGAGATACCCACCACCTCCACGCCCTTGCGGCGCAGGACGGCTACGTCCTCCCGCCGGTGCTCGCGCGTCAGGCGGGAGGTGACCACCAGCAGCGGGTACTCGTCGGCCGACCGCACGAGTTGGCTGTCGGCGGGGAGCTTCAGTGAACTGTCCAGCACCACCCGCACCGGCTGCCGCCCCCAGCCGAGGCGGTTGTTCAGCAGCGGGTCGTCCGTCAGCGCTGTTCCGATGCCGACGCAGATTCCCTCGCTCCAGGCCCGCAGGCGGTGTACGTCTTCCCGCGACACCTCGCCGGAGATCCATCGCCCCCGCCCCGGCGGCAGCGCCAGGTACCCGTCGGCCGTCTGGGCCCACTTGCCGATAACCCAGGGTCGCGACTGCGTGCGCTGTTTGACGTATGCCGCCAGCAGATGCCTGGCCTCGTTCTCGCATACGCCGGTGACGACCTCCACGCCCGCTTTTCTCAGCTTGTCGAGCCCGCCCCCGGCGACCTGGGGGTCGGGGTCTTCCATCGCCACCACCACGCGGGCGAAGCCGGCCTCGATGAGGGCATCGGCGCAGGGCGGGGTCTTCCCGAAGTGGCTGCACGGTTCGAGCGTGACGTACATGGTCGCTCCGCGCAGCTCGCGGCCTGCGATCTGTGCGGCGTGCATCGCCTCGCGTTCGGCGTGGGGGCCTCCGAAGCGTTTGTGGTGTCCGCGGGCGAGTTCCTGGCCATTGCGTACGATGACCGCACCGACCGCAGGGTTCGGTTCGACGCTGCCCCGTCCCTTGATCGCCTCGTCCAGCGCAATACGCATCCAGCGGGTATGTTCCTCTGCCATGGGGGTATTCTACCCGGGCCCGGCAGACGGCGAAACGCGCAAAACAAAGCGCCGGGGAAGGTCTCCCCGGCGCTGGAGTTGCGTCGTTGGGTTGGTCCGTCGGATGCCGCTATTCGCCGGGCGGGGCCGACGGCGGCGTGCCGGGGTGGGCTCCCGCCGGCTGCCCGGATGAGCCGGAGGCGAACTGCGGAAGCACCAGGTTCATCGCACCGGCCGCGGCGACCAGGAAGTACAGCACCAGCGAGACCCAGACCATCCCGGTGGCTTCGGTCTTCATCTGGGCCCGCATCATCTCTTCCATCTGCTCACCGCTGGGCCCGAAGCTGGGGGTTCCTTCCTCTTGCTGCTGTTTCTGCTTCTCCTGCTGGTCTTCGATCATCTCGTCGGAGTAGTCCATGTTGGCGGCCATGATCATGAGCAGGACCCCCACGGCCGCGCAGATAAGCAGCGCGGCGCCGATCTTCCCGGGTTCGCCCTTGCCCATGGCCCCCATGACCCCGGCCAGCAGAATCGCCACCGGCGTGAGGAGCCCGAGGATATACCACGGACGGGCGTCGGGGCCTTCTTCTTCCTCCTCCATTTCCTCATCGGCCTGCTGTTGGGCCTTTTTCTGCTGCTCGAGCTGCTTGGAGGGGGTGACTCCGCCGGTGGTCAACTGCCAGCCGGAAGCGGTGAACAGTTCCATGTTGCTGCATTGGAACCGTACCCAGGGCAGGAAGAAGAAGATCACCAGCAGTACGGCCATGGGCAGCGAGAAGATTGACCCGAGTTTCCCCAGCATTGATTTGTTCATTCGATGTCCTCTTTTCTGGAGCAGGGAGGATGGAAAAGTGGCCGGCTCCACAGCGGCCGACGTTCACCAAAGGTATACCACGCCAATGTATACGTGTCACGGGAGCATTTGCTTCGCGCAAAAAACGGCGGCTGGGCGACCCTCGCGGATCGACCAGCCGCACAACCGCAGCACGCATGTGAGAACAGCGTTGCTTCTGCTTCCGTCTTAGAAGTCGACCTGGAAGCGGACGCCGAGGATATCGGCGGCATTGGACGAGGCAACCGTGTCCGCACAGGCGCGGATGTAGTTGAACATGATGCGGGTGTTGGGGTTCAGGTACCAGTTGAGCCCCACGGTCACGTCATGCTGCTGTCCTGCATCGACGTTGGCGATGTTGTCGTCGAGGTCGAGGTAGGAGTAGCGAAGCGCCACTTCCCAGGCACCGAGCCCGGAGAAGTCGCTGGTGAAGTTCTGCTTGGGCTTGACGCGGTTCCAGGTGCCCGACCCGAGCTTGTAGGGGCGGTTCTCGCCGGTCAGGAAGTAGCCGGCCTGGGCGGTGAAGCCACTGAACTTGTAGTCGTCGGCGCCGTTGTCGGCGCCGTCCAGGCAGGATCCGATGAACTCAGAGTGCATCCAGAACGGCCCGTAGGAGCCGGCCAGTTCGACGCCGTAGATATGGGCCCACTCGACGGGGGAGAGGGTGCCGGTGTCCACGAAGCGCTCGGAGGTCATGTGGTACTCGGGACGCTGACGGTACCGGACGCTGCCACCGGCGGCGTCTTCGATGTACTGCAGGGCGTAGCTGGCACCGACGTGCAGCAGGTGCTGGTCCTTCTCGTACAGCGGGGCCCACGCCACGCGGGCGGCGAAGTTGTACCCGCCGTCAGAGAACTGCTCGTCCGACCCCAGGCGGTAGGCACTCACCTGCCAGACGAGGTGATCCTCCAGCAGCGTGTTCTTCAGCGACATACCCCACTGACGGCTGGGTACGAACACGGTCGGAAGCGACCGTTCCATGAAGGCGATGTACTTGGAGGAGGTCAGCTCTTCCATGCTCACGGGCATCTTGTGCTTACCGACGGTCAGCGTGCCGACCACGGGAAGCTTTTTGAGCTGCCAGTAGACGTCCTTGAGGGCGACGTCTTCGTCGGCAAAGTCGATCTGGATCTTGTAGCCGACGTTCTTGTAGATGGAGCCCGACATGTACATACGGGCACGGCGGAACTCGACGCCGTCCTGCAGATCGGTGCCCAGGTCATCCTCGATGCCCGTGCCGTCGATCCAGCCCATGTCGGCCATCACGCGTCCGCCGATCTTGAGCTTGAAGTTGCCGTCGCCGCTCTTGAGGTTCAGGCCGTTCTTCCAATACACCCGGAAATCATTCGGGCCGCCGGCAGCGCCGCCTTCCTTCATGAAATCCAGGAACTTGCCCTGCTGGTCCTCGAGCTCCGATACGCGACGCTCGTGGTCCCGCAGCCGCATCTTCAGGGCCTTGATGCTCGTCTTGAGATCATCAACGCCCTGCGCGCTGGCGATCCCTGCCAGTGTGGAGAGGGCTACCACCCCAACAATCCATTTCCGACACCAGTCCATGTGTTGCTCCTTTCGGATACTGGTCGGGCCTTCGTTCAGGACGACCCGACACAGGTCGTCACCGAGGCATTCGTTCGGGCGAAGAATGACAACGCAGGGTAAAGGTCTTGCGAGCATAGTATTAAGGTAATGTGAAGCTATGAACATCCGGTTAAGCTCGCATCAACCTGACGTTCGGTACATGTTTACCCCCATCAGCAATATTAAGCTCGCGTCAACACGACATTTGATGAATGTTTTACCTAACGTCAGCAATCCGATCATCGTAACTCTTTTCCTCAAAGCGTTAGGGCGGTATCCTGAACCGACGCCGTCAGAACAGAGTTTCAGCAAGGAGAAGCTATGAAGTGAGCCATCCCGGCTCGGGTAGTCTTTGGATTTAGCA
>JBKHHV010000339.1:0-3358 GCA_046539005.1 Phycisphaerae bacterium
TTGGCGGGTCAGGAGACCCGCCAACCGGGAAAGAAGCCCATCGCCCGGTGAACGCATCTGCCGCCCCTGCCGGGGCTGACTGCCTCTTGCCTTTGGGTTTGCGGTTAGAACAGGCCCACCACGTTGCCGTCCTCGTCGAGGTCGACGTCCATGAACGCGGCCTTGCTCGGCAGGCCGGGCATGGTTCGCATGGTGCCCAGCAGCGGGTAGAGGAAACCGGCACCCGCGCTGGCGCGGACTTCTCGGATCGGCACGGTGAACCCGCGGGGGACGCCCTTGAGGCTCGGATCGTGCGAGAGCGACAGGTGCGTCTTGGCCATGCAGATCGGCAGGTTGCTCAACCCGGCAGCCTCGTAGGAGGCAATCTGCTTCTCTGCCGCCGGCTCGAAAACCACGTCTTTGGCGAGGTAGACCTTCTTGCAGATCGTCTCGATCTTCTCGCGGATCGACATGTCGTCCGGGTAGAGCAGTTGGAAATCCTTGGGCTGTTCGCAGGCGTCGACGACGGCCTCTGCCAGGGCCCTGGCCCCTTCGCCGCCCTCGGCCCAGTGGTTGGAGTTGACCGCGGCGTAGGCCCCTGCCTTCTCGGCGGCCTTGCGGACCAGGTCCATTTCTGCATCGGTGTCGGTGGGGAACTGGTTGACCGCGACCACCACCGGAATGCCGAACATGCGGGCGATCTCGATGTGCCGCTGCATGTTGCACACGCCCTTTTCCAGCAGTTCCAGGTTCTCCTCGATGTAGGCCTTGTCCAGGTCGCCACCGGGGGTCACCTTCGGGCCGCCACCGTGCATCTTCAGGGCGCGGATCGTCGCGACCAGCACCACGCAATCCGGCTGGAGCCCGCTCATGCGACACTTGATGTTGAAGAACTTCTCCATGCCGATATCGCTGGCGAACCCGCTCTCGGTCACCACGTAATCGCCCAGCTTCAGGGCGATCCGGTCGGCGACGATCGAACTGTTGCCGTGGGCGATGTTTGCGAACGGACCGGCGTGCACGAACGCCGGCTGGCCTTCCAGCGTCTGCATGAGGTTCGGCTTGATCGCATCCTTCATCAGCACCGCCATCGCGCCGGCACAGCCGATGTCCTCTGCGGTGATCGGCTGGCCGGACTTGCTCATCGCCACGATGATCTTCCCGAGACGTTCGCGCATGTCCTTCAGGTCCGTCGCGAGGGCGAGAATCGCCATGATCTCCGAGGCCACGGAAATGTCGAACCCGCTCTGGCGCGGTCGGCCGTCGATCTTCGGGCCGAGCCCGACGATCACGTTCCGCAGCGCCCGGTCGTTGACGTCCACCACGCGATTCCACGTGATGCTGTACGGATCGATGTCCAGCCGCTCCAGGCCGCGGGAGGCGAGCTTCTCGTCCGAGAAGTTGTCCTCGTGCAGAATGCGGGCGTCGATGGCCGCAGCGAGCAGGTTGTGGGCGATGCTGACGGCGTGAATGTCGCCGGTCAGGTGCAGGTTGAACTCCTCCATGGGGATCACCTGCGAGTACCCGCCGCCTGCCGCCCCGCCCTTGATGCCGAACGTCGGGCCCATGCTCGGCTGGCGGATGCAGAGCATCACGTTCTTGTCCAGCAGGCCGAGTGCCTGGGTCAGGCCGACCGAGGTGGTGGTCTTGCCCTCGCCCAGCGGGGTCGGCGTGATGGCCGTCACGTCGATGTACTTACCGTCCGGGGCGTCCTTGAGGCGCTCCAGCACCGACAGCTTGACCTTGGCCTTGACGTCACCATACGGCTCCAGCTCGTCGGCCTGAATGCCGGCACGCTGGGCGACCTCGGTGATGGGCATGGGCGTCGCTGCCCGGGAGATGTCAATATCCGACGGGACCTTGCTCGGCATGCGATTCTCCTTTCGCGGTTGATTCGGTTCTGCTGTCGAGTGGTAGTCACCACGGAGGGCACGGAGGACACGGAGATTCCTTGATTGCGCTAAAGCTTGTCGTGACCTTGCTGCTCGACAGGATGGAAAGTGTAGACGCAGGGGGCGAGGCTTGCAAGTGGCGCCCCGGCCGACCGCGACGGCAGACTTGCCAGCCGTAGGTTCCCACACTCCACAGGCCGAGAGTTGCGCTCCCGAACAGGCATCCTGAAATTGCTGCAATGCAATAGACGCTCACAGAGAGCCTGTACCGTGTCCGCGTTCACCATCCGGTCGGTCTTCATTCAATGCCCATGCCAGCCGTCGCCGCTGGTCAGCAGGTGGACCGCTTCGTTGCGGGTGGCCAGGGTGCTGCGGAAGATGCCCCGCATCGCGGAGGTGACCATGACGGCCCCGGGCTTCTTCACGCCGCGGACGGTCATGCAGGTGTGCGTCGCCTCGATGATGACGCCGGCGCCCTTGGCGTCCAGCTTGTCCATGAGGATATCGGCGATGTCGCTGGTGAGTCTCTCCTGCACCTGGGGCCGCCGGGCGAAGGCTTCCACCACGCGGGCGAGCTTACTCAAGCCCACTACCTTGCCCTTGGGGATGTAGGCCACGTGGGCCTTGCCCATGAACGGGAGGAGGTGATGCTCGCACATGGAATAGAAGGCGATGTCGCGCAGGACGACCATCTCCGAATGCTGCTCGTCGAAGGTGGTGTCGAGGAAGCTGGCTGGGTCGACGGCGAGTCCGGCGAAGAGCTCCTCGTACATCTTCGCAACGCGCTCGGGCGTCTTGGCCAGGCCTTCGCGGTCCGGGTCCTCACCCACGGCGATGAGGATATCCCGCACGGCCTGCTTAATGGTTTCGATATCCACGGAGTGTGTAGGGGTTGTCGGCATGGTGTATTTGCTCTCTTTCGCAATCATTTATAGGGGAACCGGCGGGCGGTTTCAATCGGCGGCATCGCGCCGAATTCGCGCGACGGCCGATCCGGCGAGGTCCGCCAGGTCGGGCTGCCGCCGGGAAACGTCCGTCAGCAGCGGGATCAGGTCGATATCGGAGGCATTTCCAGCGCAGATGATCGCGTTCCGCAGCAATCCGCCGTATTTCGCACGCCGGATGGCACTACCGCGGGTGGCCAGGTCCCAATCGCGCCGGGTCCAGGTCAGGATCTCGCTCAGCGTCGCTGCCGCGGCGGGGTACGTCCGGCCGATCAGTTCGGCGTCTCCCGGCGGGGCGTGGCGGTTGTGCGGGCAGGCGATCTGACAAGTATCGCAGCCGAAAAGGCGGTCGCCCATCGGCTCGTGGAATCTCTCTGGAATGTCGCCGCGATTCTCTATCGTCAGGTAGCTGAAGCATTTGCGACAGTCGACCAGCCGGTCGTCGACGATCGCGCCTGTCGGGCAAGCGTCCACGCAGCGGCGACAGTCGCCACAGGTCTGCTCCATCGGCTCATCCGGCTGGAGGGGCAGGTTGCTGATGAT
>JBKHHV010000340.1:0-3345 GCA_046539005.1 Phycisphaerae bacterium
GCCGGGTCGGCGCCAGGAGATGACCGGCGAGGTCCGAACGTTGCTGGAGACCCGGAAATCTACCGTAAGCCGACTGATCGCACAGTTCGAGAACTACTACAAGCCTCTCCTGGAACTCGCCGACAGCAAGCGGGCCCTGGCGACCGAGGCCGAGCAGCTCTCGCAGTTCATCGACGAACGGGTCTTCTGGATCCCCTCCACCACGCCCATCGGGCTCGCCGATGTGGGGGGCCTGTGGGTGGGACTCCGCTGGCTGGCGAACCCGAGCACCTGGGCCTCGGCGGCCCGGGCCCTGGTCGAAGACGCCCGCGAGAACCCCTTCATCAACGCGACGCTGATTCTGGCGATCGGGTTGGCGGCGGTGCTGCGCCGCAGGGCCGCCTCGGCCGCCCGGCAGATCAATGCCCGGGTGATGAAGGATTTTCCCGGCTCGTTCATGCCGACCGTCTGGTCGCTGCTGCTGACGTTCGTGCTGGCGGCGGTTTGGCCGGCGGCACTGGCGGCGCTGGGCTGGAGGCTCACCCGACAGGGGGGCGAGTCCCCCTTCGCCGGAGCCATCGGCGAGGGGCTGATTTTCCTGGCGATGGTCTGGCTTCCGCTGGGCCTGCTGCGACGGCTCTGCCGCGAAAAGGGCGTGGGCGAGACGCACTTCCGCTGGACTTCTGCGGTCGCCCGGCAGGTGCGGACGTCGCTGGTCCGCCCGATGTTCATCCTCCTTCCGCTGGTGTTCCTGGTTGCCGCGGCCGAGGCCCATAGTCTCGAGGCCGTCCGGGTAGGGCTGGGACGCGTGGCGGCGATGGCGGCTCTGGTGGTGCTGGCGGTGTTCCTGGCGGGGGTGCTTCGCCCCAAGGGCACCATCTACCAGGACATCAGCACCCAGCGCAAGAGCAGTTGGGTCGCCAAGCTGTGGCTGCTGTGGTACCCGGTGGCGGTGGCGGCGCCGGCGGCTCTGGCGGTGGCGGCGGCGATGGGATACTACTTCACCACGGTGCATCTGTCGGTCCGCCTGCTGGGGCAGTTGTGGTGGATCATCGCGGTGGTGATCTTCAACGGACTGCTGCTGCGGATGATCTTCATCGCGCGGCGGAAACTGGCCGCCCGCGAGATCAAGAAGCGAAAGCAGGACCTTGCCGAGAAGGAGAAGAAGAAAGAAGAGGAGGGCGAGGATGCTCCCGAGGCAATCGAAACCGAGCAACCGCGGGTTGACCTAGCGGCCGTCAATGAACAGACGCGGCGTTTCCTGCGCTACGTGATCTTCACGCTGCTGCTGGCAGGGACGTGGATGATCTGGGACGACGTGCTGCCGGCGCTGAACCTGCTGGGACGGGTGCCGCTGTGGGGGGCGATCACCGCGGCCGACGTTACGATGGCCCTGGTGCTGCTGATTCTCACGATCGTGGCGACCCGCAACGTGCCGGGCATGCTGGAAATCTCCATCCTGCAGCGGATCCACGCCGAGCCGGGCGTGCGGTACGCGATCAACGCCCTCACGCAGTACACACTTTTCGTGATCGGGTTCGTGCTGGCGTTCAACGCCATCGGCGTAGGCTGGTCGCAGGTACAGTGGCTTGTGGCGGCGATGACGGTCGGCCTGGGTTTCGGTCTGCAGGAGATCTTCGCCAACTTCGTATCGGGTCTGATTATTCTCTTCGAGCGCCCGATCCGCGTGGGCGATGTGGTGACCATCGGCGGGGTGACCGGCACGGTGACGCGCATTCGCATCCGTGCGACTACGGTCGTCGACTGGGACCGCAAGGAACTGATCCTGCCCAACAAGGACTTCATCACCGGGCAGTTGATCAACTGGACGCTGTCGGACAGCGTGATCCGCGTGGTGGTGCCGGTGGGCATTGCCTACGGATCCAACACCCGCCTGGCGCGGGATCTGCTGCTGGAGGTGGCCGAGATGGCCGAGCGCGTTCTGGAAGACCCGGCCCCGCAGGCGTTTTTCATGGGCTTCGGCGACAGTTGCCTGGACTACGAACTCCGCGTGCACGTCAGCGGCCTGCAGGACTTCCTGCGGGTGAAGAACGACCTGCACGTGCTGATCGACGAGGAGTTCCGCAGGCACGGTATCGAGATCGCCTTCCCACAGCGGGACATCCATATCCGCTCGGTGGACGGGCGGATCCCGCTGGGCGTCACCCAGGACCCGTCCGGTGGCGGCGGAGACAAGCCCCCGGCCGACTCGCCCGACGTGGTCGACCCGCCGGCTGACCCGGGCTAAGCGATTCTCCATCTGCTGCGACCCGATCGGCGGGGAAAATCAGCAGACCGAAGGGATTTCGTTTCCGAACGTAACGCTTTGAAATAAATGGAACTGCGGAAAACCATGACCAAATGACAACCGGATTCTTCTCTGTCGGACGGAAAAACTGTTGTAGAATTACCATTTTCGTGGACAATGGAGTCACAGCGGTTTCCTCAGAACGCTGGAAGATGTGCGGCGGCACAGGCACGGCTGCTTCCAAAACTCAGAATCTCCTTCCACAATGCCTCGGAAGAGCCGAACGGGGGCTGGCGAGAGTCAGCCCCTTTTGCTGTGCCGTCGGAACCGCATAACGCAGGTGAAGAATTTACAGGAAACAGGCTTTGCGGAATCCCGTATTCGTGGGATAATATGCGGACCGTCCAGTGGGCGACAGTTCGCATTTTCCCTTCGCATCGTATCGTATTTGTGCAAGACCGGCCGTGGTTGAGATCGGCCGAGGCAGCAGACAAGTCTCAGGAAACGCCGGATGGGGTTGCTCTGTCCGTCCGCCGCGTTTGGGACAACAGAACCACTTCCGCAGGCGGAGTGTCGAAATTTCCGCCGGGCCAAGTCCACATCGTAGCGTCGTAGGGTGGGAGGGAGAACCAAATGGCTAGGACGTTGATATTTCAGACTGTCGAGGATGCGGTACACGCATTCGAGTGGATTGACGAGCACGGCAACTGTATCGCGCCCAACCAGACTCTGGCAAAAGCCAGCATCTCTTCCAATGGCCGACTCGCCACACCCGGCATGCGCCCCAAGGCATGGTCCCTGGACGTACAGGACACCTCGCCCGTTGCCGACCTGAACATCATGATCCGCAGTTGACGCCCGACCCTGCATACAGCTCCGCCGGGCCGAAGATATCGCCGTGCATCGGACGCAGGAACCGTCGCACCTGGTAGCACAGGTCGCACTTGCTGACGTAGCCCTCGGCTCGCTCGCACCAGCCCGCCTCGGCCGCCCTCTGGGCCAGGCCGCAGGGCCCCTGGGCGTAGAGGGTGGTGAAGACGGGGTGGCTCTGGGGCGTCAGGGCCGGGTGGTAGTCGTCGAGGTCGCCGGCGGCGAGGCCGGGGCAATGGCCGGTGAAG
>JBKHHV010000341.1:0-3339 GCA_046539005.1 Phycisphaerae bacterium
GACCGGGGTTTTCGTGACGGCCCCGGCGGTCTCGATTTCGATTCGCCAATTTTCAACTCCTTGCACTGGCGTGTGGGGTATCTGCCCAGGCTCGGCGGATCATGTCCGCCGGCCTCGCGGTTGGGGTGAGGGGGTCTTGCGGCAGTCATCAGTGCCCTTTCAGGCTGAGGGTTCGTGCCTGGGCTCGCGCGGCGCACGCGCACCGGCAGCCCGGCAGAGAATGATCGGGGAATGACACCGCCCAGGCAGGCAGGGGAAAGCCGACAGGAACAGCCGCTGAAACAGGAAAGGCCGACTCTCCGGGCAGAAATCGGCCGACGTTACGTCAATCGCTGAGGATAGGGACTATCCGCCGACTCGGACCCACACGGGGCGAAGCGTCAAGGAATGGGTCGACTCGGCAATCATCGTCTTGCCCCTTTCTGTATACGGGGTTGGCGGCGAATAACGTACGTCACTGGCGGCATTCTACCTCGTCCGGCGGGTTTGTCAAGCCGGAAGAGCCGCCGACCCGACGGGAGGCAGGGG
Source organism: Phycisphaerae bacterium (assembly GCA_046539005.1). GTDB lineage: Bacteria > Planctomycetota > Phycisphaerae > SM23-33 > SM23-33 > CAZFPT01. The sequence continues at coordinate 529 of JBKHHV010000341.1, forward strand.
GCTGCCTCAGCGGAATGCCCCGGGCATGTGGTTGATGCGGGGGTTCTGGCCGGGCGGGATGACGATGGAGACGATGTCGTACCGGGTGGCGTATCCGTCGGTGGGGCGGGAGGCAAGGTACTGCCCGGCCGCTTTGCGAAGACGCCTCCGCTTGTCGTTGTCGACAGCGGAGGCGGGATCGGTGTATCGGTCGGATGTCCGCGTCTTGACCTCGACGAAGACGATCGTCTCGGCCGACGTCTCGGCACGGGTGGTCGGGTCGAGCGCGATGATGTCCACTTCGCCGCCGCGGGCGCGGTAGTTGCTGGCGAGGATCTTCATCCCGCGGCGTTTGAGATGCCGTCGGGCGAGTTTCTCGCCCCGCGTGCCCAGCGAATCGGCCGATCGCAGCCTTCCCAGCCAGGCCCACATGGTGGGCTTACTCCTGGGTGGTGGCTTCGATCTTGGCGGCTTCGAGGGCCTCGCGCTGCTTGCGGGTGAGGACCTTCTTGTCCTTGACGCGGGTGGCCTTGCCGACGCGCTTGCGGAGGTAGTGGAGCTTCGCCCGGCGTACGCGACCCTGGCGAACGACCTCGACGTCGGCAACCCGGGGGCTGTGGATCGGGAAGACGCGCTCCACGCCCTGGCCCGAAACGATGCGACGGACCCGGAACGTCTCCGAGATGCCCCCGCCGCTTCGGGCGATCACCGTGCCGGTGAACGCCTGGATGCGTTCCTTGTCGCCTTCGACGATGAGGTAGTTGACCTTCACCGTGTCGCCGACGTTGAAGTCGGGGACATCGCTCTTCATGCTGGCCTGGGCGGCCTTGTTCAGCAGTTCCTGGCTCACCGTGCTGTCTCCCGTTCGTGTTTGCGGCCCGTCGTCCGGCGGGTAGGCCGGGTCAGTCCTGCGGGTGCTTCCTGTTATACTCTTCCCAAAGGTCGGGCCGACGCTCCTGCGTCCGCCGCCTGGCCTGCTCGAGGCGCCACCGGGCAATCCTGCCGTGGTCGCCGGAGAGCAGCACCTCCGGTACGCCCATCCCGCGATACTCCCGCGGGCGAGTGTAGTGCGGATATTCCAGAAGCCCGTGCGAGAAGGACTCCTCCTCCACGGACTCGTCTTTTCCCAATGCTCCGCTCTGCAGGCGAACCACCGCGTCGGTCACCGCCATCGCGGCGATCTCTCCGCCGGAAAGCACGAAATCGCCCAGCGAGAGTTCCATCTCCGCCAGGCCGGTGCGGATCCGGTCGTCGAACCCTTCGTAGTGCCCGGCGACGAGGATCAGCCTCTGCTCGTGGGCCAACTCGCGAACCCGCCTTTGGCTCAGCCGCTCGCCCTGGGGCGTCAGCAGAATGACCTTGCCCGGCGGATCGGGTTGATCGGTGCGGATTTTCTCGACGGCGTCGAAGATCGGCTCGCACTTGAGCACCATGCCCACCCCGCCGCCGAAAGGCGAGTCGTCCACCGTGCCGTAGGCATCCCGCGCGAAATCGCGGATGTTCGTACGGTGGATCTCCACCAGACCCCGGTCGACCGCCCGCCCGACGATACTCGTGGTGCAGAAGGCATCGAACAGGTCCGGGAACAGCGTGAGGATGTCGATGCGCATCGCCATGGTCGTCGCGCCGGGGCGGTTGCTTACGCTTCGGTCGATTCCGATGCAGGCGCAGCCGCGGCGGCCGGAGCAGAGGCCGGCTCCACCTTGCCCGCCGAGACACCTTCCTTCTTCAGCAGGCTCCCCACCGTCTCGCTGGGCTGGGCTCCGACGCTCAGCCAGTAGGCCGCACGTTCCTTGTCCAGTTCCAGGCGACGGGCGGGGTCCTTCTGATGAGGATCGTACCAGCCCAGCTCTTCGATCACGCGGCCGTTGCGGGGGTTGCGCTGGTCCATCACGCTCACCCGGAAGAACGACCGATGACGCCTGCCAAATCGTTTCAGCCTGATCCTGACAGCCACTCGTTTTCTCCCAAATTCTCGCCGCCTGCCCGACTCGCCGGGTGGCGGCGCGTACACGTCTTGCTGTCTCTATGCGAGAATCGAGTATTCTAACAGTCTTGCGCCGCCATGCAAGCCCCTTTCGTGCGCGTTTTTTCGACCGGTCGCCCGCCTTACCGACGCATGGTATCGGTACGCAGCCCCTCGGAGCCGAACTCGATGCACACCCAGCCGTTCGCCGCCGTCGACAGGTGAAGCCGGTTGGTCCGCAACCAGCGAACCAGCTCCAGGGCTTCCCTCGACGCCGACCGCACGTCGCGGGAGGTGCTGACGGCCGTGACCTGCGGCGATGCCGCCTTCACAAACGGCAGCAGGATCGACTTGTGTGAGCCGTGGTGGGGCAGCACCATCGCGTCGCAGCGGAGCGGGCCGGGGCTCTCCAGCAGTCGCTCCTGGACGGCCGGGCCTGCGTCGGCAGGCAGAATGACCGACCTGTCGTCGCAGACGATCCGCAGCACCAGCGACCGATCGTTGGCGCTGCCGTTCCGCAGCCGGTCGGGAAGGTCGGCCGGCGGCCAGAGCACCTCGGCGCGGGTCCGTTCGTCCAGGGGCACCACGCTTCCGGCGGCTACGCGGACGACCTGGACTTGGTGCTCCCGCATCATCTCCAGCAGTCTCGCCGCCGCCCGCGTAGGGTTGGTGCCCTTGGCACCGAAGAACGGCGACAGGTACACCTTTTTCAGGCGGCCGCTCTCGATCAGCGGCGGAAGGGCATTGTAATGGTCGCTGTTGGCATGGCTCACGAACGCGGCCGTGGGGGGCGGCAGGCGCTTGGCCTGCAGGAACGGCTCAAGAAGACTGCCCGTGACATCCACCGGCGAGAGCGTTCCGGCGTC
>JBKHHV010000342.1:0-3320 GCA_046539005.1 Phycisphaerae bacterium
TCCCGCCACGGTCTCGGCCTCCACCGCCTCCACCGCCGCCGCGACGCTCGCCGCCGCCGTCGGCAGAGCCTTCCGGCATGAGCGGGTCGGTCTCGACACCTTCGTCGACCAGGACGGCCTTGCGGGAGACCTTCACGCGGCCCATGTCATCGATATCGATGCACTTGACCTTCAGCGTGTCGCCCACCTTGCAGATGTCCTCGGCGTTGTTGACGTAGCCGGTGCTCAACTCGGAGACGTGGCAGAGGCCCTCGGTACCGGGCAGCACCTCGATGAACGCACCGAAGTCCCGCACCGAAACGACCGTGCCTTCGTACACCTTGCCGACCTCGGCCTCGGCGACGATGCCCTCGACCCACTTGAGTGCGGCCTGGGCACCATCCATGTCGGAGGAGGCGATGAAGATACGCCCGTCGTCCTCGATGTCGATGCTCGCGCCGGTCTCGTCCTGGATGGCGTTGATCATCTTGCCGCCAGGGCCGATGACCTTGCCGATCTTCTTGGGGTCGATCATCATCGTGAGCATCCGCGGGGCGAACTCGTTGAGTTCCTCGCGCGGGGCGGGGATCACCGCGTTCATCGCCTGCAGGATGTGCTCGCGGGCTTCCTTCGCCTGGGCGAGGGTCTCCACGATGCGGTCCTGGGGAATGCCGCGGGCCTTCATGTCAAGCTGGATGGCCGTAATGCCGGCGCTGCTTCCGGCGACCTTGAAGTCCATGTCGCCGTGGAAGTCTTCCTCGCCCATGATGTCGGTCAGGAGCACGTAGCGGTCGGGGTTCTCCTCGTCGTGGACCATGCCGATGCTGATGCCGGCCACCGGACGCTTGATCGGGATGCCCGCGTCCATCAGTGCCAGCGAGGCGCCGCAGATGGTCGCCTGCGAGGTCGAACCGTTGGAGCCCAGAAGCTCCGAGACCACGCGGACGGTGTAGGGAAACTCCTCGGCGTCGGGCATGACGGCCGAGATCGCCTTCTCGGCGAGGAAGCCGTGTCCGATGTCGCGCCGCGACGGGCCACGGATCGGCTTGATCTGCCCGACACTGAAGGGCGGGAAATTGTAGTGCAGGTAGAAGCTCTTTTTGTACTCTTCGCGGATGCCGTCGATGATCGCCTGGTCCCGCGGGCAGCCCAGCGTGGCCATGACCAGCGCTTGGGTTTCGCCACGGTCGAATATCGCCGAGCCGTGCGTCCGCGGAAGCACGCCCACCTCGATCGCCAGGGGACGGACCTCGTTGCGGGCCCGGCCGTCCGGGCGCGTTCCGCCGAGGATCAGTTCGCGCTGGATCGTGCCCTCGATGCAGTAGAGCGCCTCACCCACCTGCCAGGGGGTAAAGGGTGGCTCCTCGTCTCCGGGGGCGTCCTCGGGGAAGTAGGCGGCCATCGCTTCTTCCTTGATCGCGGAGAGGGCGTCGTTGCGTTCGACCTTCCCGGCGATCTGCTTGGCCTGGCGTATGCGGTCGCCGTACTTCTCGGTCAGTTCGGCCTTGAGTTCGTCGGGGACGGGGGTCGGCTCGTAGTCGACCTCGGGCTTGCCGCCGGACTTCTCGACCAGTTCGTCGATCAGGTCCATGGTTTCGCAGCAGGTCTGGAAGCCCATCTCGATCGCCTTGGCGGCGACGTCTTCGGAAATTTCCTTCCCGGCGAATTCCAGCATGTTCACTGCTTCGCGCGGGCCGGCTACGATCAGGTCCATGTCGCCTTCGTCGATGTCTTCCAGGGTGGGGTTGACCACCAGCTCTCCGTCGATGTAGCCCACGCGGGCGGCACCGATGGGCCCGTCGAACGGGGCCGGCGACAGCGACAGGGCGGCCGAGGCGCCGATCAGCGCCAGGATGTCCGGCTCGTTCTCGCCGTCATAGCTGAGGGTCAGACACTGGATCTGTACCTCGTTGAGGAAGTCCTTGGGGAAGCAGGGGCGGATCGGGCGATCGATCAGCCGCATGGTGATGACTTCCTTGGTGGTGGGCCGTCCTTCCCGCTTGAAGAACCCCCCGGGGATCTTGCCGGCCGAGTAGGACGCCTCACGGAAATCCACGAACAGGGGGAAGAAGCCCACGTCGCGGTGGGGCTTCTCGGTCAGGACGGTCGCCAGGACGACGGTTTCGCCGTACTGCACCCAGACCGCCCCGTGGGCCTGCTTGGCCACTTTGCCGGTTTCCAGCGTCAGCGTTCTGCCGGCGATTTCTTTCTGTACTCTCACTACTGACATTTCATTCCTTCTCTTTCCGCGCAGAACCGTCTGCGCTTGCCCAATCTATGTTCATCCTTCTTGCTTCTTGTCGTATGCGAACGGTTCGGAATCGAACTTCCCAGTCCGGAAGGGGCCGGCGTCGATTGCGGAGGTCCCCACGACCTCGCCGTAAACGCGCACCGGCGGCGCGGGTTCGCCCGGGGAGGCGAGGTCCGTTCGGCGGGTCTTCCAGAAAGCCTGCGGTTTTCGGAGGTCTCGCCGAGGAGGTCGCTTGCCTCCACGCCGGCGCGAAGCCGCAGGCGCTACTTGCGCAGTCCCAGCTTGCCGATGGTCTCGCGGTAGCGATCGGGGGCGTTCGCGGCGAGGTACTTCAACAGGCTGTTGCGCTTGCCGACCATCTTCAGCAGACCACGACGCGAGGCATGGTCCTTCTTGTGACTGCGGAGATGCTCGGCGAGGTGGTTGATGCGCGCCGTCAGCAGCGCTACCTGCACTTCGGCCGAACCGGTGTCACCGTCGTGTCGCTTGTGGTCGTCGACAATCTGCTTCTTCGTTTCCGTGGGGATGCTCATCCTGTGTTTCTCCCAGCCGCCCGCGGCCAGCGGGAACGGGACTCTCCGTTCGGCCAGCAGTGCGGGCTTGTGTCTCGGGGCGCCACATTGTGCCCGTTCTGTAGTTCTCAATCCGTCGCGGTTTCGCGAACGGTTACTCTATCGACCCGGAATCGCCCGGGCAAGTGTAATCGCCACCGACGCTTCGACAGACGCAGGCCGATCGGTATTCCTCGGCCGGCGACGGGGGCGAACTTGACGCTTTTCGCGCAGTTTCACGCAGGGGGGGCGGCTCTCAGCCCAGCAGCTTGTGGACGGCGTCCAGCAGCTTCTCCATGCGGAAAGGCTTGTTGAGGTACACGTCCACCCCGAGGCTTTCGGCGTAGACCTTGTGCCGCGTCCCCTGGTTGCCGGTGATCATGATGACCCGCGGGGGGTCGGACTTCTTCTTCCCGCGGCGAAGCTTCTCCATCACCAGGAAACCGCTGCGCCCAGGCAGCATCTGGTCCAGCACCACCAGGTCCGGCTCGCCGGACTCGGCCTGCTCCACCGCCTCGTTCCCGTTGGCGGCCGTAAGG
>JBKHHV010000087.1:0-13313 GCA_046539005.1 Phycisphaerae bacterium
GCTCCACGCAGCCGATCCTCTCGGCCGCCTCGGCGCTGATCGCCCATAACTCCCACCGCAAGGACAAGAAACTCTGGACCCGGCGGGAGGGCGGGGCCGACGTGACCGTCTTCTACACCGACCACGAGCACGCCGAGGCCGACCTGGTCGCCCGGCGGCTCGCCGCCTACCGGTCCAACGGCGGATCGCTGGACGACCTGGCCGTGTTCTACCGCGTCAACTCGCTTTCCCGCGTGCTGGAGGAGGCGCTTCTCAAACGGGGCGTGGCGTACCGCATCGCGCGCGGGGTGGAGTTCTACAACCGCAAGGAAATCAAGGACGTGCTGGCGTACCTGCGGCTGCTGGTGAACCCCGCCGACGACCTGTCGCTGACGCGGATCATCAACACCCCCACCCGCGGCATCGGCAACACCACCGTCCAGCGGCTCAGCGATTACGCCTTCGCCCACGGCGAGAGCGTGCTGCAGGCGGCCGACCATCCCGAAGACGCCGGCGTAACCAAGGCGCCGGCCAGGAAGGTGCGGGCGTTCCTGGAGTTGGTGAACAGAATGCGCGCCGAACTCGATCGCCCGGTGAGCCAGGTCGTCGAGGCCGTGTTCAAGATATCGACCCTCGAAGCCTCCTACGGAGACGACGAGGACGCCCGCCAGGCGAAAAGCAACGTCGGCGAACTCATCTCGGCGGCGGCCGAGTTCGAGCAGCAGATGCCCGACGCCACGGTTGCCGACTTCCTGCACCACGTGGGATTGGTGAGCGACGTGGACCGCATGGACGGAACCGGCGGCGGGGCGGTGACGCTCATGACCCTGCACGCCGCCAAGGGGCTGGAGTTTCCCGTGGTCTACGTGATCGGATGGGAGGAAGGCCTGCTTCCCTTCCAGCGGGAAAGCCGCTGGGGCGGCAGCGACGTGGACACCGAGGAAGAACGCCGCCTCGCCTTCGTGGGCATGACCCGGGCGAAAGACGAACTGAACCTGACCGTCGCCCGGGCAAGGCGCATCCGCGGGCAGATGACCCCCCAGACGGCCTCGCCGTTTCTTGATGAAATCGGCGAGGGCAACCTGCGAAGCGAAGACCTTACCTCCCAGCCCACCTTCACGCAGAGGACCTCCGGGGGGGGGTTCTATGCCGACCAGGCCGCCCGCGAACAGATCGAACGCAACGACGACTGGCAGATGCCCAGCCCGCTGACCTACGAGCAGGCCGACCCGTACGAGAACCCCGTTCCCCCGGAGTACGAGCAGCTTGCTCCCGGCAAGACTGTGCGGCATCCCAAGTATGGCATGGGTAAGCTCATCTCGCTGTCCCAGCCGTGGCCGCACACGCGGGCGACGATCCACTTCCAGGAATGGGGCATCAAGAAGATCGTCCTGGAGAGAACCAGCCTCGACGTACTGTGAAGCCGAGGTCGGAGGTCTGAGGTCAGAGGTCTGAGAACAGAGAACAGAAAACCGAGGTCGGAAGTCTGAGGTCTGAGAACAGAAAACCGAGGTTCGAGGTCGGAGGTCCGAAAAGAAGATGCGGGGCGGGGACGCTACAGCGCGGCGATGCGGCCTGTCCGTATCTCCTCCAGGGCATCCCCGGCGGCGGTGGGTGTCCCGGCGTCCAGCGCGTCGGCGGCGGCGTTGAGCAGGTCCCCCTGGCGGGGGGTAAACGCCCGGGGAATGCCCCTGTCTGCAGCCAACGTGCCAAGCTCCAGCCGCCGCAGGATCTCCCCCCGCAGGGCGTCGAGCCCTTCTGCAGTGACGGCGCTGACGGGCATCGCGCCCGCCTCGGCCGGCGGGCAGCGGTCGCACTGGCTCGCGACGCGCAGAACCGGCACCTCGCCCAGCCAATCGAGCGGGTCCGGCCGACTGTCGGGCAGCGGGTGTGCGCCTCCCTCCAGCAGCACCGCCAAATCGGCCGACCGGGCACGTCGGCGGGCGCGGCGGACCGCCTCGGCGTCCAGCTCGTCCGGCGTCTCCCACAGACCGGCCGTGTCGGTCAGCCATACCGGCAGCCCACGCAGCAGGGCGATCTCCCTCACCCAGTCCCGCGTGGTGCCGGGGGTATCGTGCACGATGCTCACGTCCCGCCCGATCAGCGCATTGGCCAGCGTGCTCTTGCCCGCGTTGGGCCGCCCCAGCAGCACTACCTCGGGCGGTTCGAGAAGGCGGCGCATCGCAGGCAGGGCATCGGCTGCCCGACGCAGCGCAGCAGGCTGCGGCGAGGGCTCGCTCGCCAGCCGGCTGATTCCCCCGCTCCATTGCTCGCCCAGCAGGCTTACCACGCGGGCACTCAACGCCGCCGGAAGTGCCTCCAGCAATTCGGCTCCCACGGCGGGGTTGTTCCAGCGGGGGTGTGCCTGCGGCAGGCAGGCGGGGGCATGGTAGGAGGTATCGGCTCCGGCGGCCGACAGGGCATCCATTGCCGCCGCCACCGCGGCCGGTCCCCCATGCAGGTGCAGTTCCAGCGAGTCGGGCGCGTTTCGCAGCAGCAGGGCTTCGTCGAGTCGCTGCCCGTCGACCACGAGGTGTCCCAGCTTCAATTGCCCGTCGGTGAAGGGGGCGGCGCTGCGGGGCTCGAACACCTTGCCCACCGCGGCGCGGGCGCGGGGTCCCCGGATGGCGACCACCGCGATGCCGCCGCGTCCGGGCGGGGTCTGCAGGCTCGCGATGGTTGCCGCGGGAGTCATTTCAGCAGCGTGTTGTAGTAGGCAATCGCCACACCGCGGACGGCCAGGTCGGGCACAATGGCCTGCACGAGGTCGCCTTCCTGCACGTTGCCGACGATCATCTCGGCGTCGCCGCCGGTGGCGATAATGAGCGGCCAGGTGCCCAGCGAGGTGGCGTAGGCCTCGGCGATTTCCCGCAGGGCGCCGCGGGTGCCGAAGATCAGTCCGCCGATGATCGCCTCCTGGGTGTTCTTGCCGAATACCCAGTCGGGCACGACCGGTTCGACGACCGGCAACTGGGCGGTCCGCTCCGAGAGCGACTGGGCACCCATCCGCAGCCCGGGCAGAATCGCCCCGCCCAGGAACACGCCTTCCTCGCTGACGGCGTCGATGGTGATCGCCGAGCCGAAGTCGGCCACCACGCACGCCACGCCGAGGCGGTCGTAGGCCGCCACCGCGGTGCACAGTCGGTCGGTCCCGACCGCAGCGGGGTCGTCCACCTCCACCTGCATCGGCAGAGGGGTATCGCGCCCCACGACAATGACCTTCTCGCCGATGGCTTCGTCGACGGCGGCTTCCAGGGCACGCAGCCCGGCGGGGTTGACGCTGGCCGCCACGACCCGCCTGGGGTCGGGCATGGTCTCCCAGAGGATCGCCAGTTCGCGCCCGAGGTCAGCCAGATCGCCCAAGCGGTGGCACTTCATCTCGGAGACCTGCTCGCCCTCCACGTGCGCGAAATGCACTCCGGAGTTGCCCACGTCGCAGGCCAATACGCTCGGGATACCTTCCATCTGCTCGCTCCGTGCTTTTGCTCAGAGGCGGCGGGACGCCTCGCGCGTTTCATGGGTCCGCAATGGCGATTGTCCGGCTGGCTGCCCGATCGCCGCAAGCGGCGATGGCATGCTTTCGCCAGGCGATCGCCCGTCCAGGGTCACTCTTCTGCGTGGATCTCCCGCCAGATCCGCTCGCCCAGGCGTTCCAGCCCGCGGCCGCTCACAGCCGAGATGCCGATGACTTCCTGTCCGATCGCCTCGGCGAATTCCCGCATCGCATCCTCGGCACCGGTCAGGTCCAGCTTGTTGGCGACCACGATTTCCGGCTTGGCGGCGAGCGTGGGCGAGTATTCGCTCAACTCGCGGCGGATCAGGCGGTAATCGTCGGCCGGGTCGTGCCCGTCCGGGGGCATGACGTCCACCAAGTGCACCAGTACCCGCGTCCGCTCGATGTGGCGGAGGAATTCGTCGCCCAGCCCGGCCCCGCTGTGGGCGCCTTCGATGATGCCGGGGATATCCGCCAGCACGAACCGCCGGAAGTTCCGTAACTCCACGATACCCAAACACGGGTACAGCGTGGTGAACGGATAGGCGGCGACCTTCGGCCTCGCGGCGGACAGGCGGGAGGTCAGCGTGCTCTTGCCGGCGTTGGGCAGGCCCACAAGTCCGGCGTCTGCAATAAGTTTCAGCTCCAAGTGCAGGCGGCGCTGCTGGCCGGGCTCGCCCGGTTCCCATTCGCGCGGGGCCTGGTGGGTCGGGCTCTTGAAGGCGGTGTTGCCGCGTCCGCCGCGTCCGCCCCTGGCGAGACAGACGCTCTGCCCGGGCTCGGTGAGGTCCTTGAGAAGCACCCCGGTGTTGGCGTCGTAGATGAGCGTCCCTGGCGGCACGCGGACCACGCAGTCCTTGCCGTTACGGCCGTGCTTGTTCTTGCCCTCTCCGTGCCCGCCACGGTCGGCGGTCCAGTGGTGGTGCCCGGCGAGGTGCTGCAGCGTGTTAAACGAGTCGTCTGCCTTGAGATATACGCTTCCGCCGTCTCCGCCGTTTCCCCCGGCCGGTCCGCCTTTGGGGATGTACTTCTCCCGCCGGAACGCCATGCATCCGTTTCCACCGTCGCCGGCGATGACGTCGATGTCGACCTCGTCGACGAACATCGCTTTATGGGATGGGTCTATCGGGCTCATGTTCTGTTCCTGGAGGAGTTTACGAAAAGGAGGATGGCGCCGTCACCGGGCCATCCTCCTGGTGTTGTTTGTGGTTGCCCGACCGACCCGGGCGACGGCGATGCCTCAGACTACGTCGACGAATCGGCCTCGGAACTGGACCGTGCCGTCCGAGAGGGCGAAGATGGTGTAATCCTTGCCCAGGCCGACGTTCTTGCCGGGCTTGAACTTCGTGCCGCACTGGCGGACGATGATGCTTCCGGGCTGTACCGACTGCCCGCCGTATGCCTTGATGCCGCGGTACTGCGGGTTGGAGTCGCGGCCGTTGCGGGTCGAGCCCTGTCCCTTCTTATGTGCCATGGTTCTGCTCCGTATGGGGTTCGGTCGCCCCGGAGGGCGCAAAGCTTTCTCGTCAAAGAGCCCAACAATGTACCATCGTATCGGCGAAAGTCAAGCCTCGCCGCCGAGAAAATGCAGGCCGCGGGAATCGGCCTGCCCGGTGCACATCGAGCAGGGCCGATCGGCCGCAAAATGCAGGAAACGCCCGAAGGAACAGGGTAACCAGCGGCGCCCCGCCCGAACAGGCAATTGTTATCTGCCTCGGGGGTGGGTATTGTTCAAGCACCGGGTCGACCTGCACTTCGAGAACGGGCCCGGCGGATTGGACCGCCCATGAGATTCCAACGGTACGGATCGTCGTTGCACCTGGTTATCGAGGACGCCGCCGATCTGGACTCGGCACTGTCGCTGGACGAGGCGCTGTGGGTCGCCACCAGTGCGCCCGTCGCCACGCTCAACAGCGACCCGCAACTGCTGCGGATTCTCGATACCGACAGCAGCGGACGGATCAACTGCCGGCAGGTCAAGGACGCGATCCGCTGGACGCTGGAGTTGCTCGCCGACCACCGCGATCTGTCGGCCGGGCGGGACGTGCTGCACCTGGACGCCATCGACCCCGACCACCCCGACGGGGCCAGTATCATCGACTCGGTGCGGAAGATTCTGTCCCGGCTCGGCACGCCGGAGGAGTCGGCCGTTTCGCTGGCCGATGTCTGCCGCATCAAGACCCAGGTCGAGGCGATGCCCGTCAGCGAGGCCGGCGTGGTCCTCCCGGCCGCCTCGCACGACGAGGAGGTGCGGGGATTCCTCTCCGACGTCATCGCGGCCGTCGGGGGCGCGCCGCATCCGTCCGGCGAGCAGGGCGTGGGCGAGGGGCAACTGGTGCAGTTCCTCTCGGCGGCAAGGGATTACCTGCATTGGCACGACCGCGGCACGCCGGGACCCGATCAGCAACCCACCGACGTGATGCCGCTGGGCGACCGCACCCCTGCCGCCTACGCCGCCTATGCCGCCATCCGCGGGAAGGTGGACCAATACTTCGCCCAGTGCGAGGCGGCCGCCCTCGATGAGCGGTTCGTCCAGCGGATGGGCTGGACCGACCGGGAACTGCTGGAACTCGACTTCGACGACCCGGCCGTGATCGAGAACGTGCTGAAGACCGCCCCGCTCGCCCGGGCCCGGGCCGATCGCGTGCTGGACCTGGAGGCCCCCGTCAACCCGTACTACCGCGAGGCGCTGCAGCGGTTCCTGGACGTCGCCGCAGAGGCGGTGCTGGGAGAGGAGGTCCGGACGCGGCTGACCTCGTCGCAATACCAGCAGGTGCGGGACTTCTACCAGGCCCACCACGACTGGGTCGCCTCGCGCCCCGGCGGGGCGGTGGATGCCCTGGGCGTCCAGAAGCTTCGCGACTACCAGCAGGGCCGATACGCCGCCGCGGTGCGCGACCTGATCTCCGAGAGCAGCCGCACCGCCTTCGTGCTGGACAACATCCGCCTGACCGAGAAGATCCTGCTGCTGCAGGCGAACCTGGTGAACCTGGCGAACAATTTCGTGAGTTTCCCTCACCTCTACAACCCCAAGGCGCGGGCAATGTTCGAGATGGGCACCCTGGTGATGGACGGACGGCGGTTCAACGTGGCCGTCCGGGTGGAAAACCGGGCCGCGTCGGTGGAGTTGATCCGCGCCTCGAACATGCTGCTGCTGTACGTGGAGGTCCGCCCGATCGCCGGCACGCCCTACGAGGTCGCCGTGCCGGTCACCGCGGGGGGCCGGGGTAACCTGGGCGTCTCGAAACGTGGCGTGTTCCAGGACGTCTGGGGCGGAGAGCACCCGGCGCGGGTGGTGCAGATGGTGGACAATCCCGTCTCGCTGCGGGAGGCGGTGGTGGCTCCGTTCAAGCGGCTGGGACGAATGATCACCGGCAAGATCGAGTCGCTCTCGACCGAGGCCGAGAAGAAGTTCGAGACGACCGCTTCCCAGCGACTCAACGAGGTGGCCCCGCCGGGCGGTACCCAGGCGGCGCCTGCTGCCCCGGCGCCTGCGGTCCGGTCGGCCATCGCCACCGGGGGAATGCTCGCGGGGGCGGGTCTTGCGGTGGCTGCGTTGGGTTCGTCGCTGGCCTACATCACCAAGACGCTCTCGCAGACTTCGTGGGTGGCGATTCTGGTGACGGTGCTGGTCGCGGCCGGTGCGGTAATCGTGCCGACGACGCTGCTGGCGCTGATCAAGTTGCGGAAGCGAGACCTGCGCGCGGTGCTGGAAGCCAGCGACTGGGGCATCAACGCACGCATGCGTCTCACCCGGCGCCAGCGGAAGTTCTTCACCCGTCGGCCGAGGTACCCCAAAGGCAAATCGAAGACGGTCATCGACCTGTAGACTGCGGTCAGCCCCCCGAACGCTGACCGGTGGCGTTGGCATCGGCGGCCTTGCCGGCGTTGCCGATGTTCTCGCTCGCTCGCCCCACAACGTAGACGAAACCGAAGTAGCCGGTCCGTCACCGGGCACGTCGTCCTTTTCCGGCCTCAGTGCCTCACGCGGTAGACGTACTGCGTGCGGGGTTCCTGCGCCCCCGGGTGCGAGGGGGCGGTGCCGATCAGTTCCAGGTAGGCAGGCGGGGCGCCCGGTTCGAAGCCCGGCAGCATGGTTCGCAGGTTGGCGGCGCTCATGCAGAAGTAGTCGGCGTTGTGCCTGCGGAGATACTCGCCCAGCCGGCGGACGTCCATGTCCCACTCGTGGCTCACCCCGACCAGGTCGGCCCCGGCGCGCAGGGCGATAACGCCCAGGCGGCACGCCACCACCGGCCGGGCGTCTTCGCCGGCGTGCCGGCGGATGATGCGCGAGGCATGCAGCGCGTCATAACCTTCGTGGCGGTCGCGCCCCAGAACGGTCGGTACCGTCGGCACGGTAACGGTGGCAATCAGGGCCGCGGCGATCCACGGCCCGGCCTTGTCGGGCTGGGCGATGCCGGCGGGGTTCCACTTCACAATCCACCCGGCGATCGCCGCGATTCCCACCACCAGCGGCCAGGCGAGGAACGGCATGGTGTTCAGCAGCAGCCGCCCGTGGGGGTCGAAGATCGACAGCACTCCCAATGCCCACAGGAATGTCAGCAGGCTCAGCCCCAGTGGTGTCCAGGCAAACACCTTCCGCCGGGCGGACCACAGGCCGACCAGCACGAACACCGCACCCACGTACGCCATGCCGCGAGGGATCACGTCGTAGACGTATTTCCAGAAGTGACCGACCGCGTTAAGGGCGAGGGCCCCGAAGTTCTGCACCAGTGCCTCGGCGGCGTTGAGTTGCTCGCCTTGCTCAGAGGTGATCTGGTCGGTCGCCCCGGCGCTGTAGGCCATGAACTGCCCCACGTTCCGCCGCAGGGTGAATCGGCCTTCCGCCCGGCTCAGCAGCGCCACCTGCGGGGCCATGACGGCCGCCGCCAGCAGCGGGAAGCTCAGCGAGACGGCCGCCAACTTCCAGTCGATCCGCCGACGGAGGGCGCCGTACAGTGCCAGCAGCGGCACCACCGGCAGGAAGATGATCGCCTCCGATCGCGTCAGAAACGCCACCCCAGCCAGCAGACCACCGCCCGCCAGGCCCCACCAACGGCGGTCGATGAGCCCCTTCACCACCGCAAGGTAGAACATGTACAGCGTGAGGGTGGCGTAGAAGGTGTCGCTGAGGGTGCGCCCCGAGGTCTTGACCGGCAGGCGCATCATCGCCAGCACCAGCAGCGCCAGCAACGCGGTCCGCCGGCCGCCGAAACGCCGAAAGAACAGCCACGCCGGGTGCAGCATCGCCACCCCGAAGAGAATCGACAGCAACCGGACGGCCGCGAGACCCTCCATGCCCAGCGCCATGGGTACCGCGACGATCGCCCCGAACACGGGCGGCTTGGTCTGCAGGTAGAACCAGTCGGCCAGGTCGCCGCGGAGCAGGCTCATGGCGGGGTAGACGAAGCTGGGCCCGTCGCGGTCGACGTGCACGCCGTGCATCCATGCCGCCACCAGGCGGATCGCCAGGGCGAGCAGGACGATCAACGCAAGCCAGAGCTTCTCGTGGCGGACGGGTCGCTCTCCGGCCGCCAGGGCAGCGCCCTCTCCGGCCGGGAGGGGTTCCCGCGGCGCCACTCCGGCGGGGTCAGTCATCGCCGGGCTCCCTGTTTGCCGGCAGGCGCGAGAAGTAGACGGTTCGTTCGCGGTCGGCCCGGCGGGCCCCGAGCATCAGCAGAAGCAGCCCCCACAGTCCGACCAGCACGTCCGCCGCCAGCAGCGTGAGCACAACCCGGCCGACAAGGGCTCCCGGAGCCACCAGCATCCACAGGCACATTACCACCGTGAGGAACGCCAGCGGAACGGCCGGGGCAAGCAGGAACCGCAGCGGGTTCTCCGCCAGGCCGATGGCGAAATGCTCCAGCGACTTGGCGGCCGTGAAAAGGACGCCCTTGCCCATGCCGGCCCGGGACGTTTTTGCCTCGCCCCAGATCAGCGTGGCCGGGCATTCCACCAGCTTCATCTCCAGGTGGCGGGCTTTGACCAGCATTTCCGGCAGCAGGTCCTTGTCCTGGGAGACCATGGGGATCTGCCGCAGCTTCTCGGCCCGCCAGAGCCGCAGGTTGCACGTCCAGGTGCTGATACCCCGGTCGATCGCCATGGAGAGGAACCAGTTCATCGCCGCGCTCATGAACACCCGCGAGCCGGGCACGTTCTGCATGCCCCCGCCGTCGATAAAGGGGCTGGCGACGATGCAGTCGGCGTCGGTTTCGGCGGCGAGTTTCATGAACCGCTCGAGGTGGTCGGGGGCGTAGTCCAGGTCGGCATCGAAGCAGATGATCCACTTGCCGCGGCAGCGGGCGAAGCCCCACTGCAGTGCCTTGCCCTGGCCGCCGTTGCGGCCGTAGCCGCCGGCGACGAATCGGCCGTCGTTTGCGGCGATGTCGGTAAGGACCTGGGACGTCTCGTCGGCGCTGCCGTCGTTGACGAAGATCACTTCCCACGTCCGAGGCTCGTCGCCGTTCCAGTCGGCCGACTCGAGATACGCGGTGAGTGTTTCGGCGGTGCGTCGCAGAGAGGCGGCCTCGTTGTAGCAGGGGATCACGACGCTGAGCGTGACGTCCGTGTTTTCGGTGCTCATCGGTTCCTTCCCGTGGGGGCTGTATCCAGTTGCGGACTCTACCGCCTGGGTCGCCCCCGGGCAAGGGGATGCATGCGACGGTGTCGTGCGACGGGAAGGCGGGGCCTCCGCGCACGAAACAGGCGGCTGAGGGGGAAGCCTCGACCGCCTGCGGTGTGGTTATGCGAAGGGGTGTCTCAGCGGCGTCGGCGCCGCAGATGCCCAGCGTGGCTCCCTGCAGGATCACGGGGGCTCTTGTGAATAAGTCTCTACGTGAATGCTATCGGCGCACGGCCGACCGTTCCGGAATCGCAGCGGAGTGCCCCGATTGTCGCCGAGCCGTTTGTGCTGCTGGCACGCGCGGCGGACGTGTGGTAGGCTTTCGGCGACCCCGGCCGACGGACGGCGGGGGCACAGGACCAGTGGGACGGAACCATGTGCGGAATCGCAGGCGTAGTGTACTTCGACGGCAGGGACGCCCCCACCGAGGCGGTCGAGCGGATGATGGCGGTGATGCGCCATCGCGGCCCCGACGACGCGGGCATGCGCCTGGACGGACCGGTCGGACTGGGGCACCGGCGTCTCAGCGTCATCGATGTGGCCGGCGGGCACCAGCCCATGAGCAACGAGGCCGGCGACGTGTGGATTACCTACAACGGGGAGGTCTACAACTACCCGCAGCTTCGCGACAGGCTCGGCGGGCAGCACACGTTCCGAACCCGCAGCGATACCGAAACCCTCGTGCACCTCTACGAGGACCGCGGCGAGGAGATGACCGGCGACCTGGTGGGCATGTTCGCGTTCGGCATCTGGGATGCCCGCCGCCGGCGGCTGTTGCTGGCGAGGGACCATTTCGGCATCAAGCCGCTGTATTACGTGCTGGACGAGGAGAAACTGCTGTTCGCCTCGGAGATCAAGGCGATCTTCGCCAGCGGCCTGCACCAGCCGCACCTGGACGAGCACGCGCTGCACCAGTATCTGACCTTCCAGTTCCGCCTCCAGGGGCGGACGATGTTCCAGAACGTCCACCAACTGGAGCCGGGACATCGGCTGACGGTCGACCTCGACCGCCCGCAGCTCGCGCGGCCGAGGCAGTACTGGGACCTCAATTACGACATCGACACCCACCACACCGAGGAGTACTTCGTGGACCACCTGCGCGACCTGCTGCAGGAGAGTGTCCGCATGCAGCTTCGCAGTGACGTGCCGCTGGGGGCGCACCTTTCGGGCGGGCTGGACAGTTCACTGGTGACGGTGCTGGCGTCGAAATTCTACGGCGGGCAGTTGCAGACGTTCACCGGGGCGTTCCACGAAGGCCCGCAGTACAACGAAACCCAGTGGGCCGAGCTGGTCGCCGAGCGGACCGACGCGCTGAACCACGTGGTGTTTCCCTCGGCGGAGGCGTTTCCGGACGTGCTGGCGATGCTCATCTACATGATGGACGAGCCGGCGGCCGGTCCGGGCCTGTTCCCGCAGTACTTCGTCAGCAAGCTCGCCCGGGAGAAGGTGACCGTCGCCCTGGGAGGCCAGGGGGGCGACGAACTGTTCGGCGGCTATGCCCGGTACCTCGTGGCGTACCTGGAGCAGTGCATCAACGCGGCGATCTTCGAGCAGGCCGAGGGCGGGCAGTACGTGGTGACCCTGGAGAGCATCATTCCCAACCTGCCGCTGCTGCAGAAGTACAAGCCGATGATCCGCTACTTCTGGTCCGAAGGCGTCTTCGGTGACATGGACCGCCGCTACTTCCGGCTGATCTGCCGGGGCGAGGGGTTCGAGGGGCTCATCAGCCCCGACGTCTGGCGCGAGGGGACGTTGGAGCAAATGTTCCAGCGGTTCCGCGAGGTCTTCCTCGGCTGTCGGACGCAGTCGTACTTCAACCGGATGACGCACTTCGACCTCAAGACGCTCCTGCCGGCGCTGCTGTAGGTGGAGGATCGCACGTCGATGAGCGTGAGCCTGGAGTCGCGCGTGCCGCTGCTGGATCATCGCATCGCCGACCTGATCACCCGCATGCCGCCGACGATGCGCTTCCGCGGGGGCAAGCCCAAGCACGTCTTCCGCCGGGCGATCACCGGCACCGTGCCCGACGAAATCCTCGCCCGCAAGGACAAGATGGGCTTCCCCACGCCGGTGGGCGAATGGTCGCGCGGGCCGTTGCGGGAGTTCCTGCAGGATACACTGCTGGGCAAAACCGCTCGCCAGCGGGGCATCTACCGGCCCGCACGGCTCGAAGAGCATATCCGCTCGGAACGGCCTTTCGGGCGGACGGTCTGGGGCGCGCTGTGCCTGGAACTGTGGGCGAGGCGCTTCCTGGACGACCCCGGCCAATTGGTGAAAGAGGCCGACCGGCTGCGAAAACAGGAAGCCTGAGAAAACCCCCTCGGCCTTCTGGGACGGTGCTTTTCGGCGGAGCGGCGAGTCTGAAGACGTCCCGTCCAGGTGACGCGACCGGCGAAGGGGCGGTCGGCGGGGCTATTTCCCCACGCAGAAGCGGGCGAAGAGGTTGCCCAGGATGTCCTCGGTGACTACCTGTCCGGTGATCTGTCCCAGTTGCCGCAGCGACTCCCGCAGATCGACGGCCGCCAGCTCGGCCACGTCCGAGACGTCCTGTGCATCGGCCAGCGTGTGCCCGGCGGTGCTCGCCGCCTCGGCGGCCGCCAGCAGGCAACGTTTCTGGCGAGCATGCAACCCCAGCGCCTCGCCCGGGCGTCCTGCCTTTCGGCCGGCGGCTTCGGCAAGAGCGGCCCGCAGGTCGTCCAGCCCGGTGCCGGTCGTCGCCGAGGTCGCCAGCGTCTCCAGGCCCGTCGCTTGGTCGATGGCGTCGAGCCGGGCGGCAAGCTCGTCGTCGCTCAACAGGTCGGCCTTGGTGACGGCCGCCAGGGCGGGAATGTCGGGGCAGGTGGCGTGCAGTTCTGCAAGCAGTTGGCGGGTGGGGTCGAGGTCCTCGTCGGTGGGGTCGATCACCATCACCAGCACGTCGGCTGACCGAAGGGCCGCGCGGGCGGTGCGGTCGGCGGCGGCATCCAGCGGGGCATCGGTCGGTCCCAGCCCCGCCACGTCGTGCAGTACCGCCGGGAGAGAGGCCGTCAGCATCGCCTCGACGGTCAGCACGTCGCGGGTGGTGCCCGCACGGCCGGACACGATCGCCCGGTCGTGCCCGCAGAGCGCATTCAGCAGCGAACTCTTGCCGGCGTTGGGCAGCCCGGCGAGCACGATGCGGGGGGCGGTGGCGGTATCGGGCAGGTCGGCCGCCCGGGTGGCGGTGTCGCGCAGGTCGTC
>JBKHHV010000343.1:0-3314 GCA_046539005.1 Phycisphaerae bacterium
GAAAGTTGGTCTGCGCAAGGCGCGCAAGCGTCCCCAGTTCTCCAAGCGTTAAGTACCGACTTCCGGTTCGACATCCGCCCGAGCCCCGGCACCTTTGGCGCTGGGGCTCGTTGTTATGCCCCGGCCAGCGGCCATCCGTCATCAGGTACCAGCAAGGAGTGCCCCTTCGCCGGTGGAGAGAGATTCAGTGGCGCACCGAGAAGAAAGGGGGAGCCGGTGGACAGCAGAAACCCGAAGCCGTTCAGGAGCTACAAGGATCTGCAGGTTTTGCAGAAGTCTCGGCGGTTGGTTACGGATGTCTACCGGTTGACCGGTGGCTTCCCGCGGGACGAATGCTTTGGTCTCGTGGCGCAGTTAAGGAGGGCAGTTGTCTCTGTTCCTTCAAACATCGCCGAAGGCTGGGCCGCGGGTCGCGGGACTACATCCGGTTCCTTCAGATTGCTCGCGGGAGCCTGTATGAAGTGGAAACGCAGATTCTCCTTGCTGAGGATCTGGGCTTCGTGCCCAAGGAGGCCGTCCGCGAGACGGCCTGTGCGGTTGGTGAGTGTTCGCGGGTGCTCACCGGGCTCATTGCGAGCATAGGAAGACGCAAGAGCTGAACCCGGTCAGTGGGTTCCCCCGTGGAGTCGGAGTTGCGGCCGTCCGTGAGCACTCATGGCTGGTGGCTGATGGCTGGTGGCTTCGCGTGGTACATGGAATAAGCATCGAGATCCGTTAAGCCTGAGTGAGAGGAATAATGACAACCTCAAGCATCCGAATCGTCCTTATCGGCGGAAGTGGTTACGCAGGTTTCGAGGTCCTTAAGTGGCTCGCGCGGCACCCGTCGGCCGAGGTGGTCGGGGTGTTCGGGCCCGAGAGCGAACTGGGCCCCATGGACGAGTTCTACCCCCACCTGACCAAGCAGGTCACGCTGCGGCAGGAACTCTTCGAGCCCGAAAAGGTCGCCGCCCTCAACGCCGACCTGGCGATGCTCTGCGTGCCCCACAAGGTCGCCATGAGCTACGTGCCCGCACTGCGGGAGGCCGGGCTGAAGGTCATCGACTGGTCGGCCGACTACCGCCTCAAGAGCCAGGATGTCTACGAGCAGTGGTACTGCCCCCACACCGACGCCGACCGACTCTCCGAGGCCGTCTACGGCCTGCCTGAACTGTTCGCCGACGAGATCCGCTCGGCCGACCTGGTCGCCAACCCGGGCTGCTACCCGACCTGTGCGGCGCTTCCGCTGGCACCGGCGATCTCCGCCGGGCTCGTGGAACCTGCGGGCATCGTGGTCAACGCCATCAGCGGGGTCAGCGGGGCGGGACGCAAACCGATGCTGAAGTTCCACTTCCCCGAGCGGAACGAGAACTTCGAGGCCTACGGCGTGGGCACCCACCGGCACATGCCCGAAATGGAGCAGACGCTCAACAACGTCACCGGCAAGCAGACCGACCTGCTGTTCGTGCCGCACCTTTCGCCGATGGATCGCGGCATGCTTGCGACCATCTACGCCCGCCCGACCTCCGACAGCGTCACCGCCGAGCAGATCGCCGCCGCCCTGCACGAGGCCTACGACGCCTGCCCGTTTGTCCGCGTCCGCGAGGAGGTGCTGCCGGCGACCAAGTACGTCATCAACACCAATTTCTGCGACGTCGGCGTGCGCATGGCGAAAGGCCGCGTGATCCTGATGTCGGCGCTGGACAACCTGCTCAAGGGCGCCTCCACCCAGGCGATTCAGAACATGAACCTCATGTTCGGGCTGGACGAGACGGCCGGTCTTTACTGAGCCGCTGCCCGCAGCCGCAAACGCCCCGGGTCCCCCTGCGCGCTGCCCGAAACAGCGGGGCTCCCGACGCGGCCGCTACAGGATTTCCCTTACAAGCTGCCGCATTTTCCGGTCGCTCAGTCCGATGGGATCATTTCCGGTGTACACAAGACCGATAGGATGACGTATGATCCCCTCTGACCCCATGACCCGCAATACCGACCAGGACTGGATCGAGCTGGGCGAGCACGACCCGTACTTCGGGGTGCTGACGGCCGACGATTACCGCGGCGAGCAACTGCCCGCCGAGACGCTCGAACGCTTTTTCGCGACCGGCCGACGGCACGTGGACAAGCTGTGGCGCCTCCTGGACCAGCGAATGGCGCTGGACCCGCGCCCCGGGCGGGCACTGGACTTCGGTTGCGGCGTAGGGCGCGTAACGTTTGCCCTTGCCGAGCGATGCGGTAAAGTGGTCGGGGCCGACGTCTCCCCGGCGATGCTCCAGCGGGCTCGCGACCACGCCGCCCGCCTGGAGGTGCCCAATGTCACCTTTGCCCGTTCGGACGATTCGCTCGTCGGCATCGACGGCCGGTTCGATCTGGTGCATTCCTACATTGTTTTCCAGCACATTCCCCCCGCACGGGGGCTGCCGATCGTTTCGCAACTGCTGGGCCGACTGAACCCCGGCGGGCTGGCGGCGCTGCACTTCACCCACAGTTGGTCGGCGTCGGCCGTCCGCAGGGGCATCAACTGGCTGCAGAAGAACGTGCCGCTCGTGCACGGCATGGCCAACGCGGTGCGTCAACGCCCCATCAAGTCGCCCATGGTGGCGATGTACCATTATCCCGTCGGGGATCTGCTGAACGTTTTCGCCGCCGCCGGCTGCGAGGTGCTCACCAAGGAGCCCACCGACCACGGCGGGCACCTGGGCTCGATGCTGCTGCTGAGCAGGACCGGCGACGGGCACGTTTCCCCAACCGAAGGAACCTACCTCACCACCGAAGCATGATTCCGCACGGCGGGCGTCATTCCCCGCCCGAGGACCGTCTGGGGGCGACTTTGTCGGTGACCGAAGATTCCGCTCTCCATCGCCGTCTAAGACAATGGCCGCTATTGGTCTCTCGTGTATCGGAGGATATGACATGCTGCCATCGGGAACGGTTCCCCCCCTGGATTCTGAAAGGGATCATCTCGGTCGCGGTGTGTGTGAACGCCATCTTTGCCTGGCCGACGGTGCGTGACGAGTGGGCGCCCTTACCCACGGCGAAAGAGCCGACGTCTACTGGTGGGGTTTCGGCCTGGTCCGGCTGGCTGGCCTGGTGGGCTGGCGGCTGTACGTCTGGCACAACACCCCGTAGGATCCCCGAACGCCCGTCGGGCAGAGGCGTCTGAAGAAAGGGGCACGCAGGTCATCGAAAGGAACGACTATGAAACGGGCACGGGCGGCCGCAACGACAGTACTGATAATGCTGGCATTTGGGGCGGTTTGGCCTGAAACAGCTACCGCCGATAAATACGGGCTCGTGATCGGGCTGGGCGACAACGGACGCGACGATTGCCCGCTGCCCTA
>JBKHHV010000088.1:0-13279 GCA_046539005.1 Phycisphaerae bacterium
GTTGCAGGAGATGTACCCCCTCGAGCGGACACGCCACGCAATGGCCGTGTTGTGCGAACTGCACGACGCACGGCCTTTCGGAATCGCCGAATGGCAGGTGGCGCTGGATGAGTTGCTGGCGATCCAGCGGTACATCTGCAACGAGGTCAGCCGAACGCGTCGCAAGGACGACGAGAACCCCTTCCGCAGCATGGTCTACCGGTGCACCGAGGAGATGGCGGCGGTGGTGGGCACCGTCGCAGACAACAATTTCGTCCTCCAGACCCAGCAGGAGACGGAGGAGTTGGAGAAAAAGGTGGAAGAAATCCGCCGCCGTTCGTAGGGATTCGGTTCTCTCAAGCGATTGCCAGGTCGTCAGTTAGGCTGGTCTCGGATTCGCCCCGGTTTCGAGCCGTCAATTCCGGCCGGGAAAATCCCCCGAAAATGCCGCATGGGGGAACCCCTGCGCGCTAAGAGTCGTTTGGGTGGGCGAGAGCATGAAGAACTCTCGAGGGCTCGGTCGAGTACGCCGGTGGGTTCGCCAATGTGGGCGACAGGCCGGAGCAACGTGGGCCGAACTGGAACACCAGAACACGTGACGCACCATCCGTCGGTCGCGCGGCGAAGCCCGCACCTGAGGTAGCGACCGGCCGAGATGCGTCACAGAGAGAGTTGGCGTGAGGGTCGTCGTGGGTGTGAATCGATTTCCCCGCAGCGATGAATCGCCTTCGGCACCTTCACGCCCGTTATTGTGAGCAGGCAGCGCCCGGCAAACTGATTGCCGGGCGTTGTCATTTGCGCCTCGGACCGGGGCAATCCCTCCCGAAGCGGTAGAATATATAAGACTTTGTGCCTGCCTGCCCGATAGATACTCAGAGCCCACCGTCGAAGCCAAGGAGTGACCATATATGAGCACGGACCCGCTGCCGCACCTCGACTGCGTACGATCAGCCACGGAGGGCGTCTTCTCCAGCACCTGCGGGCTTCAGCTTTCTGCCATCGAGTGCGACCCCCAGCGGAACCAGGGGCCGGTCATGATGGCCGTGATCTCGCTGGTGGGCGACCTGGAGTGGTCGGTCCTGCTGGCGGTCCCCCAGGACACCGCCACGGCGGTGGTCACGAAATTCTGCGGGTTCGACATCCCCTTCGAGAGCGCCGACATGTCCGACGCCATCGGCGAGCTGACCAACATCTTCGCCGGGCAGGTCAAGGCCTGTCTGGACCAGAAGGGCGTGGCGGTGGAGATCTCGCTGCCCAGCGTCCTGCGGGCCGACAATCTGCAGGTGATCGCTCCCAGCGACGGCGTCAACATCTCGCTGTGCTACCAGACCGACGCCGGACCGCTGTGGACGGGCGTACTGGCGGCCAGGCAGTAGGCCCGGGAAGACCAATGGATTGGTTCTACAGTCTCAACCCCGTCGTACAGGCGCGCGTCTGACTCCCGCTGCGGCGGGAGGGCATGAGCCGGGCCCGTGCCCTGTGGTACCGGCAACTCTCGGGCATGGTCGAGCCGGTGGCGGGCGTGGTGGGGGCAACGCTGGTGATGGTGATGGGACCGGCGCTGTCGTACGCCCTGGCATTCGCGGCCGGTGCGATGATCTTCGTCGTCGCCGAGGAACTCATCCCCTCCTCCCAGGCAAAGGGCAACCTGGACGTGGCGACCATGGGTGTCATCGGCGGCTTTTCGATCATGATGACGCTGGACGTCGCCCTGGGCTGACCGCCGCCCCATTAGCTTAGATAATCTTCACATTCGCTCGCTACAATAGCTCACCGAACGCGGCCGCCCGGCTTGCGCCCGGAGGATATTTCAGACAGGAGCCAGATCAATGAAGACGCGACTGATCGTATGCACGGCTGTTCTGACGACGTGGGCTACCCACGCGGGCGCGTGGCATGCCCCGGGGCACGAACTTGCCAGTAAGGTGGCGGTAGCGGCGCTGCCCGACAGCGTGCCGGCGTTCCTACGTGAGGGCGCCGCGGCGGTGGCGAATTACAGTTCCGAGCCGGACCTGTTCACCAAGCCGTTCTGCCGCGAGGCTTCGCACGTCGCGGCCGCCCCCGACCATTACCTCGACTGGGAACGCGTCGCGAAGCTCGATCTCCAGAAGCTGCCCCCCACGCGGTATGAGTTCCTCAAGGCCATCTACAACGCCGGCTTCGAGCCCAAAGACGTGGGGCTCCTGCCCTACAGCGTGGTGGAATGGACCGATCGCCTGGCGGCCGCCCTGGCCGAATACCGCAAGTGGCCCAAGGACAAGGACATCCGGGCCAAGTGCCTTCTGTACGCCGGCATGGTGGCCCACTACGCCCAGGACCTCCACATGCCGCTGCACACCACCGTCCATTACGACGGGCGCCTCGACAAGGACGGCAACAGCCCCCGGAGCGGGATTCACCTGAAGCTCGACGCCACGCTGGGCAAACTGAAGGTCGACCCCAAGGAGGTCGCCAGGGCCATCAAGGTCGAGCCGCTGGACCCGGACAAGATGCTGGAAGGCGTCATGGCCGATTTCCGTTCCTCCCACGGGAAGGTCGAGCGGGTGTACGAGTTGGCCGATGCGATTCCCACCTATAAGGAGAAGCTCGAGCCGGATTCACAGGCCGCGAGGTTTGCCCGCGGGCAACTGGACGCGGCCGCCCGGCTTACCGCGCGGCTGATTCTGACGGCGTGGGAACGGTCCGAAGAGATCAAGCTTCCCGAATGGCATCACCGCCCCGCCGAAACGCCTGAGGAATAGCACCCCCAATTGCCTTATTGAAGTCCTCCTTCCGCCCGGACGATACCAACAGAGACGTTGCCCCGCGCCGGGGAGAGTTGTATTGCGCGGGGGAAGTGTTCCCTGTTTGTGCGGAGTCCACTGGCCTCGGCCGGGGGAGGATTGCCCTCTTGCGGGTACTGATCGCAGAAGATGACATGGTCTCCTTGCGTCTGCTGGAGTCCACGATGCGGATGTGGGGCTACGAGCCGGTCTGCGCCCGCGATGGAGCCGAGGCGTGGCAGATCTTCCAGCAGCCCGACGCCCCGCGTCTGGCGATTCTGGACTGGATGATGCCCCACGTTTCCGGGCTCGAACTCTGCCAGCGGGTCCGCCAGGAGATCGGCGCCGACTACATCTACCTGCTCATGCTCACCGCCAAAGGTCAGCGGGAAGACGTGGTCGCCGGGCTCAGCGCCGGGGCCGACGACTATCTCATCAAGCCCTTCGACACCCGCGAACTGAAGGTCCGCCTCCGGGCCGGGCGACGGATCGTAGAGCTTCACAACGCCATCCGTGCCGAGGAGAACATCCGCCGCCAGACCGAGAAACACCACGCCGACCTGCTCCGCCGCTCCCGCGACCAACTCCAGATGATCCTGGACGGGATCGGCGATCCGATTTTCGTGACCGACCGCCAGCGCAACATCGTGCTCGCCAACCAGGCGGCCCAGCGCCAGAACGGCCTGCAGATCCAGATCGGCCAGCGGATGCCCTGCAAGGAGATCCTCGGATCGGGCGGCCAGTGCGGCGGCGAGGGGGAGCGGTGCCCGGTGGAGACGGTTCTGGCGACGGGCCGAACGGCTTTCTCCACGCACCTGCACACCCGGCCTGACGGGGCTGAGCGGGTCATCGACCTGCTGGCGTCGCCCATCTTCGACGAGGCCGGCAGCGTGGCGATGGTCATCGAAAGCCACCGCGACGTGTCCCGCTATCGTGAGGCCCAGCAGGCATTGCGGGCCAGCCAGGCGGAACTGGAGGCGATTCTCACCAGCGCCCCGGTACCCATCATGCTGGTGGACGAAGCACTCATCGTCCGTCGCACCAACAAGAGCACCGAGGACACCCTGCAGCTCAAGGAGGGCAGCGTACGCCCGGGCATGGTGCTGGGCTGCGTGCTTGCCACCACGGGGGACGGCTGCGGCAGACACCCCGAGTGCTCCTGCTGCTCGATCCGGCGGATGGTAATCAGAACCCTGGAGGAAGACTACCACTGCAACGGGGACGAGACGGTCATCCACACCCATCAGAACGGGCAGCCCGACGAGCGCACGTTGCTGCTGTATACCACGCCGATCACGCTTTCGCGGGAGAAACTGGTTCTGGTCTGTGCCCAGGACATCACCCAGCGGAAGCACTACGAAGAGGCACTGGAAGCAACCGCCGACCACCTGCGACGCGTCAACGAGGACCTCGCCGCCACGCAGGGGGAACTCAGCGCGCTGAACGCCACGCTGGAGGTGAAGGTCGAAGAGCGGACCGCCCAGGTCCGACGTCTGCTCGAGCAGAAGGATACCTTCATCAACCAGATGGCCCACGACCTCAAGACCCCGCTGACCCCGCTGGTGGCGCTGCTGCCGATGCTCAAGCAGGAAATGGCTCCGGGGCGCTTCGAGAAGACCGTCGATCTGCTGGAAAGCAACGTGCAATACATGTGGAACCTGGTGAACCGGTCACTGCGGCTGGCGCGGATCCACTCGCCCTCGGTGGAGTTCAGCGAAGAGTGCGTGGACCTGATGACCGAAACGCGGAACATCCTCGCCTCCTTCGAGACCACCCTCGGCGAGAGCGGACTGACGCTGGTCAACCGGATCACCGAGCCGGTCTACGTGCGGGCCGACAAACTCTACCTGCGCGAACTGCTGGACAACCTGCTGTCCAACGCCGCCAAATACACCGACCCCGGGGGCGAGGTGAGGGTGGAGGTCCAGCCCGGCGACCCGGACGTGATCGTGGCAGTGCTGGACACCGGCGTGGGCATGACGGCCGAACAGGCCCAGCGCGTGTTCGACGAATTTTACAAGGTGGACGAGTCCCGCCACGACCGCAGTTCGGCGGGACTGGGGCTTTCGATATGCAAGCGGATCGTGGAGCGGCACGGGGGAATCATCTGGGCCGAGAGCGACGGACCCGGTAAGGGCGCCGCGTTCTACTTCTCGCTGCCGCGACACCAGCAGGACGAGTCGGCCGACGGGGCCGGGACGCCTGCGAGCAACGCAATTGCGTCTTCATGACCCGCCGACGTCGGCGAGTTGCGAAGACCTTCCCTTGACGGGGGTGACGTGATGGACGACAAACAGGTAATGATCGTGGACGATGACCCGGGGATTCTCTTCACTGTGGAAGCGGTGCTGCAGGATGCGGGCTACCAGGTAACGGCCTGCCAGGGCGGGCAGGAGTGCCTGCTGCGCCTCCAAGAGGGATTCCGGGGGCTGATCCTCATGGATATCATGATGCCCCGCATGGACGGGTGGGACACCATCCGCTGCATCAAGGAGGAAGGCCTGCTGGAAGGCAACCTCGTGTGCATGCTGACGGCCGTCGCCGCCCCGGGACCGAAGATGGAAGGTCTCCAGGAGTGCGTGATGGACTACGTGACCAAGCCGTTCGACGCCCAGACGCTCGTGGCAGCCGTGGAGGACTGCCTGTCGTTCGCCGTGTGATGCACGCGGCAATCGCGACCGGACGGAAAGGAGAGGCTGTATGCCCTGCGCCAACCTGGTGATTGTCGGTTCCTCCACCGGCGGGCCGAAAATCCTGCGGCGTTTCTTCAACCGAATGCCGAGCCTGCAGGCGTGCGTGCTGGTGGTCCAGCACATGCCTCACTTCGTAAACGAATCGCTCTGCCGCACCATCGGTGCCGAGACGCCCATGCCCACCGCTTTGGTGACCGACGGGGTGCGACTCGCTGCCGGGCAGGTGCTGGTGGCGCCCAGCGACGTCCATAGTGTGATCTTCGCCAACACGACCATCCGCCTCCGGAACAGCGAGAAGGTGCAGTTCGTCCGGCCTTCCATCGACGTGACGATGAAGTCGGTCCACCACGGGTTCCGCAAGCTTTGCGCGGTGATCCTGACCGGCATGGGGCGCGACGGGGCGGAGGGAATCGTGCACATCCGCAGCCTCGGCGGGGAGACCTTCGCCCAGGACCGCCACACCTGCGTGATCTACGGCATGCCCAAGGCCGCCGCCGAAACCGGCGCCGTCCAGCACGTCATGGAGCCCGAGCAGATCCGCGACACACTCATTGAACGCTTCGCCGCTGCGGTGCCGGCGTAAGGTCGGCCGGCAGTTGGGGCCCGCTCCGGCGGATCGCCCGCCACGGCGGCAGTCCCTCGATCACGTAGTCCACGTCGTCGCGGAACTGCCGGCTGGGCACCGGGTTTTCCCGGCGAAGCCCGAATATCTTCCGCCCAAGTCGGCGGCCATGCGTGTGGTAGGCGACGATAAAGCCCAGGAAACTCAGCCCGGCGATCAGCAGCGTCCTCATGGGTTGCTCCCGAAGTGTCCTTTCCCGAAACCGTCGGCGATTGTCTCACGCGTTCGGGAAAGCACCAAGCGGCCGATGCGGCGGAGTCGCTGCCGGGTCGCCTGCGGGAACCGGCCTTCAGAAGGTGATCTGGCAGCGGATGCCCACCACGGCCGCGTTGCCCACGCCGTCGACCCCGCCGGGGTTCCAGATGTACTGGAAGGACGGCGAGACAGTCATCCACGGCGTCAACTGAATGCGGTAGTAGGTTTCCAGGGCCGACTCGTGATCCTTGTCGAATCCGGCCGCGTTCACCAGCTTTGCCGAGGCGAACCCCACGCCCCACACGTCCTCGTCGCGCCCGGGCAGCAGGCCCTTGTATTGGCCTCCGACGCTGTAGAAGCACTCGATCTCGTTGACGTCGTCGTGGGCGAAGCCGTACCGCGCGAACAGGCCCAGCCCTTGGTCGTCCTCGGGGTCGGCGTTCTCTTTGTACAGCGCCTGGTCGACGGTCACGTAAAAGCCCACGTCGTCGCGCTTCTGCGAGCCGGGCTGGTTCCACTTGTCCTTGCTTCGCCCGTCGAGCCACATGCCGACCCGGTAGGCACCGGTCAGCTTGCCGTTGGGCGAGGGGATCGAGGGCACCACGCCGGTCTCGGCGATGTAGAACCACTCGTCGGGTCGATGGAAGGCGGTGTTGAAGCCCGTTTCGCGAGCGTCGGCGTGGGCATCGGCCGCCCCGGCCGCGGCGTAGAAGCCCGGCAGCGGGTTCACGTAGACAATCGCTCCCATGCCCTGGGCGGGGAAGGGAATCGTCGGGTTGCCGCTCAGGGCTCCGTTGAGGAACTGGGAGGTCTCGTCGGAGGCGTAGTCGCTGACGTCAAAGGCTACCGCACAGCCGGTGCATTCGAACCCCCCGGTCAGGTCCAGCTTGCCGGCCCGGACGATCACCTTCCCGCCCAGCAGCGACTGCTCCCAGTACAACTCGGTCAGGTCGATGGACCGGTCGCCGGCCGCATCGGCATTCACGCCGAACAGGTCGCCGACCGAACTTGCGCTGAGCCCGTCCGACCAGCTTCCCTCGGCGTGGGCATACACCGAGGCCCCCGGGATGCCGGCGAGTTTCTCCATGTCCACAGCCACTTCCAAGTCGTAGCTGCCTGCATATCGGCCGGCACGGCGATGGGTCGCCAGCCCGCCGTCCAGGTTGAGCTGATAGACCTGCGTGAGCCCCAGCCCGACCTCGATGCCCTGCTCGCGCAGCGTCTTGCCGAAGCCCAGCCAGTCGTCGGTGAGGGTGTCCTGGTTGGACAGGCGGTCGTAGAACTCGGCCGGTTCGGCCGCCTCGGGCTCCGGGCCCTGGGCGGCAGCGCCACAGGCGACGGTCAGCAGCAGCAAGAGGCAGAGCAGGTTGCGTTTCATGTGTCGGTCTCCCCACGGGGTCTGGAATGTCGGCGCACGACGGCCGTGCGCCACAAGCGCTTTCCTACCTATTCGGAAGCAGCCGGGCAGAAAGCGAGAAGTTTCCGCCAGGAAGTGCCGCGGGTCGGCAGCGCCGCCAGGTCGGCGGATATCCACCGGGCTGCAAGTCCGGAAGGTGTTGGAATCAGTCAGTCGATGTTTCGGCCGGCACGTCGTCCCTAAACGCAAGTGCCCCGGTTGGGCAGGCCTCGACGACCTTGTGGGCGGTGCGGCTCAGGGCCTGGACCATGCTGCGGTTCATCGGCACGCCGACTTTCACGCGGAACCCGCGGCCGACGAAGTTCAGTCCGAACTCCTCGCCCTCCTGCTCGGTGATCCGCACGCACAGTCCGCAATAGATGCACTTGCCCGGCTCGTAGATGACCTCCGGATGTTCGAGGTTCTGCTGGAAGTCCGGCCGTTCGGTCCGGTAGACGTTGGTGGCGGCGCCGTATTGCTCGGCGAAGATCCGCAGCCTGCAGGTGTGGGGTTTGCGGCAGTCGCAGTGCAGACAGCGGGTGGCTTCGGTGACGGCCTGGTGAGTATCCAGCGGGTCGTTGGGCGCGGCCGGCTTTTGGCGCGGGGAGTCGGAGGCGAGCTCCATGAACCGCTCGGGCTCGCCCTCCCGCAGTTTGCCGATGTTGACCGACAGCGGCTTGGTGATCTTCGGCAACGGCTTGCCGGCGAGCCAGGCGTTGGCGGCGAAGGCGGCGTGTTTGCCGTCGGCGACGGCGCGGACCGCCTGCTTGTTGATCGGGCGGACGATGGCCCCGGCGGCGAAGACCCCGTCGATGGGCGTGGCCATCGTATCGAGGTCGGCGTCGATGCCCCGGGCCCCGGCGGGGAGCCCAAGCGTTCTCAGCTCGTCTTCTTCCAGGTGACCGAGTGCCAGAATAACCACGTCGAAGCCGCCTCGGAGCTGGTCGAGCGAGAGCGAGTCGCCCAGTTTCCTGCCGGTCTGGATGTCAGCGCCCAGCCTGCGGATGACGTCGATTTCGGCGTCGACGGCCTCGGGTTGGAGTCGCTGGGGATCGATCTCCCGCAGCGCGCCGCCCGGCTGATCGCCGTCGTCGAATACCGTGACCGCATGCCCGCCGATGAGCGTATACCACGCGGCCGCCAGCCCGGCCGGTCCGGCTCCCACGATGGCGACCCTCTTGCCGCTGTCGGGGAGTTTCTCGGGCAGGTAGGGGTCGCCGGAGGCGAGGTCCACGTCGGCGGCGTATCGCTTGAGCAGGCAGATGGAGACGGGCTGGTCGACTTCCTTGCGGCGGCAGCCCCGTTCGCAGAGTTCCGGGCAGATGCGTCCGAGGATCGCCGGCAGGGCGATGTCGGCCTTGACGGTGCGGATGGCGGCGGGCATGTCGCCGGCGGCGATCTGGCGGATCATGGTGGGGATGTCCATGTGGGCCGGGCAGATGCGGTGGCAGGGGGCCTCGCAGTCGCCGAGGTGCTCGCTGAGCAGCAGTTCCAGGGCGCTTCGCCGGGCGGCGTGGACTTCCTCCGAGTCGCTCTCGATCACGAGATTTTCGGTCGCCACGGTAGCGCAGGAGGGCACCAGCTTATTGGTGCGGACGTTGCGGACCACGCAGACCATGCAGGAGGTCGCGGCCGGCAGGCCGGGCATGTAGCACAGCGTGGGGATCTGGATGCCAAGTTTGTTGGCGGCCTGCAGCAGCGTGGCGCCCTCGGGCACCTCTACTTCGCGATTGTCTATGGTCAGTTTGGGCATTCGTTGGTTATGAGTCGTGAGTTGTTAGTCGTCAGTTGTGAGGGCTACTCTACTTCCACCGCATCCACGGGGCAGACCTGGCGGCACATGTCGCAGCGGATACACAGGTCGTCGTCGATCTCGTGCTGCTGGTACGGTTTCATCGGGATCGCGTCGACCGGGCAGTTCTGGGCGCATCGCGTACAGCCGATGCAGTCCTCGTTGATCCGGTAGGAGATCAGTTCCTTGCACTTGCCGGCCGGGCACTTGCCCGCCACGTGGGCCTCGTACTCGTTGCGGAAGTAGGTCAACGTGGAGATCACCGGGTTCGGGGCGGTTTTGCCCAGCCCGCAGAGGCTCCCGGCCGGGACGTCGTGGCACAGTGTCTCCAGTCTTTCCAGGTCCTTGGCGGTGGCGTTGCCCTCGCACAGGCGGGTCAGGATGTCCAGCATGTGCCGGGTGCCCACGCGGCAGAAGGTGCACTTGCCGCACGACTCGTCCTGGGTGAACTCCAGGAAGTAACGGGCGATGTCGACCATGCAGTCGGTCTCGTCCAGCACCACCAGTCCGCCGGAGCCCATGATCGCACCGGCGCTGGTCAGCGCTTCGTAGTCGATGGGGGTATCGGCGAGGCTCGCCGGGACACACCCGCCGGAAGGCCCGCCGATCTGGACGGCCTTGAGCTGATGCCCGTCGGGGATTCCCCCGCCCACCTCGTCCACGATCTCGCGGATGGTCATGCCCATGGGCACTTCCACCAGCCCGCCGCGATAAATCTTGCCGGCCAGGGCGAACACCTTGGTGCCCTTGGAGGTCTCGGTACCCAGCTTGGTGAACGCCCCGGCTCCGTGGCGGATCACCCACGGGATCATCGAAAGCGTCTCGGTGTTGTTCACCAGTGTGGGCTTGTGCCACAGCCCGCTCTCGGCAGGGTAGGGCGGCCGCAGGCGGGGCATGCCGCGTCGGCCTTCCATGGACGCCAGCAGGGCCGTTTCTTCCCCGCAGACGAACGCTCCGGCGCCTTCCATGATGTCCAGCTCGAAGCTGAACCCGCTGTCAAAGATGTTCTCGCCGAGGTAGCCTTCCTGGCGACACTTGTCGATGGCCTCCAGCAAGCGGGCGACGGCGATGGGGTACTCGGCCCGGATGTAGCAGTAACCGTGGGTGGCTCCCACCCCGTAGGCCGCCAGGGCCATTCCCTCGATGATCCGGTAAGGCTGACTTTCCAGCAGCATGCGGTCCATGAACGCGCCGGGGTCGCCCTCGTCGCCGTTGCAGACTACGTATTTGACATCGGACTCGTGCTTGCGCACCTGGCGCCACTTGAGCCCGGTGGGGTATCCGGCGCCGCCGCGCCCGCGGAGTTTGCTGGCGTAGACCTCCTCCACCACCTGCTGGGGGGTCATGGAGGTAATGGCTTTGCGCAGGGCCGAGAATCCGTCGAACTTGAGGTACTCCTCTAGGTCGGTCGGCCTCGTCTGGCCGCAGTACTCGGTGGCGATGCGGACCTGTTTGCTGTCGAACGCCTGCACGGAGGGGTGGTGGGCGCAGACGGCGTGCTTCTCGGCCGTGTCCCACGACTCGTCGGTGAGCAGGCTGTCGATGACCCCGGAGATCCTCGCCTTTGCCCGCTTGGTGAAGCTCTCGGGCCGGAAGTGCCGCAGGACGATCGCCTCGGCGTTGTCGGGCTGCACGCCCTGGTAGATGATCGGTTCCTTGCCGGGCTCGACGACCTCGATCATCGGTTCGAGGTAGCTCTTGCCCCAGCAGCCCACTCCCTTGAGGACGGCCGGGGCCCCGGTGCGGTTGAGCACGTGCCCGATGGCGCGGGCGACCTTGTCGGCTCCGCTGGCGAGGCAGCAGGTGTCCAGGGAGATGCGGATCTGCCCCAGCGGCTTGCTGTCGTCGAAGGTGTGTCCGGGCCCGCTGTCGTCCTCGTCCTCGCCCTGGGCGGCCAGGAAGTCCTGCAGGACCTGCCCGGCGTTGTCGTTGGTCACGTGCCCGTAGGTCAGGTCGTCGATCTGGACGGCCGGCGCGAGCATGCAGCAGCCCAGGCAGGCGACTTTCTCCACGGTGAAGATGCCGTCGGCGTCGGTGTCTTCGTTTTCGTCTTCGATGTTCAGCACGGCCCGGAAGGCCTGGTAGAGGGCTTCGGCCCCCTTGACGTGGCAGGCGGTGCCGATGCACACCTTCACGCGGTGTTTGCCGGCCGGCTTGTGCCGGAACTGCGTGTAGAAGGTGGACACCCCGGCGATCTGGGCGGGGGTGATGTCGGTGATTTCCCGCAGGCGTTCCAGCGCCGCCGGGGGCAGCCAGCCGTAGTGCTCCTGGATGCCCTGCAGCAGGGGGATCGTCCTGCTGGCGTCGGTACCCTTCTCTTCGACGAGCTGATCGACGAAGCCGAGATCTACGTCTACTTCAGTCATTGTGCCTTCTTCGTGATGCAGTAGAGGTGTCCGTCGCCTCGCAGGAACATTCGCCCGGGCGCGAACGCCGGGGAGGCGCTGAGCCAGACATTGGATTCGAGCTTGTTGGTGCCCAGCAGCTTGTACTCGCGACCGACCTGTACGATTTTGGTCAGATTGCCGGCGAAGAGGTACAGCTTGTCGCCCACGATGGTCGGGGATGCGTAGGAGGCCTCGTCGCCGACGTCCTGCTCGTAGACGATCTCGCCGGTCTTGGCGTCCACGCAGACGAGCATGTAGCCTTCGTAGTAGTACACCAGATCGCCGTTGGAGACGGGGCTGGTGGTCTCGGGCAGGGAGGCCTCTTCCAGTTCCCACAGTTCCCAGAGCATCTTGCCCTTCTGGTCGGGGTCGAAGGCGGCCAGGGAGTAGTCCTTCATGCCGGCGTACACCCGCCCGCCGTTGTAGGTGGGGGTGGGGGCCACGTCTCCGCCGAGGACAGCGCTGCTTTCCCACAGCCGCTCGCCGGTGTTGGGGTCGAACGCCTCGACCACGGGGTTCGATGAGCAGACCACCTGCACGCTGCCCTTGGGGCTCTTGATGAGGATGGGCGAAGCCCAGGTGTTTCCGTTGCGCTGGGTGCTCCAGAGCAACTTGCCGGTCTTGCCGTCGAGCCCGTAAAGCCCCAAATCCTCGCCGTCCAGCAGGACGACGACGGTGTCCTTGTACTTCAGCAGCGAGGCGCTGTTTCCGTAGCCGTTGTCCAGCGGGCTGGCGACGTACTTGGACCAGACGAACTTGCCGTTGAAGTCGAAACAGGCGACCTCGCCGTTGGCGAAGAAGCTGTAAACGTGCTTGCCGTCGGCGACCGAGGTGGGCGCCCCGTGGATGACGTCGGAGACCGAGTCGTAGACCGAGTAGTCGGTCGGGGCGGCCGGGTTGGATTCGTAGGTCCCGGTCCACAGCAGCTTGCCGGTCTTGGCGTCGTAGCAGTAGGTTTCGCGTTTCTGGCGGGTGGCGCCGGTGAGGAATACCTTGTCGCCCCAGACGATCGGGGAGCTGAGTCCCTTCATCGGCACCGGTACCTTCCATGCGATGTTCTTCTTGCTCTCCTCGTCCCACTCGGTGGGGATGTCCTTGAACTTGCACACGGCCATGCCCTGCCAGCCGCGGAACTGGGCCCACTGGTTGGCGTACTCATCGAAGGAGGCAACCTGCGGCTCGGCGGGCTTGGGCTGGGGCTTGTCGCCGTCGGGGTCGCCTTCCCCGTTGGTCTTGGGAGTGCCGCCGTTGCCCCCGGCGTCTTCTGTATTGCCCGCGGTTTTGGTGTTGTCGTCGGGTGTGGGGGTCTGGTCGGCGGAGGCTTTGCCGGATTCCAGCCGGCCGATCTCCTGCTCGAATTCGTAATCGCTGACCACGCTCTTGCCTTCCATCACCAGCCAGACGCCCAGCACGCACAGGATGCCCAGCCCGAAGGCGATGGAGGTGCGGCTGA
>JBKHHV010000089.1:0-13262 GCA_046539005.1 Phycisphaerae bacterium
GGTCCACCCAGACGGGAGGCATCGGTTCTTCATCCTTACTATCGAGGAAAATCGATGCCGCTTGAGCGGAATCCGAAAACCTCTCCATCGCCTCTTCCATGAGGCGGCGGACATCGACCTCCCTCGGCGTGGGGCGATCGGGCGCGGCGTAGTCCATCAACTCCGAGATAATGTCACTGACGCGCTGGGCCTGGTCGGAAATGATGTCCCAGGTGCGTTTCTCGTCGTCGCTCTGGGCGCGTTCGCTCATCAGTTGGGCCCGCCCGGCGATGACCGCCAGGGGGTTGTTCATCTCGTGGGCAGCACCGGCCGCCATCTGCTCGATGGTGGCCATGGTCTTGATTTCGGCGATGACGTCCTGCGTCTCGGCGAGCACCTGGGAGGCGCCGGCGAGTTGCTCCGAGAGCATCATCGCGTTGGAACGCCCCTGGATGACCGCCAGCGCCATCGACATCGACTCGCACAGGGCCCGGCCTCTGTCGTCGTCCTCTTGGCCGGGCTCGGGGCTGGGTGGATAGATCAGCCCGCCGATCCAGCGGCCGGCGCTGACCAGGGGGCGGTGCAGCATGCGGCTTACGTCGATCCAGTCGGCCAGCGAGCCGGGGTCGGGGAGCAGTTTCTCCAGCACGGTCGTGGCGGGTTGCTCGTCTGTGGAGGTATCGGTCGTGTCTACCTCGTCGCAACAGGCGAGGGTGCGCCACTCGCTGCGGTCCTGTCCGTTGCAGTGGACGGCGAGCATCTCGCGCCCGTCGGGGTCGAGGCTGTAGGCGACCACATCGACGCCGTGCTCGTCCCGCTCGGCGCGGGCGCCGGCCATGGTATTGCCGATGTAGACCAGCGAATCGGCGATCGTCGCTTCGGTCGGCAGGACGGTGGCGAACTGCCGGATCTGTCGCAGGGCTTCGGCCTGGGAAGCCAGGCGGTCGCTGCGGGTCCGCAGCGATTCATTGAGCCGCCCGAGTTCGGCATTGGCGTCCATCAACGTCCGGACCAACTGCATGGGGTCCTGGTTTCCGCGCAGTCCCAGGCGGGTCAGGGCTTCCTCGAAACGGCCGGGCAGGTCCCGGAGGAGCGTGGGCAGGATGTCATCGGCCAGCCCGAGTTGCCGCGCAGTCTGGTCGGCCGAGCGGGGGTAGGTGTAGTTTCCGCTGGTGCCCAGTCGCTGCTGTCGGGCGACGGTGTCGGCCAGCCCCACCAGTTGAATCAGTCGACGGTGGGGGACGGCGTCGGGGATCGCCTCGGCGGGTTGCATGTGCAGCCAGATGACGTCCCGCAGCGGCTTGGAGAAGCCCCAGTGCTCGGCGAGCCGCCGGCCGAACACGGTGTGGTCGGTCCCGAGGACCTGACGTTCGTAGTCGGCGAGGTTCCCATGTTGGGTGGTCGAGCCCTGCCAGGCCCGCAGGAAGCTCTTGGGCAGTGAGGCGATGAACGCGATCTTGCCCAGATCGTGCAGCAAGCCGGCCAGGCGGGCGGTGGCGGGGTCCACGCCCCCTTCGCAGTACTCAGCGAGCATCTCGGCGGCAAGGGCTACGGCCACGCTGTGTTCCCACAACCCGCCCAAGGCAGGCTCGGCAGAGTCACTGTCGGGCAGGTCCAGCACCGGCATCGCCAGCAGGGTCGCCTGCAGGCGGTCGTCGCTCAGTCGACTGACGGCCGCGGCGACCGAACCGTTGGTGGACGGCTCGGGGGTTGAGGTGGCGGCGGTTCTCAGCACGGCCGATGCCAGGCAGGGGTCCAGCGAGACCAGTTCTGCCAGCGCCGCTCGAGCCGTATCGGGGTGATCGGTGGTCAGGCGCGTGGCCGCCTGCATGCCGTTGGCAGCCACCTGCGGCAGGGCGGGGAGGTGCTGAAGACTCTGCACCAGTACCTCCATCTGCTGGGCGGAGAATCGCTCGGAGGACAGGTCGGTTGATTGTTCTGTGGTACGCCCCACGTGTACGCCGCCTCAGTCAGGCTCCGGCACCGACCAGTTCGAGTATGCGTTCGATGACCTTCTCGATGTTGAACGGTTTCTTGATGAAATCGTCGGCTCCGGCTTCTTTCAGGGCGTTGACCTCGGTCGGATTCACCATGCCGGAGATGATCAGTACCTTGATGTTCTTCAGGTCCGGATTCTGGCGGATGGTCCGACAGACCACGTTGCCGTTGATGTCCGGCAGCATGAAGTCCAGGACGACGATGTCGGGGTGGAACTGCTGGGTCATGACCCCGGCGTCGTAACCGGTCTGGGCGGTGGCCACCTCGAATCGCCCGTCAGCCTTCAGGACGTCCACGAACAACTCCACGATCTGCGGGTCGTCGTCGACAATCAGGACCTGGATCTTCCCGCTGGAGGGTTCGAAGTCGTCCAGGGGAATGTTGTTCCCCTTCATGAACTCTATCAGGGAGTCATGGGGAATCCGACGGAACTTGCTTCCGGGCACACGAAAGCCCTTCAACTGCCCGCTGTCGAAGCACCGAATGATAGTCTGCTGCGACAGCTTGCAGATGTCCGCGGCCTCGCCGGTTGTGTAAACAGCCTTCTGCTCCACCCTCATGATCTCCCTCGGTGTCAGTGGATTCTGTGTCGGTTGGGGCATGGCGGCCTGAAACGGCACAGATTCCCCAGTCACCATATTTTATCACGTCGCTCTATCTTAACATCGGATTCACGCGTGCGGAATCGCAAAAAACGCAGAAAGGGTTGGATGACAAAGAGATACTGCCTCGGCAATTCTTCATAATCCCCTTTTGATCCAGCGGTAATGATCCGCTCGGCGTTCGGTTCTCCTGACAGAGAATCGACGGCCCCGGAGCCCGAAGCCGTCGATCCTGCAACCACTGCTGGCAAGTCGAGTAAGATTGCCGGTGAACCGGGCCGTCGCGTTATCGCGGCCGACGGGTCAGGTTCGCCCTTCGGTTCATTTTTCGCCGAGAAGTTCCTTCATGAGTATCTCGACGGTGGCTTCGATTCGTTCCGGTGTTTCGTAGGTACCGGCGGCGATCTCCCGGCGGACGCTGCGGACGAGGTCCCAGCGGACCTCGGGGAGGTCCTGAACCTGCTGGGAGAGATTCATCGCCGAGGAGACGTCGGCCGACTTGGACGGACGGAACCTTCGCGGCGATTTGAGCCGGATTGCGCTCTTGGTCTTGCGGGGTTCGGTGCACGGGCTGTGGTGACTGGTCGTTGTGTCGATCATGGGAACCTCTGCGCTGGGCATTACGTGGACTCGGAGTCCACCTTCGAGGGCCTCGGTACGGCTGAAAGCCTCCATGCCTCCTGCGACGTCGAGTGAGCCCTTGCATCTCACCAGTTGCTCTTCTGTGTCGGCCTGCGTCTCCTGGTATTGCCCTGACGAAGCCGATTGCGTCCGTGCATAGTTGCTATCGACGCCTTCCCGGACTTCGCTTGACGCATTGTGACTATTCAGGTTTTTTGCAAGGTCTTTGAAATTCATCAGTTACTCCTCTTCCTCTCTTCTATGTCAAAATCCCGCAGAAACTGCCCCTCAAAGTATTGCAGCAGTGTTCTCCATCTTGTCCAGATTGCCTATTTTTACATCACTGAAATGCCGAGGACAACCAGAATTCGCCCAGATTATGAAGGTTTCTTGAGTTAGCTCCGTGCAGGTACGGCTTCGCAAGGGAAGGGCTTCGGCAGGCAGAGTATGTAAATCCGGTAGGGACATAGAGATGTGTTACACCGGGCCCGGGGCGACCTCAGCGGGATAGCTTCAGCTTGCTGCGCAGGAAGGCAAAGTGCTTCTGCCCCATCACCCGCGGGCGCCACAGGGCGTCGATGGCGGGCACCAGCGTGTTCATCGCCAGCACGGCCATGTAGGCCGGGATCGGTGTAGTGGTGTAAAGCTGCAGGAGCATCGCACCGGCTCCGACCCCCGCGCCGAACAGCACCTGTCCCCCGGTAGTCACCGGACGGCAGGTCATCTCGGTGGCGAAGAAGAACGCCGCCAGCATCAGCCCGCCGCTGAGCATCTGGTAGTTGACGTACGTGAAGCCCACGTCGAGCCCCTCGCTCA
Organism: Phycisphaerae bacterium; assembly: GCA_046539005.1. Classification (GTDB taxonomy): domain Bacteria; phylum Planctomycetota; class Phycisphaerae; order SM23-33; family SM23-33; genus CAZFPT01. Next base: position 4,017 of record JBKHHV010000089.1, read on the forward strand.
TCAGCGGCCACCAGACCAACTCCACGGTCTGGTTGGGACCGGCAAGCTTCACCGGGGCGGCCGCCGCCACCAGCCATGCCGCGGCGAGAATAGTGACCGGAAGCTGCCACTTCACGTAGTTGCGGTAGATCAGATACAGCCCCGACACGAAGATTACCACGATGCACGTCTCGCCGATTGCGCCCGGCCGCGCACCGTACAGCAGGTCGTTGAGCGGCGGGAGGTTCAGTAGCAGGATCGGTCTAGGGTCGGGGATCGGTTGCCGCAGTTCCGCCAGGGCCGAATAGGACGCCTCCCCGCTCTCTTCGGGAAGAGTGGCTTGGCGGAGCTTCTCCTGGGGCGGCACGAGGCGAAAGCCGTCGGCCCCGGGAGGCGCCGGGCGGAACCGCCAGCCGTTGTAGTCTTCCACACGGCGGGTCTGCTCGATATCGCCGGTGACCACGTGCTCGCGCGACAGCAGCGGCCAGGTCTGGGGGTTCATGGTACCGGCAAACAGCACTGCCACGGCCAATCGACCCACCAGCGCCGGCTGCCACAGGAAGTGGCCCACCCCGCCGAAGATCGCCTTGCCCACGATCACCGCAAACGCCCCGCCAACCACCGGTACGTACCACGGCACGTGCGGGGGCAGCGTGAGCGTGAGCAGCAAGCCGGTAAGGAACGCGTGCGAGCGCCCCAGCAGGGCAGGGACGCGCGTAATGCGGTAGTAGAGTTTCTCCATGGCCGTGCAGGTCCCGACCGCCAAAGCCGCAACCACCAGCACCCGCCAGCCGAACATCACCAGCCCGCCCACCAGCGGGGCGCAGGCGGTCGCCAGGGTCACCAGGTAGACGGTCCGGGCGGCCTCGGGCGCCCGAAGGAAGGGCGACTCGATGATGCCATAACGCATCTGCGATTTCGGAACCACCGCGGCCGACGTTTCCAGCCCGGGCTTCATGCGTCGGCCTCCTTCGCCTGCTCGGCTGCGTCGTGTTTGGAACGCCGCAGGTAAACGTAGATCGCCCGTTTGAGTTCCTGGACCCGCTGGGCCAGCGGAAGCCTCGCCGGGCAGACGTAGGTGCAGACCCCGCAGTGTACGCAGGCGAGGGTGCCGTTGCGCCAGGCGGTTTCCACGTCGCCCATCTCGAACAGGTCGTTCAGGGCCGCCACGTTCAGCCGTGCGGGGCAGTGATCGGTGCACCAGCCGCAACGAATGCAGGGCCCCGGCGGCGGGGGCGCGGGGGCATTCAGCGAGAGGATGGCGTCGGTGGTCGGGCCCACCACGACGTTGGGCTCCAGGCGCAGTCCGGTCATGGGCCCGCCGTGCATGTGTGTGCCTTCGAGGTTCTCCGGCAGTTCCTCGCACAGCATGCCGTAGGGAACCCAGTAGTTGCCCCACTTGCCGGCGTGCTCGCCGCTGACGGTCACCACCCGCCCCAGCGGGGGCTTCTCGCAGACCACCCAGCGATAGGCCGCGAAACAGGCGGCCGGGTCGATCATCGCCGCCTGCAGGTCCATGACGGTCCCGCCCAAGGGCACCTCCCGCCGCAGCAGCACCTTGGCGAGCATGGGGTCGGCCCCGGTGGGATACTTGTGGGTCATCGCAATCAGGCGAATGCCGAACAGCCTCGCCGGGCCCACCAACTCGCGGTAATCGTCGATGCGTCGCTGGTCGACGGCCAGGATGATTTCCCCGGCCTCGATGGCGGTGGCGAGCATCGCCAGCCCCCGGACCACTTCGGTGCCGTGTTCCAGCAGCAGGCGGTGGTCGCTGGTGACGTAGGGCTCGCTCTCCATCCCATTGGCGATCAGCGTCTTGCAGCGGTTCTCGCGGGCGCGGTCGATCCACAGCGGCAACGGCTGGGGACGCCGGCGGCAGGTGCTCAGCCCGCCGCTGTGGATCCGCCGGCGGATCTGCTCGGGATCGGCGCTGCGGAAGTCGAAGATCGGCGACAGCGGGGCGATGCTTCGCGGGCTGGACAGTTTCACCAGCTCGATGGCGGGGCTCTCGGCGTATTCGTCGCGGTCGGCGACCCGGGCGGTGGTAAAGCCCCCCACCTTCCCCGCCAGCGGGGCGTAGACGTTCTGGCTGCGCGGGCCGCTGCGGCGACCGATGATCTCACCGGCGGTTACGTGCTCGCCCACCTCGACGCACGGTTCGGCCGGTGCCCCGCTGGGCGCCAGCGGCACCAGCAGCCGGCGGGGCTCCACCGGCACCTTGGCGATGGGACGCTCGAGGGTGCGGTGCTTCTCGTCGGGCAGGTCGATGCCCCCCGCGAATGTTCCGTAACGCCCGAAGATCATGCGTGGTCGGTTCCCACCTCGTGAATGGTCTGTTAGCCCTGCCTCTTGCGGACCTTGCTGGCCGAGGGGGCCACGATGCCCTTGTTCATCGCCCGGTCGATCTGCCGGATCGCCTGGCGGAGGCGTTGGTCGTTCTCCACCAGGGCGATGCGGACGTATCCTTCGCCGTGCTCGCCGAAGGCTCGCCCGGGCGCCACCGCCACTTCGGCGTCTTCCATCAGCCGCATGGAAAAATCGATCGATCCCTGCCCGGCAAGATGCTCGGGGGCGACCTTCGCCCACACGAACATGCTCGCCCGCGGCCTGTCGACCTCCCAGCCGACGCGGCGGAGCCCGTCGACCACCAAGTCGCGCCGGTGCTGATACACCCCGGCCTGGTCGGCCACGTCCGGCTCGCATTCCCGCAGGGCGATGATGCTGGCGATCTGGATCGCCTGGAAAATACCATAGTCGTAGTAGCCCTTGATCGTCGCAAGGGCGCGGATCATCTCGGCATTGCCCACGCAGAACCCGATGCGCCACCCGGCCATGTTATAGGGCTTGGAAAGCGTAAGGAATTCCACCCCGACGTCCTTGGCGCCCTTCGCCTGCAGGAAGGACGGAGCCTGGTACCCGTCGAAGCAGGTCCGCCCGTAAGCGAAGTCGTGGATCACCAGAATGCCCTCGCGCTTCGCCAGTTCCACCACCGACTCGAAGAAGCCGGCGTTCTCGACCGTCATGGCCGTGGGATTGTGCGGGTAGTTGAGGATCAGCAGCTTGGGCTTGGGGTAGAGGTTCTCGATGACGTCCTTGACGCGGGCGAGGAAGGCCTCGTCGTTGCCCAGCGGAACCTGCAGGACGTTTCCGCCCGCCAGGGCGACACCGTAAACGTGGATGGGAAAATAGGGATCGCCGACGATGGCGGTGTCGCCCGGGCTCATCATCGCCAGGCACATGTGGGAGAAGCCTTCCTTGGAGCCGATGGTCGCGATGACCTCGGTCTCCGGGTCGAGGCTGACCCCGTAGAGCGCCTCGTATCGCCGGGCGACCTCTCGCCGCAGGTTGTAGATTCCCGCCGAGGCGCTGTAGCGCTGGTTGCGGGAATCGCGGGCCGCCTCGCAGAGCTTCTCCACCACCCCCTCGGGGGTCGGGTCCATGGGGTTGCCCATGCCCAGGTCGATGATGTCGATCCCGGCGCGGCGCTTCTGGTACTTGAGGCGGTTGAGACGCCCGAACAGGTACGGCGGCAGCCGCCGGATCCGCGACGAGACGTCGATGCCCCAGCCCTCGTTCACGGGGTCTTCTCCTCGTCGATCCGCTTCTGGAACTGCTTCTTGAGTTCGGGGTTCACGAACTCGATCTTCCCGCGGGAAATCGCCTTTCGGTACAGGTCCATCAGGTGGGTCTGCTTGCGCTGGTTCACCATCCGCTCGCGGACGATCTTCTCCAGGCGTTCTTTCTCCTCGGAGAAGTCGGCGTCCTTGGGCTCGATGATGTTTTCGAGCTTGAGGATGTGGAACGTGCTGCCCACGCGGATGGGGTCGGAAATCTCGCCGACCTCCTTCATCGACAGGGCGATCTCCCGGATTGCCGGCGGTACGCCCTTGCTCTCGGCGGAGATGGGCGGCAGCAGCCCGCCGTCCTTGGCGGTGGGGTTGATGGACCGCTTGTAGGCAAGCTGGGCGAAGTCGGTCCCGAGCTTGAGCTGCGCCAGCACCTGGCGGGCGTCGGCCGTGGAGGAAACCTCGATGTGCCGCACGACGGCCTTGCGCCCGAACTGGCGCCCGAACTCGTCCTGGAGTTGCTCGTCGGTGACCTCGATGTTGCGTGCGACGATCTTGCCCAGCAGGGCATTGCGGTACATCGTCAGGTCCCACTGCGTGCGAGGGATGCCGGTCTGCTTGAGGTACTGCTGCAGGAGCTGGTCGCGCTGCTCGGTGGTGAGGTCTTTGCCGAACCCCCGGGCGATAGTGCTGTCGCCCTCGGTGCGAATCTCTTCCTGCGAGACGGTAATGCCCAGCTCGCGGGCCTCCTGATCGACCAGCTCGTTGACCACCAGTTGCATGGCGATCTGCAGCCCGTCGCTGCGGACGAGGATTTCGTGCAGCCGTTCCATGGGGATCGCCTCGTCGTTGACGTACGCCATGACGGGCTTTGGGCCGCTGTTGGAGGCCGGCTGCGTGGTGGGTTCGGGGGCGGTGCTTACGGCCGCCTTATCTGTGGTCGTGGCGGTGTCGGTCCGGGACTCGCCACAGCCGCCCAGCAGCGCGGCCGAAAGCAGAATGGGGATCCATTGTCGCATGAGCATACTCCTGATTGCGGGCATCGATGCCTGATTCTAGAGCGTATCGGCCCGGCCGACGGGAGTCAACATAAGTAGACAGAAGCGAAGCAGAGAGCAGCAGGGCGAAGGGGACGGCCCCTGCTGCCTATCGCAGGAAGGACAGCACGCCGGCAGGATGCCCTCGCCACGTCGGGCTGTCTCGGGCGGGGTGTGGTCCCCGGCATCAACGGAGGACGATTCCCTTTTGCCCGGTGTGGCCGGTCAGTACCGCCAGCGACGGCAGCAGCAGCGGGCGGATGACGAAGGTGTCCACCAGCATGCCCATCGACAGGGCGAAGCCCATCTGCATCATCAGTCCCAGCGTGCCGACCATCAGGCTGCCCAGCGTCGCGGCCATGATGATCCCGCAGGAGCTGATGACCGGCCCGGTGTGCACCAGCGCTCGCTGCACCGCCTCGCGCGGCGGATACCTGCGAGACTCCTCCGCCAGCCGGGCGGCCAGGAAGATGTTGTAGTCCTGTCCCACCGCTACCATCACCACGAACAGGAAGATCTGCACCTTCCAGTCCAGTCCCGCCTGCCCGAGCACGATGGTCACCACCCAGTAGGTCAGCCCCAGCGTGGTGAAGTAGCTGATCAGCGTCGCGACCACCATGAAGCCCGACAGCAGCCAGTCGCGCAGCAACAGCAGCACCATCAGGAAGATCGTCCCCAGCGTCAGCGAACTGATGACCCACATGTCCCGGCGGGTTACGTCGCGCACGTCGATCATCTCGGCGGTCGGACCGGCCAGGAGAAGTTCGCTTTGCGGAGCGGCCTCGTCCAGCCGGGCCTGCAGTTTGGGGCGCAGTTCCTCCACCAGGTGCATCGCCTCGTGGGTCAGGGGCGATACGCCCAGCACCACGTCCACCCGCAGCGTACGCCCGTCGTCGGAAAGATAGGTCTCGCGCACCTCCTCGCCGCCGAACTTCCGCGCCAGGAAGTTCTGCAACGGCGTGGCCGACCGTCCGAACGGGTCCGAAAGCGTCCGCACGTTGGACACCCCCGGCTGGGCGTAGAGCGTGCGGGTAAGGCGGCCGGCTACGCGCACCCACTGCTCGGGCGTTTTGGGCTCCTGCGACTGCACCAGCACCAGCGTAGCCGCCACCTCGCCCTCGGGCCAGTGGCGTTTGGCCATCTCCAGACCCACGGTGGCGTTGCCCACCTTCTCCTCGTTGGGCTCGAAGCCCGACAATGCGTCATACAGCCACAGGATATTGGAGCCCCGAACCGCCGGGGCCGCCACCACCAGCAGCACCAGCGCCAGGATCAGCACCGGGCGGTGGGTCACCGCCTTGGCAATCCGAGGCCACAGCCAAGCGTTTTCCATCGCCCGCTTCGCCGAGCCCGCCCGCCACTGTTTTGTGGGCGACGGCCAGAACGTGCTCGCCCCGAAAATCGCCAGCATCGCCGGCACCAGCGTCAGCGAGGCCGCCATCGCCACGATCAGGCTCATCGCCACGGCCGGTCCGGTTGTGGCGAAGATGCCGAATCGCCCGACGCTGAGCATCAGCAGCCCTGCGCTGTCGGTGCCCGCCGAGACGAGAATCGCAGGCAGCGAGGCGTTGACCGCCTTGGCGACGGCCTCGGCGGGGGCGAGCGATTCCTGCAGGCTCTCGCGGAACCGGCCGATCAGCAGCAGCGAGTAGTCGACCCCTGCCCCGTACATGAGCACGAACACGAAGATGCGCTCGGCCGTTCCGGTGTGGTAGCCGATCGCCTCGCCGATGCCCAGCGACTTGAGCACCACCACCGACGCCAGCGAGATGCTCGCCAGCGGAACCACCGCCGCCAGCGGAGCGCGGTAGACGATCAGCAGGATCACGATCACCGCCACCAGCGTGACCTGGCTGGTGCGGGCGTAGCTGGTTTTGGCGGCCTGGGCGTAGTCGCTGCCGAAGCCGGCCGACCCGGTCACCGCCGGGCGCAGTCCCGATGGCAGGTCGACCTTCGCCAGCAGTTCGTGCAGGTAGCGGACCACCCGATCGGCGTGCAGCGAAATGAAATTGCTCGGCAGGTCCACCTCGATGATGGCGGCCTGTCCGTTGGGACCGGCCGGCGCCACCTGCGGGTTGGGCACGATGGGTTCGTCCACCAGCGGCATCTTCGGCACGCCGACCGACTCGGGCGAGCTGACGGTAATGCCTTGGAGGTCGCCGGGAGTCAGGCCCGGCGCGTCGCCGGGCATGTCGCCGGAGCGGATCAGCCCGGCCACCCGTTCGATGGCGGCGAAGTCCTCGTCGGTAAGCGGTTTACCGAGCCGTTCGAAGACCACTACCGCCTGGCTTTGCCCGCCCTGATCGCCGAAGGCTTCGGTCCAGGCATGGACGGCCTGGACGTACTGGGTGTCTTCGGGGAGGAACTGCTCGCGTTCGTTGGCGGCCGGGTCGATCCGGGGCGTGTAGACCCACATCGCCCCCGCCAGGAGGACCCAGGCGACGACAATGCCCCATCGCATGCGAACTATCGATCGGCCGACGCGCATAATGCCAGACGTGAAATCAGGTTGGCGACTGCCCCTTCGCGACGGGGCGTTGCGTGAGTGTAGTCGACCGGCAGGGAAATGCAAGCATCCACGACGGCCATGTCGAAAAGCGGCCGTCCTTGCAGGTCGGGTATGGGGAACCCGGCGCGGAAGCCTCCGAGGCATCGGCAGAAACGCCCCGCTTCGGCGGCCTCCGTGGGCCGCCTGTTACTTCTCCTCGTTGGCCTTCTTCAGCGGAGCCTGGGGGATGATGCCCAGCAACTTGCCGACGGAAAAAGGCGGCAGGATGACGTGCGTCTGCCCGTCGCGGCGGACGGTGACCTGCCCGTTCTGCCCCTCGGCCGGCTCGGTGGCGAGGTAGATCTCCTCCGACTCCTCGCCCAGCGTCACACGCACGCCCTTGCCGTCGGCGATCCGCTCAATGGTGGGCGCCTCCTGGCCGCGCTTGTGGGGATACAGCACCCAGGTGATCGGCGCACCGGCGGCCGTCTGTACCCGCAGCCACACCTGGTATTCACCCGGGGTCCACTTGCCCTTCCAGAAGGGCGGTACGATCAGCGCCTTGCCGTCGGTCTCCAGGACGCGCTTGGCGAAGGCCTTCTCGTCGCCGTGTCCGTCGTCGCCTTCCAGGGGCAGGTGCCGGGCTCCGTGGTCTTCCATCATCATGTGCAGACGGCTGCGCCACTTGCCCATCGACTCGCCGGGGCGGATGGCGTACTTCAGCGGGCCGCCGTGGTGGTCGCCGCGGTACCAGTAGCTGCGCTTCTCGATCTTCGCGTCCTTGGCCTCGGCGATTGCCACCACGATGTCCTTGTCCAGTTGTCCGGTCAGGGTCACGCGGTCGTCGTCTACTTTGGCGTCTCGCGCCAGCAAGTGCACGTTAAGCTGCTGGGGCACGGTGCTGTTGGTTTCCTCGCGGACCACGAGATAGTCGGCGAGCTTGCTGTCCTCGGGGTGTTTGACCATCACCAGGAACCGGCGATGGGTGATCGGCTCGACCTGCTGCGAGGGGTACCCGCGGGCGAACTCGTGGTCCTTGGGGTCGATGGGCTGCATCACCAGTCGGCCGCTGGTGCGCTCAGCGACGAGGGCGTCGGCATGCACCGAGGTGTTGAACGCTCCGACCCGGGCGGTGCCGTAGATCTGCTCGTGGGCGGGCACCTGCGTGTTGCGGGCGTTGTGCCGCACCGTGCCCTCCTTGCCGAAGGTCATGGAGTTGTGCAGGCAGGCGTGATCGGCCCGGGGGTGATACGAGCAGTTGTAATCCAGTGAGATCGGCGTGTTTCCGGCGTAGTAGTGGAACGCCAGTTCGTCGTTGTGGTAATGGCCGCGGGCAGGCCCGGCCTTGACCGAGCAGAACGTCTCGCGGTCGGTGCCGAAGTGGCTCCGCAGGATCGCCCCGAAGCCGTAGAACGCCTCCGACGACCAGTCCATCTTCTCCGGCTCCATGGGCGCGATGGAGGGGTCCATGTCGATCAGCGTCTCGCGGACTCCGCCGCCGGAGTAGCCCATGGAGCGGAGCATCGCCCACGTGCCGGCCATCTCGCGTGCGAAGGCGGGGTCCTTGCGTGCGTAGAAGGCAGCCAGCTTGCCGAAGCCGCTCTTCATTCCGCTGGTCCAGCGGTGGGTGTCGCCGTGGGGTGCCTCGTGCCGGAAGCCCAGCCGCGGGTCCACGGGGGTCAGCAGCTTGCGATGCCAGATGCCCGTCTTTCTCGCCAAGGGGTCCTCGGCGACCGGGTTGCCATACCCCACGTTGAGGAATATCTTCGCGATCTTCATCTGCAGCCCGAACGAGTAGCCGCTGTATCCGGGGCACTCCCAGCCGACACCATCGGGCGCCAGCAGCACCTTGCCGAGGTCCTCGCGAAAGTTGGCGTATCCGAAGTCCAGCCATTCCTTCGCGTGGGGGTGGTCCAGCATCGCCGCGGCCACGTAAACGGCCACCATGTACTTGTCGGTATGGAAATTCGGGTTCCCCGGATTCCAGCCGTTGTGCCATCCGGGCCACTGGTCGAGATCGCTGTGGATGTACCCCATCGCCGCGAATGACGCCCCGCCCTGCGGCTTGCCGCTCGAGTACAGGTCGGCCTCGCCCACGCCCATGATCCGACGCGTCGGGCTGCTGGTGGGGTTCAGGAAGTCGTCTTGGTAGCGTCGGCCGATCCAGAGCCCGGCG
>JBKHHV010000090.1:0-13231 GCA_046539005.1 Phycisphaerae bacterium
TGCCCCCCGAGCTGGGTGACCGCGGCCCGGACGGTGCTGCTCTCGATGATCCAGGATTTCTGGTCGGCAATGATCTGGACGGTGGGCTTCATGTGCGTGTCTCCTGCGGTCGCGTGCAATCGGTCGGGGTACAGGATGGCGGCCGACGGCTTCGACGTCAAGGCGTGACAGCCGATCGGGCTTGGCCTAGAATGGAGCATACGCCGTATGTTATGGAGACGACCATGAATCAGGCCCTCAGCAAGCACCTGGACCGACTGACCGAAGACCTCCTGACCAGCTACGGGACCGATCCCCGCAACCAGCGGATCGGGCAGGCGTTCCTGCCGTCGCGCGAGCGGATCGTCGAACTGGTGGAGGAGATCCGCCTGCTGCTGTTTCCGGGCTACTTCGGTACGCGCGAACTGACCCCCGAGAACATCCGCTACTACGTGGGCACCCGTCTTGCGCAGGTGGGCACCGGGCTCGCCGAGCAGGTCTACCACTGCATCTGCTCCTCCCGCGACGACTGCACCGAGGAAAACTGCGAGAACTGCCGTAAGGAAGCCCACGAGATCGCCATCGAGTTCCTCGGACGGCTGGGGAAGATTCGCGACGCCCTGGCGCTGGATGCCCAGGCCGCCTGCGACGGCGACCCGGCCGCCAAGAGCATCGAGGAGATCGTCTACTGCTACCCGGGTTTCTACGCGGTGACGGTGTACCGTGTCGCCCACGAGTTGCTGGAACTGGGCGTGCCGTTGATGCCGCGGATCATGTCCGAGCATGCCCACAGCGTGGCCGGCGTGGACATCCACCCCGGCGCGACGATCGGCAAGAGCTTCTTCATCGACCATGCCACCGGCGTGGTCATCGGCGAGACCACCCGCATCGGCGATCACGTGAAGATCTACCAGGGCGTGACGCTGGGTGCCAAGAGCTTCCCCAAGGACGAACGCGGGCGGATCATCAAGGGGCTGCAGCGGCACCCGACGATCGAGGACCACGTCACGATCTACGCCGGGGCCACGATCCTCGGCGGAGATACCGTCATCGGCCGGGGAGTGACCGTGTCGGGGAACACGTTCGTGACCGAGAGCATCACCGAAGGCAGCCTGGTCCACCAAGAGGCCCCCAGGCTGCACGTCCGGGCCAAGCGCAGCAAGTAACCGCCCCGCGGATGCGGTTGCACCGTGGGGGGACGGTCTGTATAGTGTGCGGCCTTGTCTGAAAGCCAACCGCCAACGTCAGGAGTGACGGCGAGATGAGTGTCGAATTCAACAGCGTGGCCGACGATTTCTTCGTGAACTCGAACCTGCAGACCACGCTCGAACTGCCCTCCAGCCGGGAGACCGTGCTGCACTTCTTCGAGGCGGTGCAGCGGGAATTCCCCGAGATGACTACCTTCTACCAGCGGGAGGGCAGCGGTGAGTTCATCCTGGAAGGCGACCGCGAGAGCGGAAGCTACCAGTGGATCGAGCTGGCGGGCAATCGCATGACGGCCGGCGCGTTCAACCCCGAACGGGCCGACCAGGCGTATCACCTTCACGAATGGCTGTTGGATCGCAGTGTGTACTTCCTGGGCTGCAGCCCGCTGGACGTGGACGCCATGGACGTGCTGTTCGGCTTCAACCTCGACTACCGCGGCAACCGCGACGAGATCGTCGCCCAAGCGTTGCTGCAGGGCTCTCCGCTGGGAGGGCTGATGCTGGAGGGCCCGGTGCGCCCACTGGAGTGTGAGCCGGGCGTGGTTATCGCCCTGGACGAGGAATGCTACCTCCAGGCCCGCCTGGCGGTGGAGACCCGCTCCAACAGCTACCAGGTGCGCACCGGCAGCTACGACAACGAGCCGATCACCGTATACTTCACCGTTCGGCGCTACCCCAAGCCGGGGGAACTGCTGAACCTCCCCCAGGCCATCGCCGAGCAGTGCCGCCTGTGCGAGGACCTGGTGGTCGGGACGATCCTCCCCCAGGTGCTGCTGCCGATTTCCTCGGCCATCGCCGGCCGTTGATCTCGCCCAGGCCGACCCCGCGCAAACGCCGAGCCCGGCTCGACGGCTTTTCCTTCCGCCGGGCCGGGCCCGATGTCCGCGTGCGTTCTGTCACGTACGCTTTCAGCAGCCTCCTTTACGTCATCCTCGCTTGCGGGTCGCCGCCGGGGGTGCGTCCGACTCCGACCCTCTGCCGCCCTCAGCTTGCTTCTCCTTGCAGTCCCCCGTCGTCAGCACATCTGCAGCCACTTGCCCCGGCCAGGCCCTCCGAACCCGGCCGTACGGATAAGTCAGTGTCCTCGAAAAACCACAATCGGGCTTCCGGCCTGTGGAGAATGCGTTTCGGTACCTTCCGTGGGATTAGCCGACGGGGTTCCGTCCGCGTCGAGAAGTGACGTGATGCGACAGGAGGATATGGAGCGAACGCTGCCCGCCGCTGCGTCGGCGACCCGTCCGAGGCCTTCCCTTTTCGCCTTGGGGGTCGCGCTTACCTCAATGGTATTTCTATGGAGCTGGGGGACTCCAGACAACCAGTGATTACCCCAGTTCTCGAACAAAAGAAAAGCCCACCGAGGCGAAGGGCGTTCGCGTCGGTGGGCTTGCAGTACCGTGGGGGCGATCAGCGGCGTCGGCGCCGCAGCAGGGCGGCCGTTCCCAACGCGATAACCGCCAGCGACGCCGGCTCCGGAATGGCTCCGATCCCGCCGGCCGGGCTGCTGCCGGGCAGACTCTTGCCCCAGTTGCCCGCCAGGGCTGACAGGTCGGCCAGAGACACTTCCCCGTCGCCGTTGAAGTCGCCCATCTCCCAGTCGGCGTCGGCGGAGCCCCAATTGGCCGCCAGGGCCGAGAGGTCGGCGAGGCTGACCGTTCCGTCGAGGCTGGCGTCGCCCGCGAAGATATCCACCCCGTAGGCCTTGACCGTCCACGCCTGCCAATTCGCCTCGGCGGGTTCGCCGCCGTACTCGATGTACTCGTACAACATGTCCTTCCAAGTGTTCTGCTCGCCGCCGACGAAGTAGAAACAACTGCCCTCGGAAAGGATTTCAATGACCTTGCCGTTGTCGGAAGAGACGCTGGCCGCCACGTCCGAGCCGTCGGTGAAATCCAGATGCACCACGAAGTCGTCGTTGGCGTCCACCAGTAACGCCTGGGGCAACTCGACGGTGTGGTAGCCCGGCAGGTCGGCCGATCCGGCGACCTCCCGCAGGGCGGGGGCCCCGGTCTCCAGGTCGGCCATCGATCCATACAGCCGCAACTGGTACGGCTGGTCGGCCTCGCGGGTGAAGAAACTCAGGGTTTTGATGAACTCCCGCTGGGGGCCGGCTTCGTAGACCGTTGCGCACTGGGAGTAGTCGGCGTCGTCCTCGTCGGCTTCCCGCGGATACAGGCTCGAGCCATTGTCGCCGCCGTAGTCGGTGAAATGGACGGAGCGGATGTGCTCCTTGGTCCCCATATCGAAGAAGGCTACCTCGCCGTAATAGTCCATGAAACGGTTCGTCGGCGTGTCGTAGGAGACCCAGAAGTAGGTGGGCGCTTCGCCGGCATGGTCGTCGTAATCCGGGTCCTGGGCGTCGACCTCGTGGCTGTGCTTGATCAGCCAGGCCCCGGCGTTGGGTGCCCCGGGGACGACCTTGCTGTCGTCCCAGCCGATGATGTTCACGGCGTGTCCGCCCAGTCCGTCGCCGGAGGCGGTGCCGTCGTCGTAGTAGGTGTTGGTGGCGGGGTCGTAGGCCTCGAATTTGTGGTAGATGCTGACGTAGGGCGCGCCGACCGTCATCACCTTCTGCTTGATGGCGTCGTGCCCGCTTACGCGGACCGACCGCTTCAGAAAGTACTTCCCCTGGCAATTGGACTCATAGACCGCGGGGAACGGGGTGGCATAATCCCAGCCCGGCTGGGTTTTGTCCGGGTAGATTGAGGAGTAAATGGCGTCGTAGTAGTCGGCGTCGTCTTCGTAGTACTCAAATGGCACCTGCGACTCATACAGCGGTCCATGCAGCCGAGCCATGTGAGAGATTCCCATCATTTCGCGCCCGGCCCGGTTGGGCACGCGGGTGTAACCCGGGCTGGTATGTGAATAACCCTCTCCCGAGGTCTCGTTGCAGCGCAGGAACTGCTCGGAGAGGTTCAGGTCGTTGGGCTCCCCTTCCCACATTCCCCGCATGCGGATGTTGGACTCCACGGCCGTTATGATCGCGAAAGACCAGCAGGGCCCGGGACCCACCTGGTCGTCGATGCGGGTGGAGACGTACTGCTGGCCGCCTACGTCGCGGAGGTCGAAACTTGCCGGCGGGTCGGCCGACAGGGGGTTGACGAGAATAACGAGAGTCAGGGCAAGGCCCACCAGGGCCCGGGACGGGTTTCCTCTCTTCATGTCTTGCTCCTTCGGGAAAGATACGGCGGAGCAAGAGGACCGCGAACGGGAGAGATTCTACCGTCTTTAGGCGAAAAAAACAACCGAGTTTCGTATTTCAGTCTTGGCCTGAAGAACACCCCCGCGCGCAGAAAGGCGGCGGAGCCGATACCCCCGCCGCCAATGTGCGTCTGTACGTCTTGTTCAGCGATGGGTTTACTTCAGGCCCATCCCAGTGAGGTTCCGGTAGCTGATCTCCAGCGCCTCAAACGGGTCGCGGTCGTAGGTCTGGTCCTGCTCGACCAGGGCGTACTCCACGCCACACTTGTCGCAGGCGTCGATAATCGCCGACCAGTTCAGGTTGCCCTCGCCGATCTCGGCCATGCGGATCTCGCGGTCGGCGGTGATGACCATGTCCTTGAAGTGGACCAGCGGCTCACGGCCGGCGCACATGTCGATGTACTGCACGGGGTCGCCGCCGCCTGCGACGATCCAGTAGGTGTCGATCTCGGCCTTGAGGACGTCGCCGGGGATGTCCTGGTACAGCGTCTGGAGCCAGGTGCGCCCGTCGGGCATCTTCTGCAGTTCCTGGTTGTGGTTGTGGAAGCTGAAGTCCATGCCCTCGGCGGCGAGCTTCTCGGCGATGGGGGCGAGTTCCTCGGCGAAACGCTTGACGCCGTCGGGGCTGAAGTAATCGCCCCCGCCCAGCGACCCGATGGCCGTGTGAACGCAGTCCCAGGTCTTGTGGTCCTCGATCACGCCGTCGAGGTCTTCCTTGAAGCGCTTCCAGCCCATGTGCGTGCAGGAGCACTTCAGCCCGGCATCCTGCAGCGCCTTGGCGACGTCCTTGGGATCGACCGGGCCGAACCCGGAGATCTGCACGTGGGTGTATCCGATGTCGGCGATTTTCTTCAGCGTCGAAGCGACGCCGTCGATGTCTTTGCAGTACCCGCGGCAGGTGAACAACTGTGCTCCGATGACAGGCTTGGCCATGATTCTCGATGCTCCTCTCGGTGTTGATTTCCGGCTCAGGCGGTCTGTTCGTCCTGGCCTTGTTCTCTCTTCTCCATGTGTCGCAGTTCGTGGATGCGCGAGCTGATCCAGAAACCCAGCCCCGCGCCGCCGACCCCGGCGGTAATCCAGTCCAGCGGGAGGGCGTAGGCGTAGTTGGGCACGCGAAGCCAGGCGTTGTGGGCCCCGTGCGGACCGCCCGAGGCGAACATACCCAGCAGGTAGAACGCGATGCCCACCAGCACCGGCAGAGGCAGGATTGCCCCCACCAGCCGCGTGGGGTACGCCTGGTGGGCGATCGCCGCGCCCAGCGTGAAGCTCCCCAGCAGGGCAAACAGCACCTGCCCCCGGGCGTCCGACTGCATCAGCAACATCAGCAGGGCGACCGAAACCGCCACGGTCAGCACCGCACACAGCCCCGCCGACTGCAGGCGCCTGCGGCGGGTGTCCCGCCGGTCGCTGCTGCGGTGGGTCAGTTCGCGCACCAAAGCGAGGATCGCCCCGTCCGAACTGCCCAGCCAGCCGCGCTCGCCGCGCTGATTCTCTGCCGGCGGGGCAGCTTGGAGCGGGTCCTTCCAGACCCACGCCGGGTTGACCTTCGCAAGGGCGCTGCGGACCACGCTGACCACCACGTCGACCACCAGCACGCCGATCGCCAGCAGCAGCAGCTCAATGATAAACCCCGTGAACATGCCGCCGAACCGCCCGTCCCGGTCCCACAGCAGGGCGTGCAGCGACGGGGAATGCAGGCTCAGCCCCCCGGTCCCCAGCAGGGCGGTGACCATGGCCCCGACGGGGCGGGAGTGGGTCGTCACGGCCGCGGCCGCGGCAGCCAGCAGCGCCATCACCACCAGCACCAGCGCGATTCCGGGGGCGTTTCCACCGGCCAGGAACGCCAGCGGTCCCTGGGGGTCGGCGGGTCGAAGCAGCGGCCACAGCAGGAAGTAGGTTCCCGCCAGCGCCGCCGCGGTGACGACCTGGACCTGAGTCAGCTCTTTGCGTTGGATTCGCCAGTGGCCCATTTGTGAAAGTTCTCCTGCCGGCCGGAAGAAGTCTTGAAATTGGCTCCCACGCCGCGGAAGATTCGGTATTCCGTTGGTCGAAGATAGCAAAGGTGGCCCAATGAGCAACACCGTCGTCAACAAAATCACCGAGAAAGCCGCCGAGTTGGGTAAACGCATCGTTCTGCCCGAGTCGGATGACCCCCGCGTACTCAAGGCCGCCCGGCAGATCGAGGACAGGAAGTACGCCCACGTTCTGCTGCTGGGCGACCCGGACAAGATCCGCTCCTCGGCCGAGGAGGAGGGCGTGGACCTGGGCGGGATCGAGATCCTCGACCACATGGAAGACGAACGCCGCAAGGAGTACATCGAAACGCTCCACGAGCGGCGCAAGCACAAGGACATGTCCCGCCAGGACGCCGACAAACTGCTGGCCAAGGGCGTCTACTACGGCGGGATGATGGTCGGCGCGGGCGTGGTGGACGGCATGGTCGCCGGGAGCATCTGCCCCACGCGCGACACCGTCCGCAGCGCGCTGTTCGGGGTGGGGCTCACCGAGGGCAACAAGACTGTCAGTTCCTGCTCGATCATGAATACCATCGTCGAGGAGTTCGGCGTGGACGGGTCGCTGATCTTCGCCGACACCGGCGTGGTGCCCGAGCCTACCGACGAGCAACTGGCCGACATCGCCATTGCCGCGGCCGGTGCGTGCAGGGCGCTGCTGAACACCGAACCGCACGTGGCGATGCTCAGCTTCTCCACCAAGGGCTCGGCGTTCAGCCCCGACGTTCAGCACGTCATCAATGCCACCCGCATCGCACAGGATCGCTGTCCCGACCTGAAGATCGATGGCGAACTGCAGCTCGACGCGGCGGTGGTGCCCTCGGTCGCCGAGCGCAAAGCCAAGGATTCCCCCGTCGCCGGAAAGGCCAACACCCTGGTTTTTCCCGACCTCTCCTGCGGAAACATCGCCTACAAGCTGGTCGAGCGGCTGGGCAAGGCCTCGGCGCTGGGCCCGCTGCTGCTGGGGCTCGCCAAACCGGTCAACGACCTGTCCCGCGGATGCAGCGTGGAAGACATCGTGCTCATTACCGCCATCACGGCCGTCCAGGCCGATGCGTGAAGCACTGCGATAGTCCCCTCCGGGCCCGGTACGCAGGTATGGCCGGGCCCGTTTGCTGCGCCTCTACAGGCAGCGGGCGACTTCCTGCTGGAGTTGATCCAGCTCGAACGGTTTGGAGATGAACCCGCAGGCGCCCTCGCTGAGCAGCAGGTCGGCCGACCCGTTCTGTGAGTAGCCCGACCAGATCAGCACCTTCACCTCCGGGTCGATCTCCCGAAGGCGAGCGAAGACCTGCTCGCCGTTCATCTTCGGCATGACCATGTCCAGCAGGACCAGGTCGATCACGTCGTGGTGGTCCGCGAACTGCCTGACGGCGTCTTCGCCATCGGCGGCCGTCAGGGTTTTGTGGCCCATGCTCTTGAGGATGCGGGCGGCGAAGTTGCGGATCATCTCCTCATCGTCGACGATCAGCAACGTTTTCTCGCCGGTCTGGGGCAGTTCCCTGGCGTCGGTCACGGCAGGCTCCGGTGTTTTGGTCGTAACGGGCAGCAGCAGACGAACGGCTGTCCCCTTGCCCGGTTCGGTGGTCAGCCGAACCATCCCACGATGGCTCTTCATACAACCGTATACCACCGCCAATCCCAATCCGGTGCCTTTTCCCTTTTCCTTGGTGGTGAAAAAGGGCTCGAAAACGCGGGAGGCGATGGTGCTGTCCATACCGACTCCGGTATCGGGGATGGTAACCTGCAGGTAGCCTCCCGGCTCGCGGGCGCCTTCGGCGTCGAACCCCCGGGCGGTCTACTCGCTTTCGGTTCGCATCCCAGTGGGTTCTCATCCCGCTGAATTGCCAAAGGCTCCGACGCGGGGTCGAAGCCTTTGTCAACGGAGAGGGTGGGATTCCGCTTCGCCCTTCGCGGCCTCCCGGCTGGCGGGCGCCTTCGGCGTCAAACCCACGGGCGGTCTACTCGCCTTCGGCTCGCATCCCGGTGGGTTCTCATCCCGCTGAATTGCCAAAGGCTCCGACGCGGGGTCGAAGCCTTTGTCAACGGAGAGGGTGGGATTCTCTCGGCTGGGTGCCGTAAACACTTTGAGAGGATACGCATAGGGCTGCAAAGCATTGACTTTGTTGACTTTGTGTCTCTTCACCGTTGTTCATCCTTTCTCACGGATTCTCACGATTGGTCACCGCGATTGGCACACTGTGTCAATCGCCGTCTAGCCCGCCGGAACAGCGTCTTTTCCCCGAAGATGGGAGATTGACGAACATGGCAGTCAGAGATAGGAAGCAACAACGGCAGCAGACGAAGAGTGTACAATTCGACAACGGCTGTTCACTGGGGAACGGACAACAAGAGCAGGGCAGCCGCCGTGGAATCGCGGCTATCTACGCGCGGTACTCGACGAAGTTCCAGGACAGCATCGACGATCAGGTTCGTGAATGCCGTGACTGGGCCGAGGCCAACGGGTACAGCGTACCGGACGACCTTGTGTTCGTTGACCGTGGCAAGAGCGGTCGTCTGCGACGTCGGCCCGGCCGCCAGGCCATGCACGATGCTTTGGAGGACGGACAATTCGGGACACTGGTTGTTTTCGCAACCAGCCGTCTGGAGCGCAATGACTATCGCCTGAAACAGTTCATTCAGGAGGAGATCGTCGAACGTGGGTGCCGGGCTGTGTTCATTCGGAGCGGAGTTGATACAGGCGCGGATAACTGGGAGTTGAGCTTGACGGTGCGTGGCATCGTGGATGCTCAACAGGCTAAGAACAACGTGGAGCATATTCGGGCCGCCCACGTTGGTCTGTTCAATAAGCTGCAGGTTACGGGAACGATCACGTTTGGCTATCGAGGGATCGAAGTTGAGGGGACGGCGACTCGGAAGGGCAAGCCGCGCCGGACCTACGCTGTGGACGAGGAGCAGGCGCAGTGGGTTCGACGCGTCTTCCGCTGGCACGTGATAGACCGACTGGGCCTTGCTGGGATCGTACGGCGCCTCAACGAAAGGAGGGTGCCGTTGCCACCCCGATGCACCAGTGGGCGATGGACCTACCTGGCGGCGCGAAAGCTGCTGGCTAATCCGCGGTACCGGGGTGAATGGGCTTACGGTCGAACCAAGGCGGTATTGCTCAACGGGAAGGACTACGTGCGGCAGGTTCATCGCGATGAGCCGCTGACGACGATGCAGGTTGAGGAACTTCGCATTGTGGACGATGCGACGTGGTACAGGGCACATGCGCTGCTGCAGTCCAACCCGCACAACCCGAAGAAGAGGCGAACCAAGACCAAGGGCAGCAAGACAGCTACGCGGCCGACCTTGCTGCACGGCCTGCTGCGATGCGCATATCATGATCGTCCGCTCATCGTCGGAGGCAGTCGCGGTCAGTACTACGTATGCCCGGTCTGCCAGGATATGGCCGACCGGCCACTATTCACGATGGTACGACGAGACATGGCCGTCGAAGGTGTCTGCGGCGAGGTAGCAGCTCTCCTGCAGGCCGATGACGATCTGGTGCCGCAGGTGGTGGAGGCCTGCCAGGAGGTTGTTGCGCGTCAGCAGGCTGCGCCTGCAGGGCAGACCGACAAGTTGGAGCGTGAGGCGGACAAGCTCGGCCAGCAGATCGATTTCGTTCTGGACACGGCGGCCGAGACCGAGGAGGACCGTGATGAAAGCCGTGCGAAGGTGGCCTCGCTTCGTCGCCGCCGGAGTGAGGTCCGTGCGGAATTGGCTGCGTTGGAGGCATCCCGGGCAAAGCCGGTCGAAGTGCCGACCGAAGACGCGGTTAAGGAGTTGTTGAGCGGCTTTGCCGAGACGTTGGAGAAGGCTGCTGCCGATACGGATGAACTCGTCCAGGCAAAGGCGAAGCGGGTGGTCGAGATGGTAACCAGCGGAAACATTCAGGTGCATCAGTGTGGGGAACGCGAACCGGGGAAGGGCTGGCTGGATCTCACCTTCGATGTGAATGTATCGACGCTGGTCTCGACTGAGCTGGGGGCCTCGATTGACTCAGGCAGCCACAAGAGCCTTCAGATCACACTTCATCAGCAGCCGGTTCACGAACGCATCGCCGAGGATGTCAAGCGGCTGTGGGATGAGGGTCTGAAGTACACCAAGATCGCCGAGAGAGTGGGATGGAATCGCAATCTGGTAGCCAAGGCGCTGAACTGGTGGCGTGAGCAGCACGGCCTCGACCCCGTCGATGGTCGCGAGCACGTGGGCCGGCTCCAGCCAGAGCCGACGCTGGCTGAGCGGATCGCCGACGAGGTGATGGAACTGGTCGAGCAGGACGTGCCCCTCGGGGACATCGCCAAACGCTTGGATACCAGCCGCAACACCATCACTCGATCGATCCGGGTCTGGCACGAGGCCCGCGGCCTGCCCGTACCGGATGGCCGGGCACTTCGCAGACTACGGAACCAGAAATCAAGCTGAAGATTATGTGGTACTTCCTGTTCATCGGGACGGCGGTATGCCGTCCCGGTGGGCTTCTTTCTCTTAGCTATCAGCCCTTCTGGCAGAACAGTTTGTGTGGAAGCCCACTTGCGTGGCTGCCCAAGTGCTGAGTAGGTCCAGCCTGCGGGCTGGTTCGGGATGCCTGTTGCTGTTCGGCCGCAAGGCAGGCACTCATCGCCTGCTGGCCGACCACCTGACGGCCGAGTACCGGGTGAAGACCGAGGCTCGGGAACGGACCGTGGACGAGTGGGAACTCCGGACCAGTCGGCCGGACAATCACTGGCTGGACTGCCGGGTCGGCGCGGCTCAAACTGAGGCAGGAATCGCTAAAACCAGACCAGCGAAAGTGAAGAATGGCCAAGGAATTTACATTACCGACAATTCCGTTACGTCTACCACCAGCCATTGCCGTGCTCCCCACACACGTTGGGATGAATCGGCGGCGCCCTCCGGCAAGTCCTCCAGCCGCGGCGTGCTGGCCCCGTCTCGTTCGATGGAGGATGCTGCCGACGAAGGAGTTGGCCGGGAAGATCACGTGGGAGTGTGGCAAGAGCGGTCGGACGTTAAGAGCGGCATCGTCTGGGCCGTGCTTACATGACATGCACGGGATCCGCCCAACTACCGCCAGATCTGCATGGCCGAGGCCAAACGCTGCCTCCAGGCCGTCGCGACAATGCAAACGCAGCAGAATCCTCGCTCTGCCCGTGCACAAAATGAGGTCTTCTGGTAGGATACCCGCACGGTGTTGGGTAGACCTGCAGGTAAGCAGGACGATCTGGGGAGCAGGATGGCCGAGTACGCGGGACGACAACCGGGAGACGATTCACAGATTGGGCGGACTGGCAGCGACGGGAGCGTCGCATGAAGCCCTGTCCGTTCTGCGCCGAACCCATCCAGGATGCCGCGATCAAGTGTAAGCACTGCGGCTCGATGCTCAGCGATACTGCGGCCGCCTCTCCCACCGACACGCTGGATGCTGCGCAGACGATTCAGGCGGACTCCCCTTCGCAAACCCCCAACCCGTACGACACGCTGGACCTCTCCAGGACCATTCAGCCGGGCCAGATCGCCCCGGGGATGCTGCTTGCCGGTCAGTACCGCATCGAGCAGCGCCTCGGCAGCGGCGGAATGGGCGAGGTCTGGAAGGCGACGGATACCGAACTCGACTCGGCCGTGGCGGTGAAGGTCCTGCCGGCGATGCTCTCGCGGGACGCGACGGCCATCGCCAACCTCAAGCGCGAAGCGCTCATCGGCCAACAGCTCACGCATGCGGGCATCTGCCGGCTGTACGGGTTCCACAGCAGCGGGGAGACGAAGTTCCTGGTCATGGAGTACGTCCCGGGCAAGACGCTGGCTGAGCTGCTGGTGGAGCGCGACGACCGAAAGATGAACTGGGAGGAACTCAAACCCCTGGCCCAGCAGATCGCCGAGGCGCTGGACTACGCCCACGGCGCCAGTTACACCAACGCCCGTGGCAAGCGGGTCCGTGGCGTTCTTCACCGGGACATCAAGCCGCAGAACATCATGGTCACCCCGGACGGGGTCGCCAAGCTGATGGATTTCGGGATCGCCCGGGAGATCCACAACTCGATGACGCAGGTGACGGGTCGAACGTCTCAGACGCCGCTGTATGCGAGTCCCGAGCAGTTCCGTGGCGAGCATCTCACGCCGGCCAGTGACGTCTACAGCTTCGCAGCCGTTCTCTACGAATGCCTGGCCGGTGTTCCGCGAATCAGCCCGCACGGGGATCTGGGCTGGCAGATCCTGCAGAAGCCCTTCGAGCCGCTCTCCAGCGTGCCGGATGAAGTGAACAGTATCCTTCGGAAGGGTCTGGAGCGGGACACGGCCGTTCGGCCGACCTCCGCCAAGGCATTGCTGGCCAAGTCGGGCGCTCCGCAGAAGTCCCCGCCTGCTTCGCCTCGGCCTCCACATCGAGAGAGCAGGCCCCAGCCCCCCATAGGACGTACTTCTGCAGTTCCGTCCAGCCGTCGGGCAGAGTCCTCGTCTGTTCGCGCAACGCCCAAGGCCTCGTCCCATTCGGCCGGTGTGGGCATCTCGGAATCCGGGGGCGCATCGCTATCCGCAGGGTCATCCTTCGGTGCGGGCAAGTGGCTTGCCGTGGCGTTGGTGCTGGCCGGCTTGCTTGGTCTCTATGCCTTCCTGAACGACAGCGGATCGGCGGACAACGATTCGCCCGATAGCGTGGTCTCCTCGGTGTACGAGGAGGAAGATGCCGCAGACAGTTCGCCCGATTGGCCTTTTACCTCCACGGAGGCGAGGCGTCGTCAGTCTCAGACGGCCAAGGCGTTGGGGCTGACGAGCACCACCAGGACGCTGAGGCTTCCCGGGGGGGAGACCTTGGAGTTGGTGTTGATCCCTGCCGGG
>JBKHHV010000344.1:0-3279 GCA_046539005.1 Phycisphaerae bacterium
ATGCAGGAAACTGCCTTTTCCACTGAAAGGATGCGCCCCCGCCCACCACGTTACGACAAAACCGGAAAATATCCAGACAGGGCCCGTGCTCTCGGGGACGGGACCGGGCAAGGGGGCTTGAAGGCCTGGTGTCCTGACGGGGCGTCGGAGGTGCTCCCCTGAAAAAGCCGGTCCGGCCGAATGCGCTGTAAGCCGAGTTCTGTTCCACGGCGTCGACGGACCTGCCGGCGCCGCGGCGAAGACCATTTCTCTGGACCCGCCGTTGCCGACGGGCTCTGCTCCCTTTCGGAGCAAGCGGCCTACCCGCGATGTGGACCCAGGCCAGGTCACGGATCGCTGCTTGGCCTTGCACCCGGTGGGGTTTGCCCTGCCGGCGGGCTCGCACCCGCCGCGGTGCGCTCTTACCGCACCATTTCACCCTTACCGGCCCGGGCCATTGACGGGGGCTCGTGGACCGGCGGTATCTTTTCTGTGGCACTTTCCCTGTCCCCGGAGGGACGGTGGGCGTTACCCACCACCGTGGCCTGTGGTGCTCGGACTTTCCTCCCCCCGCGGTTGCGGGGAGCGGTCTTCCACGCATTCGGCCTGCCCGGATTATACCCCCGCGCGGCCGCAAGTGTTCCCCAAACCCCCGACGGCGCCACAATTTCGGAGACAGACCTCCACGCAGGGTCCGCGAGCCATTGCTGACAGAACCGGCCGTCGGGGCTGTAATCCTGACCATGTCACCCTGAGGCCTTCGCCCACTCGCGGGGAAGGGGACAGGCATTTCCGATCATAGGAGAAAACCGATGCGCAAATCCGTCTGCCTGGCGTTGCTGGGGATGCTCGTGGTGGGAATGGCGAACGAACCGGCGCCCGCACGCGGCCGGGCCCGCTCGGCTTGCCGCGCGGGCCTTGCTGCTGCGCGTCTGCCATGGTATCTCTGGGAAAGCCCCACCGAACAGGGAGTGACGCCATGGAGATCAAGCGGGTTCTCAAGAGCCAGTACCACGCGGCGCTGGCGACGCTGCGCGAGGCGATCGAACAGTGCGACGACGAGCTGTGGCTCGCCGGTGTGCCCGCGCCCACCTGGCAGGTCGCCTACCACGCGGTGTTTTACACGCACCTCTACCTCCAGCCGCGGGACGAGGACTTCCGGCCCTGGGAGCACCATCGCGAGCAGGCCCAGTTCCTGGAGGAACTGCCCTGGCCGCCGCACGACAAGCCCGACCCCGGCGAGCCCTACACGCGCCGGCAGGTGCTGGACTACTGGCGGGAGGTGGACGAGATGATCGACCTCGGTGTCGAACGGCTGGACCTGCAGGCCGAGGACTGCGGCTTCTGGTGGTACAAGCTGACGAAGCTCGAACACCAGTTCATGAATGTCCGCCACGTCGAGCATCACACCGGGCAGATCGCCCAGCGTCTCCGTGACGCCGGCCACGACGGCGTGAGCTGGATCGGCGGGGGGCGGGCATGAGCCGGACCCGCAGGAAGCTGCTGACAGGGCTGGGAATCGCGGTGGTGCTGTGGACAACCGCCGCCGGTCTGCGGCTGGCGTTCAGTCGCTACGACTATGATCGCGTGCGGCAAGGGCAAAGGCCGGTGTTCGCCACCGAGGTATGGTCCATGGGCGACGGCGGAACGGTAGGATACCGCGGGCTGGGATACGACATCGAGGCCCGCCACCGCATGCACGCCCGCGACGGGAAGCTCGTCGGGCACCACGTGGGTCCGATTCTGATCTGCTGGGGCAACTGGCTGCTGGGTCCGCTGGAGGACCGCTCGGACGTGCGTTTCGTGCCGCTTTCAGGGCCCTGAAGCTGGCCGGGCGCGAACTTCCGAGCCGGGGCAGACCGCGGGCGGTTCCCCATCCGAGGAAATTGCCCTGTCTCTGCTGTGCTTCCGGGTGCTCAGGTGCCGGAGGCCGTCTTGTTGCCCAGTATCGGGTCGTCGGGCAGGTAGGACTCCCACCGCGACATCGAGTCGAGCATGCGTTTGCCGCGGCGGCAGTCGTCGATCGTCAGCTTACCTTCGCTCACCAGGTCCCAGTACGGCGTCAGGTCGGCCTGGCGGTAGAGGGTGGCGAACTGCCGGTAGAACTCCTCGCGGTCCAGCCGCGTGGGCAGCACCGAGTGGAGGCAGTCGTAGCAGGTGTAGTCGTGGGTGAGCAGTTCGTCGTAGCGGTCCTCCCACAGCTTGCTGCCGGGCAGGGGCGTCAGGACGGTGAACTGCGTGTGGGTGATCTGCCGCGAGCTGACGTAATCCCGCAGGCGGCGGAAGTCGTCGGCCTCCCAGTCCGGATCGGCGATGAACGCCCCCCAGATGATCACGCCGTTGTCCTGCAGGATGCGGATCGCCTCGTCGTTGATCTTCGCGTTGTTGCTCTTGTTGACGCTCTGGAGCGTCTCGTCGCTGCCTTCCAGCCCCAGCAGCACCGCATAGAGCCCCACGTCGACCCACTTCTCGACCAGTTCCGGGTGACGGACGATCGAGTCGGTGCGGCATTCCATGCTGTAACGCTTCTTGATGCCCTCGGCGAGAATCCGGTCGGCGATCTCGTTCTCCCGCCGGTAGTTCATCAGGAAATTGTCGTCCACGAAGGTGATGTGGTCGGTGTCGATCGACGCGACCTCCTGCACCACCCGCTCGGCCGACGCCTGCCGCGTTCGGCCGTCGTAAAATCGCCACACCGAGCAGAAGTTGCACCGATACGGGCAGCCGCGACCGGTGGCGACGGAGGTGTCCGGCTTGTCGAACAGGAAGAAGTACTCGCTGCGGTATTGCTCGGTCAGGTCGCGCCGGGGCAGAGCCAGGACGTTCATGTTCAGCTCTCGATCGGCCGGGGCGTTCTGAACGAACCTGCCCTCCCGGTCGCGCCACAGAATGCCCGGCACCCGGGCCAGGTCGCGCACGTCCTTCAGCTCCGCAACCAGCCGGGGGAAGACCAGCTCGCCCTCACCCAGGCCGATCGCATCGACATAGGGCAGGCGGAAGTCGTCCGGCAGCAGCGAGACGTGATGCCCGCCGATCAGCGTGAAGATGTCGGCGTCCAGTTCCTTCGCCCGGCGGAGGACGTCCTGGGCGGCGTAGACCTCCGGGGTCAGGGCCGTGACGGCCACCAGGTCCGGGGCGAAGTCGGCGATCGCCCCGTCCAGGTCGCTGTCGATTCGCATATCGAGGATGCGGCAGGTTTCCCCGGGGACCGACGCGGCAAGCATTTCCAGTCCGAGCGGTTCGGGCATCGCCGCCAGGCGAAAGCCCACCACGCTCGATTGATAATCCGGCTGTACCAGC
>JBKHHV010000345.1:0-3273 GCA_046539005.1 Phycisphaerae bacterium
TGGTCAACGGTTGAGTTTTCAGAGTGAGTGACGGAAAAGAGTGCTGTCACTCGCTCCAGAGGAGAGTGAAGATGAGTCACAGCAGAAAATCAAGAGGACGAGTCGAGCAGCATTCGCCGCGGTCGGCCAACGAGCGGGCGGAACTGGACCTGAAGTTGCACGTCCGTGACCTGGCCGAGCGCCTCGACGCCATCGACGAACGTCTGCAGACCCTGGACGGCGAGTGGGATATCGAACGCACCCTCGAAGCCAATGCCGCAACCATCACGCTGGCGAGCCTCCTGCTGGGCAAGCGGTGGAAGTTCTTCCGCCTGCTCCCGTTCGCGGTCGCCGGGTTCCTGCTCCAGCACGCGATCCAGGGCTGGTGCCCGCCGGTGTCCATCTTCCGACGGATGGGCGTCAGAACCACCAAGGAAATCGATCAGGAACGCTACGCGCTGCGCGCCCTGCGGGGCGACTTCGATGAAGTGGCGCGGAAGCGGAATCCCAGAAGCCGCGCCGAAGCGGCCATCCACGCGACCACCCACAACGGCCGGTAGCAGGTTCTGATCTCCATTGATGGAGCGGGCCGGCTACTTCGGCGGCTCAAAGCCGTATCGCCGGTAGATCGCCTGGCCGGTGTCGGAGATCAGGAAGCCCACGAACGCCTCGGCTGCTTTCGGGTGCGGCGCGTCGGCGAACACGCCCGCCGCCGATGTGGAAGCGACGTTGTGCCCGGCGGGGAGTTCCACGCCGTCGATCGGATGCCCGAGGCGCTTCTGATGGGTGACTTCGGTTTTCCACGTGACGCCCGCATCCGCCCGGCCGCCGAGGATCCACAGCGGGGTCTGGCGGTGATGGATGTCCGTGATCATGGTGGTCCCGTTGCGGGTCTTCTCCTGCATGATCCGCCGGTCCAGATCGTCCCCGCCGGCCTTGCGGTAGGCCCGGCGGATCAGGTCGGCAATCCCTTCCCACTTTTCGTTCGGCATGGCCACCCGCACGTCACCGTCGCCCAGATCCCTCAGCCCGGAGATCTTCTTCGGGTTACCCTCGGCGACCATGATCGACAGGCGATTGGAAGTATACGTCTCGATCCGACGGAACGGACTGCCCTTGCTCTGCATCTCCCGCAATCGTTGCCTGCCGGCAAGGAACACGTCAGGCCGGTAGGACAGGCGCATCTTGCCGATGACCAGTCCGCCCTGTTTCATCTGGTCCTGGAGGATGCCCGGCGGGAGGGTCTGGACGAGCACCTTCTTGACCTGCGGGTGCTCTTTCCTGAAGGCCGTCACGAGGTCATCGACCACCATGAACTGGTTGCCGCCCATGAAAACCACCAGGTCCGGGTCGCTGACGTCGCCGTAGATGTCCGGCACGTTGTCCACGCCCGGTACTGTGAAATTGCGGCCCGAGAGGCTCGCCGGGCTCCACGGCAACTCGAACCCGCTCGGCGACGATGGCGTTGCGTCCGTACCGTTGCACGCCGAGAAGATCAGCGCCGCCAGACCAATCGCCAGCAGCGCCGGTCGAGTCGCGCCCTGTGGGCGTCGGTGGGTGAGAACCATCACTGCGATCCTTTCGGTTGTCTGTCTTACTGCGTGAAGATGCGGGCTGCGTAGTGGTCGATCTCCACCTCTGCCGTCCCGTCGGTCACCTCGATGTCCTGCGCGGTGAACAGCTCCCGCCAGGTGCCGTCTCGTGGGAAGGGCACCTGCACCGTCTGCGATCGGCCGAGGAAGTTGACGGCCACGACGATCTCGTCGCCGTCGTCATTCCAGCGATGATAGACCAGCGTTTTGCTGTCGGCGTTGATGCGGTCGATCTGCAGATTCTCCGACTGCAGCCCGGGATGGTCATGGCGGAAGCGGCACATGCGCTGGTAATGGTCGTGCAGGCCGGCGCCTCCGGGCCGGTCGAGCCGGTCCCAGGGGACGGGCGTGTCGTTCATGTCGATGGCCTGGTCGTCGCCGAGTTCCTGCCCGGCGTGCAGCATTGGCTTGCCGACGGCGGTGAGCAGGACGGTTGCTCCCAGCGCGCTTTTGCGGCGGGCGATTTTCTCGTCGAATCCGGCTTTCGTCGCTTCCAGAACCGTCGGCTGTTCGTCGTGACTCTCGGTGTAGTTCAGCATGAAGCCCGGACGGTCGCCGTAGCCCTCCTGTTCGGCGTCGAGCACGTTGACGCAGTGCTCGAAGTCACCCCAGTCATAGCCCATGACCTCGCTCTCGGTCAGCAATGCCTTCATCGCGTGGCTGAACCGCGCGTGCCAGCAGGCGTCCAGGTCGGTATCGATCATCATCTCCGGAGCCTCGGGCAGATGTTCGCCGATCAGCAGCACGTTGGCCCGCACCCGCCGGGCTTCTTCCACCAGCGTAGGAATTCCATGGCCGTCTTCGCTGATCCCGACATTCTTGAGGTAATCGAAGCGGAAGCCGTCGACGTGATACTCCTCCATCCAGTATTCGATCACATCGCCGGCAAAGCATCGGGCGGCGGGTTTGCAGTAATCCAGTTGCGGCAGGCCGTATTCGTTGTCCTCCTGCACCGGGCCCTGTCCGTACCAGGGGCTGTCGTCGTAGTCATACATGCGGTTGAACGGGTGCTCCCGGCCGGTGTGCGTGAGAACGATGTCCAGAACCACCGAAATCCCGCGCCGGTGCGATTCGTCCACCAGCCATTTCAGTTCCTCCGGGCGGCCGTATTCCTGATTGGGCGCAAACAGGAGCGTCGGCGTATAGCCCCATTTGTCGTGTTCTTCCACACCGAAAACGGGCATCAGCTCAATGCAATTGACCCCCAGCTCGGCGAGGTAATCCAGTTTGTCCACCGCATCGCGAAACCCACCGCCCGGCGTGAAATCGGGAAGGTTGATCTCGTAGACGATCAGATCTTCTCGCCCCGGGCGGTCCTCCCCGTCGTGGTGCCATTCATACGGCGTGGCCCCGACCTCCGCAATGGCCCGGGCAACCCCGCCGTCGGACGGGTGATCCACGCGCCGGGCGTACGGGTCGCAGATCACCAGGTCACCGTCGATGACGTACTGGTAGGCGTGGTCGCCCTCGGGCAACTGCTTGGATACCGTCCAGAGTCCCTGATCGCTCACCTGTTCGAGCGGATCGGCCTGGCGGTCGAAGTCGTTGAAGTCGCCGATCAGGTGCACGCTGTCCTTGCCCGGGGCATAGACCGCGAAGTGGATCTTCCCGTGCCGGTCCTGCATGGCGCCGGGGAAGGGCAGGTCGCGATGGGTGGTCGCCCAGAGCCGATCAAACTCTTTCATGGACTGCTCCTTGGCGC
>JBKHHV010000346.1:0-3265 GCA_046539005.1 Phycisphaerae bacterium
GAGCAGCGTGCGTTCAGCGCCAGGGAGTGGAAGCACTCGAACTCCAGTGCCGCGGGGTTTTTGAACGAGTGGAAGTCGCCCCAGGATGTGTGAAACTTGCCGGTCATGCCCATGATGTCCGGCCCCAGGGTGCGGGCGTAGCGGGCGGTCAACGGGAAGTGGGCATACCCCCAGCCGCCCGAAGGAAGCGACTCCAACTCCAGGTGCGAGAAGGCGTCGATCCAGGGACGATGCCCCGGCGAAACGTGCGACGAGTTGTAGAAAATCGTCGCCCCCGGGTTGATGCCCCGCACGAAGGCCGACATGTCGTGCATGAAATCGCTGATCACTTCCAGCCCGAACTCGCGGCGGACCTCAAAGCGGGAGGCGTCCAGCCTGCGCTTCTCCATGGCCGCCCGGCAGGCGGTGCACGAGCAGGCCACCGGCTTGACGATGTCGAAGAACAGCCCGTCGGTCGGGAGTGTCTGCATGACCTCCCGCGTAATCTCCTTGAGGTAGTCGCGATAGGCGGTGTTGACGCACAGGAAACGATAGAAGCCCGGGGCGAAGGCATTGTAGTGCGACTGGTCGCTCTGGGCCTCGGTGATCGGGCTGCCGTCGTCGGCCCGGCAGATCCATTCGGGGTGCTGCTCGGCCGAGAGCTGGTCCCACTGGACGGTGATGTAGATCGGCACGCGGATGTCGCGCTGGTGACATGCCTCGATCTGCTCGCCCAACAGGTTCTCGCGCTCCAGGTGCGGGTGCACGTGCCGGGGGAACGCCCTGGAGGGATAGTAGAGCCACCCGTGGTGACAGCGGGCGAAGCAGGTGACCGAATCGACGGCCGCGGCCGCGAGGGTGTCGGCGAACTCGTCCGGGCGGAATTCGGCGCCGATGCCTCGGATGTGCTCGCTGGTGTGGAAGTCCAGGTGGACCTGGCGGAATCTCAGATCGTTGCTGCCCATGGGGTTTGCCTCCGGGGGTTCATTCCAGACGCTCAAAGTGCGCGGCCTCGGGGGCGGAGTCAACTGGTTTTCGGCGGTTTCCGGCGCACCGGGGCCGAATGAATCGTAGTGTTCAAGGTGGCGAAGCCCCCGGATCGCGGAGGATACGGCCCGGGGACGGAACCTGGTATGTGCCCCTTGTCCGGCATCGGTCGGGCGAGAGGAGGCGACGCGCGGACCCGTCGGGCGGGCCCGCGCGGGGCGCCATCGAAGCGGGCGTCTGCGGACGAGCTTCGGGAGCAGGCCATGACCAGGACGATTACGTATTACGACATGCTTGGCGTCACCCCCGACGCCGATGTCTCGGCGGTCCGCCGGGCCTTCCGGACGCTCGCTCGCCAACTGCACCCGGACGTCTGCGACGACCCGGCTGCCGCTCGTTGCTTCATCCTCGTTCACTCAGCGTATCGAACCCTGACCGATCCTGCGTCGCGTCGGGCTTACCTCGCGGAGCTGTCACAGAGCAATCGCCCCCTGGCTCCGCGCAGAACGTCCGTCGTCTGGGATCGGTCTGCCCGAGATGCTGTCCGTCGGCTTGCGAGAGGGAATCTCGCTGTTCTGGCGGTGGCGATCGGGTTTCTGCTGGCGGGCGCGGCATGTCTGTCTCGCTCGCTCGTGACGCCGCCTCTCGCCGTCGCCGATCGCTCGGAACGGGCGACGACGGGGGGTGGCGCCCGGAATTGGCAGCCCTGCGCTTCGGACACGGCGCCGGGCACGCCCGCCCCTGCACTGCGGCAGGGTAACCCCGCTCCCGGCGCGGCACAGCCGGAGGCGGACCCGTGTCTGGAGGCGCTTCGCAGCGCGCGGGAAAGCCTGCAGCGCGCGATCGCCCTCTCTCCGTGAGGAGGCGGAGAGCCCGCGGGTCGGCCGATTTCTTCCCGGGTCGGCCGACCGCGCGGAAATGCTGCGGACTCCTGCTGTGCAGAGGTCCGGCACGATGGGCACAAGGAACGGGGCGGCACGGGGACCTGCCCGCCCCGCTCTGGGTGTGAACGCAGTCGCTCTTTTCGTTTGGGAATCGCCGTGACAGTCGCTACCGTGTTGAGATTCCCATGACCCAGACCTTGGACAAGAGCGACCTCACGCAGGGCCCGGTCGGCCGAACGCTGATCCGCCTGACGATCCCGATGGTCGGCGGGATGTTCAGCATGGTGGCGTTCAACCTCGCCGACACTTACTTCGTCGCCCAGCTCGACGAAGGCCTGCCCGTGGCGAGCAACCTCGCGGCGATGGGGTTCATCCACCCGGTGGTGATCTTCTTCTCCATGATCGCCATGGGCATCGGCATCGGCGGCGGAAGCGTCATCAGCCGGGCGTTCGGCTCCGGCGACCGCAGCCGCGTGCAGCAACTCACCACCGACAGCATCCGCCTGGCATTCGTCATTGTGCTGCTGTTTTCCATGCTCGGGCTGCTGTTCATGGACGCGCCCTTCCGCTGGCAGGGCGTCCATGCCGACCTGCTGCCCAAAATCCGACAGTACATGACCG
This sequence comes from Phycisphaerae bacterium, assembly GCA_046539005.1. Classification (GTDB taxonomy): domain Bacteria; phylum Planctomycetota; class Phycisphaerae; order SM23-33; family SM23-33; genus CAZFPT01. The sequence goes on from JBKHHV010000346.1 coordinate 2,472, forward strand.
TTTGGTACTGCGGGCTGGTGTTCCTCATCATGCCCATGGTCGCCAACAACGCCATCCGCGCCGGGGGCGATACCTTCTGGCCGGCCGTCACCATGCTGCTGGCCGCCGCGATCAACGTGGTGCTCGACCCGATCCTCATCTTCGGCTGGTGGATCTTCCCTCGCCTGGAGTTGACCGGGGCGGCTTTGGCGACCATCCTCTCGCGCATGCTCACGCTGGTGGCGTCGCTGTACATCCTGCATTACCGCAAACGGATGCTGGCGTTCGGGCGCGTTTCGCTGCCAGAATTGCTGAAGTCCTGGAAGGCGGTGCTGTACGTAGGTATCCCCGCTTCGGCGACCAACGTGCTGTTCCCGCTGGCGTTCGGGGTCATCAACTACCTCGCCCGCCAGACCAGCCAGGGCGAGCAGGCCTCCAAGGCCGCGGTGGCTGCCATTGCCGCCGGGTCGCGAATCGAGAGCTTCGCGATGATGGTGCTGTGGGCGCTGGCGAGCACGATTCTGGCGTTCATGGGGCAAAACTGGGGCGCCCGCCGGTTCGACCGCGTCCGCCGTGCGCGCCGTGACGCCATGGGCTTTGCGGTGCTGTGGGGCCTGCTCTGCTGGGCGGGCTTTGCGGTGCTGGCTCGGCCGATCGCCCATGCCTTCACCGAGAAACCGCTCGTCGCCGAGAACATCGTGCTGTTCCTGCGCATCGCCCCGCTGGGGTACGGCCTGCGGGGGTGTGTTTCCTTGCCAGCCGTTCTTTCTCGGCGATCAACCGCCCGCTGGACGCCTCGGCGCTGGACGTGCTGC
>JBKHHV010000347.1:0-3249 GCA_046539005.1 Phycisphaerae bacterium
CGCTTTCGCAGCAGCGCCTTGCCCCGCTCGCCACCAATCCGACGCCGGTTGCCATCGACCGGGGCACGGTGATGATCCGCCAGGGCAAGGGGCACAAGGATCGGATGGTGCCCATCGGGGCCCGGGCGCTGGCGTGGATCGAGCGGTACATGCATGAGGTCCGGCCGCGCCTGATGGTCGAGCCGCGCGAGACGACGCTGTTCCTCTCGCACCTGGGCGAGCCGTTCACGCCCAACCGCCTGACGCAGCTGGTGCGAGATTACATCGACGCCGCCGACATCGGCAAGCGCGGCTCGTGCCACCTGTTCCGACATACGATGGCGACCTTGATGCTGGAGAACGGGGCCGACGTGCGGTTCATCCAGGCGATGCTGGGCCACGCCCGGCTGGACACCACGCAGATCTACACGCAGGTCAGCATCCGCAAGCTCAAGGAGATCCACACCGCCACCCACCCGGCCAAGATGCAGCGCCACCAGGCCCCGCCCCCGGAAGCGCCCGAATCGCCCACGTTGGCCCCTGACGCGACAGAACCGCCCACGTCGCAACCTGGCGCGAACGGTGCCGAACCGCCGCCCGAACCAGGCGGCTAAAGAGAAAAGATCGACGACACGAACGTGACGATCCCGTCGTCAGTCTTCCCCCTTCCTTCTTTAGCTGCCCGCCCTGCCTGCCCGACGTAGCCTTGGCGAAGCCGGGAGCGAGCGCAGCGAGTCGAAGGGCCGCTGTCAGCCGCCGGGGGGCGGCGTTCAGACGCTTCCAAACGCCCGGAAAACGGGGTATTCTCTTGGCCATGAACCTCAGGCCCCGCAACCCGCTGCCGCTGATCGTCGCGCTGACGACGATGCTGCTGGCCCCGGCCCTCGCGCAGGCGCATGGGCTCGACCGGCCGACCGCAGCGCCGGGCGCGACCGCGCCGTTAAGCGAAAACACGCAGCGCGGCGCGCAGCTTCCAATCCCCGCCTCGCGCCAGGCCGACGCGACGCTAAGTCCAGCCCCGCATCAGGGATACGCCTTCGCGTACGGCGAACTCGTGTCGGAGTCCCTCCTTGCCCCAGTTAGGGGAGCGACGCGAACCAACGGCCAACTCGTGCAGGATATCGGTACGCGAGCAGACGCATGGGCGGCCAGAAAGGGGCTCACGGGCACTCCGCAGCAACTTGGGATGGTCAAGCATGGCTACGCCTCCAGGCTGTTGCGGCGCTATCAGAGCATGTACGGTGACCGCGGCTTGGTCGTCGAGAGGTCTTTCCTGGGCGGGGGTGAAGTTCCGTACGGGACATCTGGCAGCGTTCGGCTTGACGTGTTGGATTTGAACACCCGCGCCGTGTGGGACCATAAGTTCGGGGCAGGTGGGCTCAGGCCCGCACAGGAGTTGAAGATATTCACACATGGTCCTGGGGTGACCTCTGTCAAGGAGGTGCGCCCGTGACCATGCCGAAGACCTTGACGAAATCGGCTGAGAAGCGGATTACGGAAGATTGGCATGGTGAGATTCCTAGCATGGGCATCTACCAGCCGCGTTGGTTGCTCAGGCGCGTTGGTCCCATCCTAGAGGGAATCTGCTTGGACCGAGACTCAGGCGGTGACGCGTACAAGCCGATATTCCACGTCCATCTGCTTGCTAGGGAATTCCCGTGTGTATCGCTGACACTCGGAACTCAGCTCCGTTCGGAGCGATCGGGTGGACCGGACTTCGTTCAAGTGCGTTGGCACGCGGAGAAGTATGAGGATGCGGCCAAGAGAATGATCCGCCAGTCACTGCTGCCACTTGAGGGTGACTTGAGTCTGGGTGAGTTGATCCAGGCGTATCGCGATCATCTGGTAACGCCGATGGGCAGACTACAGCCGGTGCTTTTGTACTTTGACATAATCATCCTTCTGGCCTGGGCGCGCGATTCCGCATCTGCCCGCGATGTCTTGGCGGAGTGCATGAAGATCAAGTCTGGACCTCGTAACGTGGCCATCAATCGCATTGAGGGCGGGAAAGTCGTCCAGAAGAGGACGCATATGCTTCAAGACCCGGAGTTTGGGCATGTCGGTGGGCGTGAGAATTTTGAGGCAACGTGCCAGCGGGTAATAGAGAACCCCGCCGAAATTCAACAGACGGTCGATTCGCAAATCTCGGCGCTGGGCGTGGACCATCTGCCTGTGTCCAAGCTGATCGTGTGACATCCTGGTTCATCTACCGGGCGGCTTGACCTCGTTGAGGTCTGGCCGCCCGGTTGTTTTTACGCTGGCGTGGATGGCGGTGCCCGTCGCCTTCACCGCAGCTTCTCTGCGATCCGCTCTGCGATGCGGACGGTGTGGTCGAGGTCGAAGGCGTCGAAGTCCTTCGGACGGAGGACGGGTCGCAGTCTCGCATCGCGTTGTCGGCGGAGTTGGTCGATGCGGTTGGGAGCGAGGTCGATGGGCGGGTTGCCGGGGATGGCGAGCTTGCGGCGGAGCAGGTCGAGCAGTTCGGGGGCGTTGGCGGTCAGGCCGAGATGTTGTGCGGCGTGGTGGAGGTCGTAGAAGTCTCGGATGGCGACTTCGCGTCGGGTCAGCGCGGCGCGGAGCTTTTCGGCGAGGGCTTCTTTGAGGTCGATGCAGGGCAGCGTGAGGTCGGGCGCGAGGGGCTTATCGGTGATGGGGTTGCGGAGCATGGTCCGGGCGGGTGCGTCTGTGGGCGGGATCAGCAGCGGCTCGCGTAGGCCGACTTCAACGCGGAGGGTCTCTACCTGGCCGGTGGCGAGTGAGTCGTAGCGGACCAGGGCGTTGTACTGTGCGGAGTTGTTGGAGCCGCGCAGGGGTTCGTGGAGGGTGAACTCCGGCAGCGAGGCTTCGAGCTTGCCCATGGCGTCCTTGAGGGGGCTGGCTGCGTGGCTTCGCTGGCGGCGGGAGGCGTCAATGGGCATGGGGATGGTGAAATCCAAATCCTCGCTGAGGCGGTAGAACCCGGCGTGGACCTTGGCCAGTGCGGTGCCGCCTTTGAAGATGAGCCCGGCGTCGGTGCGGGCGAGGTAGGCCAGCAGGACCGTGCAGAAGTAGTCCTTCTCGATGAGTCGGGCGGCGAAGCCGGTCGTCCGGGCGGTGTAGGCGACGGCCTGGCGGAACAGGTCCGGATCGCGATGGGCGGCGATGGCGGGCGGTTCAGGTCTGGTCATTGAAGATCACTCCCCATTGCCGGTCGATCCGGCCGCGTCGGGGCCGATCCGGGATGAAGGGAACCAGACTCGTTGACGACCGCAGCATGCGCTGAAGCGGGGC
>JBKHHV010000091.1:0-13078 GCA_046539005.1 Phycisphaerae bacterium
TCCTGCCCGCCCGCGGCGAGGGGGTCTCTACAGGCTCGTGCGCCGTCTGTGCCTGCGCAAGGCCCGGGTGGCCGGTACGCCCAGCAACCCGCCCAGGTAGCGGAGCGGCAGCGACAGCACCATCGCCACCACGGCCGTGTACAGCGCGATCCCGAGCATGTTCCCCATGGTCTGCACGAAGTCCGGCAGCGTCAGCGGCACCGGGCCCAGCAGCATCTGGGCGATGATCCAGATCGTGTGCGACACGGCGCAGAACGCCCCGGCCAGGAATAACTGCGCCAGGGGATGCTCGGCGAAGAACATCTCCCGCACGCGGAACACGCCGGTCGCGGCGACCACGTAGCCTACCGACATCGGGCCGATCACCGTCGCCCCGGCCGGTCCCGACGCGGTGGTCAGGTCGGCCAGCAGTCCCAGCACCCACGCCGCCAGCGCCGCCTGGGTGGCGGTGCGCGCCCGCAGCGCCGCCAGCATGCTCAGAATCGCCAGCAGGTCGGGGCCCACGTGCCCGAAGGTCCACACCCGCCCCAGCGACTGCTGGATCGCAGCCACCACGAACGACGCGATCAGGAAGGGGATCCAGTGCATCAGTTCTCCTCCCCGACGGCCTGGCTCCAGGATTTACTGGGCACCACGACGTACACGTCGCGCACCGCACTGAGCCTGGCATGCGGCGCCACGTGCAGCGTCACGAAACTGGGGTTCTTGAGTTGCTTCTCCACGCGGTCCACCTTGCCGATGCGGACCCGCGCCGGCAAATAGTACTGGTCTTCCTGAACGTAGACGACGTCGCCGGGCAGGATGTTGTGAATCTCCGGCACATCGCGGCAGATCAGCCCGTTCTCGTTGTCTCCCACGGCCCGCACCGGCACGCGCGGGTGCTGCCGGGTCAGCGTCTGCTCCGACGAGTCGCCCTCCTCCACCACCGTGATCTTCCGCGGGTCGTTGGGGTCCACCCGGCGATGGACCAGCGCGTTGACCGCGAACGACCGGTCGGTCACCAGCCGCAGGCGGGCCCCGAAGGCCCAACTGTCCACCACCTCACCCACCAGCGCCTGGGAGGAGATCGTCGCCAGTTTCTCCCCGATCATCGCCTTGGAGCGGTTGGTCAGCAGCACGCGAGTGGTCACCATGTTCCCTTCCGCCACGCCGTAGCCGTTGCCGGCGTTGATGGTTCGCCCGTTGCCGTAGGGCAGGGAGTCGGCCGAAACCACGCGGGCGGGGATCAGCTCCCAGGGGAACTCGGCCGGGTGGATGGGCCCGAACAGCTTCCGCCGCGAGAGGTACAGCGCCCGCAGCAGCGCGTTCTGTCGGCCCTGGCGTTCGACCACGTCCGCCAGCGCGGTGCGGTAGTTCTCCACCTGCCCTTCCAGAGAGGCGATCTTCTGGCGCATGCGGCGGGCCTCGCCGCCGGAGATGGTCTTCTCGCCCAGGTCGCCGCTGCCCTGCTTGACCTGATGCACAACGTACATGCCCGCATCGCCCAAGGGGGCGAACGCCCAACTGGTCAGCCTTCGCAGCATCATGCTGAGGTCGGGCCCCAGCAGCGCAACAGCAACCGACACGCAGATCAGCACTGCGAGCAGGCCCTCCGGCGGGATTCTGCGGAGAAGTCTCATAGCCACGTCGGCGGCAGGAACGCAAACACCGCCGCCCAAGGTACTATCGGCAGCAGGTCGGCCGAAATGCCACCCTATCGCCCTTTACGAAGGCGGTTTACATCCGGTTCGGGTCGTTTGCGTCCGATCCCGCCGGGCGGGTGGTCGCCTCCGCGGGCGACGCCACCACCGCCACGTCCCCGGGCGCCAGCCCAAGTCGTTGACCGGCCGAGGCTTTCAGTACGAACACCTCCCGCAGTTGCCCGTCGATCTTCCGCTTCTCCAGGTACCACTCGTTGCGGCCCAGCGGGTCCACCTTGCCGGCGTACTGGGACATGAACACCTGTCCGGCCAGCTTCATCTGCTCGGTCTGCCTGCGCAGGCGGGACACTTCGTTTTCCAGCACGGCCGCCCGCGACCGTTCGCGAAGCCACAACGTCGCCAGCACACCGACAATGACGATCAGCAACCCCCCGACGATCGCGAGATACCGGTTATCCGGCGGGGACTCGTCGACAGGTTTCGTCTCCGGCAGGTCATTCACGGCGGGTCTCCTTTCCCACGAGAGGCATGCAGCGCGATCTACTGGACGACCAGTTCGGCAATCGCCCACGGCTCGGAACCTTCTTCCACGGCCCGCAGGCGGATGTACCTTGCGAGGGTCGGCGTGACGATCAAGATTGCCGTAACCCTTCGGGTTCCCGATACTTCCGATACCTTCTTGAACTTGTCGCCGTCCAGGCTCACGTCCAGGGCGACCCGTCGGGGATGCCCGTCCTGATGGGTCGTTCCGTGGGTCATCACGACGAGGTTCAGCAGGCACGGCGCGCCGAGGTCTACCGTCACGGCATCGCCGAGGTAGGACTTGCCCGACGTGGCGACGGTGTCGAACGAGTTGTCCACCGCGTTGGGAAGATTCGAGAGGTCACCCGAGAGTTTCCAGGTGTTGGGACGGGTGACGCGAGACCCGCCGGGTTCGCGCCCCTGCGTGAAGCTGTCGCCGCAGCCGCCTGCCAGCACCGCCAGCATCGCCGGCAGTATCCACCCTCGATATGTCGTCGGTCCCATCGTGTCTGTTCTCCTGCAGGCCATCGCGTAACCAGGCATTCTATCTCTTGCCGCCGGCAGGAGCAAACTTTTGCCGTTCCTTCCCCGACCCCGCCCCGCTACGATGGGGACATGGAAGGCTTCGACAAATTCTTCGAGAACTGGCAGCCGATCCACTACTGGCTGACGGCGGTACTGATTGCGCTGTATCTGGTGTCTTGCGCAAGGGTTGCCCTCGCAGCACGGGCCCGGGGCCGCGGGGCCGTGGGGTGGTTCCTCATCACCCTGTTCTTTACGGCGATTCCCGCGGCGATCATGTTTCACCTCGACGCCGCCCGCGCAAAGCGGGAAGGACGCGACCCCGCCGCCGAAGACGCCGCCACACTGAGCTGCCCCCACTGCCGGCGGGACATCCCCCGCAGCGAACTGGGCAAAGGGCTGCCGCTGCGCTGCCCCCACTGCGGGCAGGCCGTCACAGGGGAAACGCTTCGATGATCGCGAATATCCTCGCGGTCGGGGACGAACTGGTCTCCGGCCAGACCGTCGATTCCAACAGTGCCTACCTCGCCCGACAACTGGCGTTGCTGGGCATACCCACCCCCCGGCACGAAACCGTCGCCGACGACCTCGATGCCCTCACGGCCGCGTTTGCGCGGGCGGCCGACCTGGCCGACGTGGTGCTGGTGACCGGCGGGCTGGGGCCAACCGTCGACGACCTGACCCGACAGGCTCTTGCCAATGCCCTGGACGAAGACCTGCGGCTCGACGAGGACCGCCTGCGGGAAATCGAGGCATTCTTCACCCGTCACGGGCGACAGATGGCCAACGCCAACAAGACGCAGGCCATGGTGCCCGTCTCGGCCGAGGCGATCCCCAACCGCGTGGGCACCGCCCCCGGCATCGCCGCGGAATTGAACGGCTCCCGCGTGTTCGTAATGCCCGGCGTGCCGCACGAGATGCGCGAGATGTTCGCCCATTCGGTCGCACCGCGGCTGCAAGGCGGGTCGGGCGTGATCGTTCACCGGCTGCTGCACACCTTCGGCACCGGGGAGTCGGACCTCGGCCAGAAGATCGGCGACCTGATGAAGCGTGGCCGAAACCCCGCCATCGGGACCACCGCCAAGGCCGGGCAGGTGGGCATCCGCATCGTCGCCCGCGCCGAAACGCGCGAGGAGGCCGAGCGGATGATCACCTCCGACCGGGTTGAGCTGGAGCAACGCCTCGGGGGGCTGATTATCGGTGCCGACGGGGACACGATGGCCTCGGTGCTCGGAGAGAGCCTTCGAAACGCCGGGCAGACCCTCGCGGCCGCGGAAAGCTGCACCGGTGGGCTGATCGGCAAGGAGATGACCGACGTTGCAGGCGCCAGCGACTACTTCCTGGGCGGCGTGATTGCCTACTCCAACGAGATCAAGCAGAAGGTGCTGGGTGTCGAGTTGGGCCTGCTGGTGGACCATGGCGCCGTCAGCGAGCCGGTCGCCCGGGCAATGGCCGAGGGCGTACGCCGGCGGTTTGACAGTGACTGGGGCATCGGGGTGACGGGCATCGCCGGACCGGGCGGGGGCAGCGAGGAGAAGCCCGTCGGCACGGTGTACATCGGCATCGCCGGCCCGGGAGGCACGCAGGTACACCGCCACGTGTTCCCGGGCGATCGCGAGTTCGTGCGGGCCCGCACGGCCTTGGCAGCTTTGAACTACGTGCGCACCGCCGTCGACACAGAGGGACCGTAGAAGCCCGGCGAGGGATTGCCGGACGGTTCGCAGCATCGACGCCTGCCTCGCGGGAGGTCCCTACTCCTTGAAGGTTTCCGGCACGAGCGTGTAGACGGTGACGGTCGTCTTGTCCAGTTTCACCGGGTCCCGCTTGAGCATCGAGTAGCGGTCGGCCCGGGCACGCAGGGCGCGGCGGAGGATGTCATCCGCCTGGGCGGTCGTGAAAAACGTGTGCTTGCCGCCCTGCCTGGCGAGCGGGTCGGTTCGACCCCCCAGGAAGCCCACCACGCGCTCCTCGCCGTCCAGTACCACCGAGCCGCTGTCGCCCGAGGCGAGCTTCGCCGAGACCTTCATGCCCTCGGCGTCCTTGGCGGTGATGCGCCCCTTGATGGGGTATGCCCGGTCGCCCATCTCCTCGTACGTCTCCAACCCGTAGGCAGTCACCACCGTTCCGACGGGGAAATTCGGTTCTTCGGGCACCGTGGCCGGCACGAACTGATAGCCCGGCACCGTCACCAGCCCGAACGGGACCGTCGGTCCGCGTCGCCGGAACAGCGAGATCGACTCGATCTCGGCCGGCACGACGGTGTTCTCGTCAATCCGCACGAACGCCTCGGCCGCGTTCGTCAGGATACTGCGGTCCACCACCAGCCCCTCCTCCGAGACGGCCACGCCGACCGCCTGGCGGTAAACGAGCCGATCGTACTCGGGGGCGGGCAGGTCCTCTTCATCCTCGCGGATGTGCTTGCGCGGCAGCATCCAGTAAGGCCATCGCGTGCGGTAGCGTACGTCGCCGTACTCGCCGAGCAACTCGCGGGCCCGCAGGTAGGTCTCGTTCTTCAGGGCCGATCCGGGGATCTTCTTCACCGCGTCCTTGGTCAGCATCAGCGCCAGGCGGTCTTCGGGGCGGAAGCGAAGCATGGTCAGGAACGCCTCGGTCGCCTCCAGCGGTTCCTCGGCCGCCAGCTCGGCCATGCCCAACCCCTGGTAGAATGCCGCCACGCGCGGCCCGGCCTCGATAGCCCGGACGAAGAAGTTCTGCGCGTGTCCGTATTGCTTGTCCTTGTAGTTCGCCACGCCCTGCAGGAAGAACCGCAGCGCCGGGTCGGCCCAGATGGCCGCAGCGAGTTTGAGCTTCTCGCGACCGGCCTTGCGGAACTTCGCCTTCTTCCGCTTGTAGCCTTCCTCGCGGCGAGAGACCTTGTCGGCAAGCTTGAACTGCTCTTCGGCTTCCTCCATCCGCTGGCGATACAGCTTCCGCCGCCGGATGATGTCCTCCGGCTCGACCCATCGGCTGTCGATGCGACGCACCCGGTCTTTGACCTTCCGCTGCCAGCGGAGGATCTCTGCCTTGATGTCGGCGCTGTCGCCCCCCATGGACGTGGCTTCCAGGGCACGCATGTGGGCGAAGACCACCGATTCCGGCTGCGCCGCCTCGTGAATGCGAAACTCGCTCTTGCGGACCGGCGACTTCACCGGCGAAAGGTCAGCATCGGCATCCTTGCTGTCGGACTCGCTGGACCCGGAATCGGCGTCAGTGGAATCGTCGGTGGAGTCGTCCTCGGCCGGCTCGCCCCAACCGCCGCTGTCGTCGGAGTCTTCGGCGGTGGTCTTGGTCTTGGAGATGTAGAGCACATCGTCGGCGTCGAATTCCCGCACGCCGCGGGACGTGCGAACAACGACCTTCTCGCCGCTGCGGGTCGCCGTGCCGTTGACCTTCTTGCCGTTCTTCAGGTACACCACGTCCGCGCACACAGCGGTCGCCGCCAGAAGAACAGCCGCCAAGAGAACCGCCAGGGCGGAAAGGTGTCTCATACGTCGATCCTTTCGCTGAAATAGCAACACACCTCTATTATACAAAACGCCCCCCCGCTGGGGATACCGCAGGTTCGCGACAAACACCGGCCGAGAGGAACATCACCCTACTTGATCCGTAGTCTCGCGGCGCCCCCGGATGCCGTTTCGATCCTCTTCTCCGCAAGCCAGCCGGTCGCCTCGGCGTTGCCGCGGAGGTACGCCTCCAGAAAGGCCGTCACGACCTGCGAGACCCACACGTGGTGCATGCTGTCGCGTGGCACCGCTTCACCGGTCTCTGGGTTGTAGGCGTTGGTCGAGAACGCGAACCGCCCTGCTTTCGCCAGCGTCAGCAGATACTTGCCGCCCTGGGGGAGCCCCGCAAACGCGTCGGGAACGGCCGCCCCGTCTGCGTCGTCTTCCGCGTCGGGCAACTCCTGCTGCCCTGCCGCCAGCAACGCCGGCACGGGCACGTCCTTCCAGGAGTCCTCGGTAAGTCCGTACCGCCCCGCCGCCGGGGGCGAGAGGGCGACCACCGCCGAAACACAGCGATCCCGCAGGCTTACTTGCCTGCCTTGGGCATCGCGAAATGTCGCGCCCGCGGCCGCCATCGCGGTGTGCGCGCCCAGCCCGTGCCCCAGGGCCGCGATGCGGGAGGGGTCCAGGTCGAGTTGCATCGTGTGGCGGAAGTCTTCGGAGGTGAGGCGATCGATCACGAACGACAGGTCTTTCGCGCGTTCGATGAGCCGGTGTGAAGTCGCGGCCGTGCGCTCCAACTGCGCGTACTCCAGGCGTCGTGCCGCTCGATGCCCGGTGCCGGGGTGCGTGAGCACCGCACAGACGTAGCCCTGCGCCGAGAGGTGCTTGGCGAGGTAGGCGTACCCTTCATGCGAGCCGCCGAGGCGCGGGGAGAGCAGCACCAGCGGAAGGGCCCGCTCGCGGAACTCGGCCGGGTCGACCACCGGGGCGTACAGGCGGATCGGTATCCGCCTGCGTCGGGCGTTATCCAGCAGCGTCATGTCCGAGGCGGAGATGAAAACCGGCTCGCGCCGGTCGATCTCGGTCGTCACGCTGCCGTTGTCGCTGCCCCCGCAGCCGGGCAGCAGCGCCGCGGTCGCGACGATCCATAGCCGGGTTGTCCAGCGTCTCAGGGGGGCGCTCATGCGAGCCTCCGCGGGTTCAGTTCGGGCGGCTGTTCGGGGCATCCTGGAGCTTCAGGTCGGCCCGCTCCCAGCCGGTGCGGATATCGTCGGCCGACTGGTGGCGCCAGCCCAGCACGACCGTTTCGTCGCGGTCGGCCTTGGCGTGGAAGGTCCAGGAGGCGACGAATCGGCCGTTCTCGTGCACGAACAGCAGCAGCTTGCAGATGCCGGTCTGCTCGATCTTGCGGCCCGCCTTTCTGCTCACACGGTTAACGTAGCAACGTGCTCACCATAGCGAGCGAGCCTGTCGGTGTCCACCTGTACGCCAAGCCCGGGGCTCTTCAACGGCCTGAGGCGCCCGCCGAAACCGAACCGCGGCGAGGGACGGGTCAGGTCGTCGCCCAGCAGGAACCGCCCGTAGTTGCCTTCCACGAAGCGGACGGTCGGCGTCCGCTGCAGCAGCCTTCGCTGGGCGGCCGAGAGGATACCGCTCTCGCCGACCATCGCCCCGACCACGAACGGCACGTCGTGCTCGGCGGCCAGCTTCGCCAGGCGCAGCGTCTGGGCGAGCCCGCCGTTCTTGCTGATACGCAGGTTCCACATCACCGGGGTGCTCCCGGCCAACAGGGCGCGGGCGTCGTCCTCGGTCAGCAGGGACTCGTCGGCGATCAGCCGCACCGGGCAGCGATCGGCCACCTCCGCCAGTTGGTCGGCCGACCCGAAGAAAGGCTGTTCGATGGCCGACACCCCCTGCCCGGTAAGTTCGCGGGCGCGGGCGGGGGTCTCCTCCGGCGTCCAGCCGCCGTTGACGTCCACCCGCAGCGTGCAGCGGCCTTTGCGCAGCTTGCGTCCCAGCCGCCGGTGGACCAGGCGGAGGTTCGCCGCGTCGGCGTCCTCGCCAAGCCCCAGCTTGAGCTTGAAGTCCCGCAGCCCGAACAGGCGCATCGCCATGAGCCGTCGGGCCGTCTTACGGGGGCTGCGGGAACCCAGCACGCCGGTGACCCGGGCGGCGATGGGCAGCGAGGGCGGTGCGTTCTCCTCCCGGAGCAGCGCGTCGTGACAGGCCAGTTCCACGGCGCAACAGGCGGCGTTGATGCATCGGTCTTCGCTGCAGCGAGCGGGAATGCGCTCCGCCAGATGGGCCTCCGTGAGCGACTCGCCCGCCACGGCGGCCCAGATGTAGTGGCGGATGTCGCGGAGGACGGTCTCGAGCGTTTCACCGGTGACGTACGGACGCGGGAGCGTTTCGCCCCAGCCTTCGCGACCCTCGGCCGTCTGCAGCCGGGTGACGATCGCCTCGGCGACGCTGCGCGACGCGGCCGCGTGTTCGAAGGACCGCATCGGCAGGCGGGTGCGGTAGACGTCCAGCCGGATTGGCGTAATGCTGTTCACGTTGACAATTGCTCTTCGACCGGGCGGCCTCTGCCACGTTTTGCCTGTTGCTTACTGCTTGCCGCTTACCGCTTATTGCTGGATATGCAAGTCACATCTTGCGGCTGCGTTCCAGCACGTCCTTGAGATTGCCGCACAGCTTGTCAACGTCCTTCTCCTTGAGTTCCAGGATGTCGCGCAGCGCCTCGCCGATGGCGGGGATGTACTTCTGGATGTAGCTGCGTTTCTTGAGTTCCTGGCGGATGCGGACCGTCTTGCGGATGTGCGTGCCGAGCTTCCGCCCGCACTCCTGCAAAGCCAGGCGGATCTCCTTGAGGATCTCCGGATACGAGGCGAGGGCTTCCTTGCTTTCGCTGGTGAACGGCACCCACACCGACGCCATGTGCACCACGACCGTCAACGGCCCGGACGGCAGCGCCCCGCGCCCCTGCTGGAGGCCGTACTGCTTCCAGCTCATGCCCGCCACGCCCTTGAAGATCGCACATGCCCCCTGCTGGTACTGCAGCGGCACGCGGTTGGCGAACCGCATCACCTTCGCCAGCGGCTGGGCTTCTTCGTCGTCGGACGACTTCTTCTTCCGTTTCGGCGCCTCGCCGGGGGTTTCGGCGTCGGGGTCGATGCGCTTGTCGGGCTTGCCGTACGCCAGCGCCGCCTCGATGATAAACGGGTTGCCGCGGTACACCGCCGGCCGTCGGGTGGTGGCGGTGTAGAACGCCGCATCCACCACGTTGACCAGACCGGCGATGAGCTGGTCTTCCCCGATGGGCACCACACAGTCGGTGGAGGGGGCGAGTATCTTCACGTCCTGGATGGCGCGGTAGATCGCCTTGGCATCCTCGGCGCTGAGCCGGGAAGGCCGCGTCCGGGGGGTCATGGTGGTCTCGACCTGCTCGTGGGCTTTCTCGACGATCTGGTTGGCGACCCGCGGTGAAACGCGCGAGAACTCCTGGGTCAGGAACTGCTGCAGGGTCTTGGCGCGGGTGTCCTGCATCATCTTGATCATGACCCCCAGTTCCACGCCGTAGGGGTGGGGGCGGATCTCCTTGGGAATCGGCGGCAGCACCGAAACCCCGGCCTCGTAGAAATCCTCGCGCCCGTCGGGGGCGGTGTAGCGCAGCGTCACGTGCGGGTTGGCGATGGCGGTCTGCTGGAGGTAGTCGTCCACGCTCTGGCGGCCACGCTGGTAACGGGCCTCCAACTCGATGGTCACTCGCGTGCCGTGGGGCTTGTCCCACTCGACGGCCTGGTCCTTGATGACGTCGGGACGGTTCTTGCGGGTGTCGATCTGCAACTCGTAGTAATGCGGCTTGCCGCGGGATGTCCTGGAGAGAATCTGCACCGATTGCCCGGTGGTCAGCAGCCCGTACATCCCGGCCGCGGAGATGCCGATGCCCTGCTGGCCGCGACTCATCCGCAGGCGGTGGAACTTGCTGCCGTAGAGCAACTGTCCGAAGATGCTGGGAATCTGCTTGCGAACGATGCCGGGCCCGTTGTCCTCCACCGACACGCGGAAATGCGTCTCGGATACCTGCTCGATGGTGATCTCCACCTCCGGGAGGATCCCGGCCTCCTCGCAGGCATCCAGCGCGTTATCCACGGCCTCCTTGACGGTGGTCAGCAGGGCTTTGCGGGGGTTGTCGAAGCCGAGCAGGTGACGGTTCTTGGCGAAGAACTCGCTGACGGAGATGCTCCGCTGGCTTTTGGCCATGCTCTCGGCGGTGGCATAGGAGGGCTTGCGACGGCTGCGCCGGGCGGGCTTCTGCGACGAGCCCTGTGAGGATTCCTGCGAGGCTTCCTTCGGCGCTTCAGCGGCCTTCCTGGATGCCTTCTTGCTTGGCTTCTTCGCCGTCTTCTTGCCGGTTTTCCCGGTGGGCTTCTTCGCTTTGTTCCCGGCCGGGGGGGCGGGGGTCTTCTTCGGGGGTTTCTTCGGCGTTTTCTTCGAGCGTTTCTTCGCCATCCCTGGCATCACTCCGTGGGTTGCTCGGGTTCGTCTTTCTTCGTCGCCTCGGGCTCGGGCAGGTCGGCCATCGACCGCGCCCCGACGTGGGCGGTGGTGGCGAGCTTGAGTGCCTGGTCGACGGTCATGTCGATCTGCTGCACCTGCTCGGCCGGAACGTAGATCGTGGGCCCGCCGAACATGTAGCTGTAGGGCTGGTAGATCGCCACGCGTTTCCTCGTGCAGTTTTCGGCAACGCCGGCCGGTTGATCGTTGGTCATGATCCCGAGGATCATCAGGTCGGTTTCCGGCTGGCGGTAGAGGACCACTTTGCCCATCTTCCCCGACTCGCCGCCGAAGAGCTTCATCAGGTCGCGGATGGACTCGTAGATAGTCTTGATGCCGGGCAGACGACAGAGGAGGTCCTCGAACTTCTCAAGCAGGGCCTTGAATATCCACAACTGCGCCAGCAGCCCCACCAGGTAGATCGCCACGATCAGCACCACCGCCCCCACCCCGGGACGCAGGCGGGCGATGCCGTCTTCCCCCTCGACGGTGAGCAGCGGAATCTGCACGTCACCTACCAAGGCGCTCAGGGCGCTGGTGCCCAGGGCGTCCAGCGACGAGCCGGCCCAGACGATCACCCACGCGGTTACAGCCAGCGGAACCACCACCAGGGCGCCCGCCAGGAGTATCTGCAGTTGTTTCTTCATGGAGAAATGCCCCCGCCTCGGCGCTGTCAGGCGTAAACGTCGAACTCGGCCAGTGCCTTGGTTTCGTCCTCGGCGAAGTCGAGCACCTTGTCCAGCCGTGTGATGCGGAACACGCGGTGCAACTCGGGCTGGAGCCCGGCGATAATGTACCGCCCGCCTATCTCCTTGAGCTTCTTGTGCAGGGCGATCAGCACGCCGAGCATCTGCGAAGAAAGGAACCGTACGTTGGAGAAGTCCAGGACGATCTTCTTGCGTGCCTGCTCGTCAACGAGTGCGTAGAGTTCGCGGGAGATCGCCTCGACGCCGACGCTGTCGAGGATCGACCGGTTCCGGAAGCTCACCACCGTGACGTCCTGGATCTGCGAGATAACCAGACCGCTTTCGGGCATGCCTCGAATCCTTTCCGCCGGGAGAATGGCCGAAGTCCGGTTCGGCCTTTTGCCGCTGTGCGGGCCCGCAGCCCGCTCGCGCGGCGGCATTGTACCCTCCCCACAAGGCAGCCCGCAACCGCCAAAGGCACAGCAACGGGAAGAACTGGGGGCGCAAATGCAACGCCCCGCAGTCCGCCGGGACCACGGGGCGCCGCTTGTTTCCCACGTATGGGAACTGTCTGCCGGTTACTTGCGCCGACGGAAGATCGCCGCGATGCCACCAAGACCCAGCAGGGCCATCGTGGTGGGCTCGCGGACGACCTGGAAGCCGTTCATTGCCACGCCGTGCTGACCGGCCACGCCCACGATCCGGACGTAGAACTGGTCGAGTTCCAGACCGGAGAACTGGACGTAGTTGCCGGCGGTCGGATTGAACTCGTCTGTGGAGACGATCTGCTCGTAATCGCTCAGATCGCCGGCGACGGTGTGGTCGACAGCGAAATCCGAGCCGTCGTCACGGCCGAAGTACGTCAGCAGCGGACCGCCGCCACCGTCGAAGGTGGCTTTGCTGTCGTAGATGCGGAACATCGCCCGCGAGGTGGCGCCGGTGACATCGTCGTCGCCGTCAAAGTAGACGTAGACGTCGTAGCTGCCGCCGAAATCCTGCACGTTGAGGCCGGTGACCTCCAGCGTGATCACGGGCTCGGCCGACGAGTACTTGGAGGCCTGGAGATACCCGGCCATCATCTCGTCGTGCCCGTCCTGGATGTCCGAGGGACGCAGGACGTAGTCGTTGGTGTTCTGCGAACCACCGTCCGAAGTGGTCCAACTGACGGTCACGCCCGTGGCGGTGGCGCCACTGGCATACAGCGGATCGCTCGAACTGTCGGTCGGGGAGAAACCGGCCGGTCCGGTGAAATCGTTCCAACCCAGTGTCGGCACAACGCCAGCCGGTGGATTGGCAACGTTCGCCACTGAGCACCAATTGGCCGCCAACGTCTCGGCCCCGGCGATGCCGGCGACCATCGTCAGTACAACTGCAATGCTGCAAAACCTCCCAAAGTGACTCCTCATAACCTTGCTCCTTTAATCTGATAATCCCAGACTCCGTTGTCGAGGCCCTCGGCCGGCCGAAACACTCGACCTGCTCACACCTCGGCCTCGCACTGCCAGACCTCCGCCGCCTGAATCCACACCCCCGCGATGCGGTTTTCTGACTGCGCACACTTCCCTCCTCTATGGAGTCCCCGCAGATTCCGTAGCAAAAGGCGTGCTAAATAGAACTGTCAAACAGCGGCCGCCGGAAACGCCCCTGAGCGAGCATGTCCGCGTGTGCGGATACCGCAGCCGCTTCACCTAACAGTATCACGGTT
>JBKHHV010000092.1:0-13069 GCA_046539005.1 Phycisphaerae bacterium
CGCCTCGGTTACCATTTGCTGGGCGTAGCTGTCCAGGTCCGAGAGACGGCCCCAGCGGTCGTCCAGCTCGATCAGCCGAAGCTGCACGCGCGAAATCTCGGCCTGGAGGGTATCCAGTTCCTGTCGGATCCTCCGCCGGTCGGGCAGCAGCGCCCGCTGGTTGCGAAGCAGTTGACCGATCTCGCCGGTCGCCCCGACCTTCTCCACCATCTCCTTGAGGGTGTCGAATGTCTTGGACATGTCGTCAAGGCGCTTGCGGACCTGGGCGAGTTCCTCGCGGACTCTCTCGACCTTCCGGGTGGGGCTGTCGGGTCCGGTACCCAGTTCGGCCAGGGCGGTGTTGGTCTCGGCAAGTTGCTGGATGAGCGGATGCTTGTTGGCGGCGGCCTTCTCGGTCTGACGGAACTCCTTGACCTTCTCCCGCGCCTGGGAGGCGCTCTTCTCGGTGATCGCCTGCTCCCAGGTCTTTACCTCCTGGCGCAGCTCGGCGGCTTTGCGCCCCACCAGCGCCTGCCGCTCTCGCAGCAGTTCTCCGCGGATTTCGTAGGTGGCGAGTTCCTTCTGCCGGGCGTCCAGCTCGGCCCGCTGGGCCTGCCGCTTCACTTCCAGTTCCCACTGGCGGGCCTGCTTGAGTTGCGGCGGGCCCTCCATCTCACCGACGTCCTTGAGCTTCTGCTGGGTCTCCTCGATGCCCTTGCCCAGGGAGGCGATGATTTCCGGCAGGGCCGTCAGCCGCGTGGGGCGCTGCTGGAGCTTGTCCTGGATCTGCTGGTACTCCTTCTCCAACTGCTCCAGACTGAGCTTGCGATGCTTGAGCTGGGAGTCCATCTCCGACAGGGACAACTCGGCCGGACGGGTAGTCGGCTGCGTGGCCGGCTGGGTGGCGGCCGTCTTCCATTTCTCGATTCGCTGGAGCACTTCCTCCTCGTCGCGGACGTATTCCTGCATCTCCCGCTGATAGGTCTGCACCTGCTGGAGCGACTGCATCGCCGCATCGAGCATGCCCTCTATTCGCTTGCGGACCTCCTCGGGGAGCTCCTCATCGACCAGCGTTTCCTTCGCCTGGGTGAGAGTCTCGGCGGTCACGCCATTGGTCGCGGCGACCGGCTCGGGCTCGGCGGGTTGTGTGTCAGTCTGCTGTGCGAACCCAGCCAGGGGTGCGTACAGGAGAAGCATCAGAGCGACCCGCGTCGCAGTGGCGATTGTGGTGCTGTCGGTTCTGGAGGGCAATGTGTTTCCCTTCTGTTCTTGAACGGGGACAGAGTACCTCGGCGCTCCAGGGCGCCCTTCAGGGGATTATACGCAAGGCAGCGGACGCTGGCGAGTTACAGACGGCGGCGGCAACGGCGATCAGGAGGTGCGTTTGACCACAACGGCCGTCAGGTCGTCGCCTTGGGGGAGCCCGGTGGCATGGCGGTCGACGTTGTCGGTAAGGCGGGCAATCATCTCCGCGGCCGACAGGTCACGCGATTCGCGAAGGACCTGCTCGACCCGCTCGATGCCGAACATCTCGCCGGCGTCGTTCTCGGCCTCGAAGTACCCGTCGGTGGTGATCGCCGCAAAGTCCCCCACCGCCAGTTCGACGGTCCGCAGGTCGTCGAAGGGCATGGAATCCATGATGCCCAGCGGGACGGCGGTGGCGTTCTCTCTCGCGAAGCGGTCGGCCTCGCGAGCGTAGAACAGCAGCGGCCCGTGTCCGGCGGCGGCGTATTGCAGGCGGGCGTCGGCTGCGTCGAGCACGCCCAGGAAGCAGGTCACAAAGCGATCGTCGCCGAGGTCTTCGTGCAGCAGGTTGTTGGCGGTTTCCAGCACGGCGGAGATGTCGCACCCGCTGCAACTGATCGCCCGCAGCATGGCCCGCGTTTCGGCGATGACCAGGGCCGGTCCGATTCCGTGCCCGGTCGCGTCGGCGACCACGAGCATGTGCCGCCCGTCGGGCAGGACGAGGAAGTCGTACACGTCGCCTCCCGTGTCGTCGGCCGGCCGCGAGAAGGCAGCCACGTCGTAGCCGTCAATCCGCGGGGGGTGCTGGGGCAGGAGGCTGCGTTGAATGTCCCGCGCGATGGACATGGCCCGCTCCATTTCCTGCTTCTCGGCGTAATGCCGCATGAGCCCGGCCCGCTGGAGCGCGACGCCGGCCTGTGCGGCGAGCGTCTCGGCGAGTTCTTCCTCGCGCCGGCCGAACGGACCGCCGCGCTTGTTGAGCACCTGCAGCACGCCGACCAGTTCGTTTTCGTAGTCCCGCAACGGCAGGCACAGGATGTTCCGCGTACGGAAGCCGGTCCGGCGGTCGACTTCGGGATTGAAGCGGTCGTCGGCGTAGGCATCGGGAACGTTGAGCACCTTCCCGCCGCGGATGGTCGCCCCGGCAATGCCCCGATCGGCCGGGAAGCGGATCTCGCCGGTTCCGGTGGCGACGGTGCTGTAGAGTTCGTCGTTGTCGCGATCGTAAAGGAACAGCGAGCCCCGCTCGGCGTCGAGCAGTTCGACGCTGCGATCGATGATGAGCCGCAGCAGCGCGTCGTGGTCCATCTCGACGGCAAGGGTGCGGGTGATCTCCAGCACCTGCTGCAGGTCGCGGGGGTCGGTGGTGTCGCTGTGGGACATAGGTCTCTCCGGGCGGTATCGCTGCCTCTTCAGCATACGCCCCTTGGGGTTGGATGCAACGGGGCAGCGGATATGCCGGAGGCCTATTCCTCGGAGGTGGCGAAGCAGGATTCGATGATCTCGTCCATCGAGCCGGTCGCCACGCAGATGGACGTGTCGGCCGCCCCGTAGTAGACCTTCACTTCGCCGTTGTCCTCGACAACCGCCCCGCAGGCGAAGACCACGTTGCCCACGTCGCCGATGCGTTCGTAGTCTTCCCGCGGGCTCAGCAGCGGGGCGAGGCATCGGCCGATGACCTTGGAGGGGTCGTCCTTGTCGAGCATCGCCGTACCGATGCGGTAGATCGGCCCGGCGGAGGTCATCTTCACGCCGTGGTAGATCTCCAGCCACCCGCGGTCGGTGAGGATGGGCGGAGCGGAGGCCCCGATGCGGAAGCTGTCCCAGAATCGCGCCCGCGGGCCGAAGCAGAACTGGCTCTTGCCCCAGTTGATCAGGTCGGGCGAGTAGGAGATCCAGATGCTCCCCACCCCGCCGCCGATGGGACGGTCCATGCGGCAATAGAGCCCGTTGATCTTCTCGGGGAACAGCACGCCGTCCTTGTTGCCGGGACGGGAGATCACCGCGATCCGCTCGTAGTGTTTGAAGTCCTCGGTCTTCGCCAGGGCGATGCGCCCACCGTATCGACCGACCGCGGTGTAGACGATATAGTGCACCCCGTCGATGGTCGTCAGGCGGGGGTCCTCGATGCCGTGCTCTTCCCAGATTTTGAACTCGCCGCGTTCGGCCGGCATCATGCACGGCTCGGGGCGCACCTCCCAGTGCAGCCCGTCGTGGCTGTGGGCGAGGGCGAAGTAGGAGTAGCCTTGCTGACCTTCGATGCGAACGATCATGAAGTAATCGCCGTTGAGCTTGACCGGAGTCCCGTTGAAGACCGTGTTGATCCGGTAAGGCACGTCAAGCTGGGTCATGATCGGGTTGCGTTCCCAGCGATGGAGCGAATCGGTCCCGTGACGGCGGATCATTCGTGGAACTCCTCTTTCTCGTAGCAATTCTCCAGGATGTCTTCCAGCGGTGCGGTCCCCAGGGCAATGCAACTGTCGGAGGCGCCGTAGTAGATCTCCACCACGTCGTCCTCCTGGAGAAACGCCCCGCAGCAAAAGACCACGTTGGGAATGTCGCCGATCCGCTCGTATTTCTCGCGCGGGCTGAGGATGGGGATATCCGATCGGCCCAGCACCTTGGAGGGGTCGTCCCTGTCCAGCACCGCCGCGCCCAGGCGCACCAGCGGACCTGCGGAGGTGTGACGCTGGCCGTAGTAGAGCACCAGCCACCCGTCATCCAGCTCGATGGGCGGAGCGGCCGCCCCGATCACGTGGGTGTCCCAGTGCCCGCCGCGGGGGGTCATCACCACGCGCCCGTCGCCCCAGAAGTCCAGGTCGTCGGAGTGGATCAGCCAGATGCTCTTCCCGTCGTCGGGGCGTTCCAGCAGTGCGTATCGGCCATGGATTTTGCGGGGGAACAACACGCCGTTTTTCACGTCCACCTGCGAGATCAGTCCCATGCGCTCACAGGTGACGAAGTCGGTGGTTTTCGCCAGCGCCAGGCGCATGCCGTGGTAGCCGATCGCGACGTAGGTGATGTAGTACACCCCGTCCATGCAGGTGATCCTCGCATCGCGGATGCCGAGGGTCTCGTAGACCTGGTATTTCGACTCGCGGGAGGGGCTCATGAAGGGCTTGTCTTCGACGGTGAAGTGCAGTCCGTCGCTGCTGCGCGCCAGGTACAGGCGGCATCGGCCCTGGAGGCCTTCCACCGTCACCAGCAGGATGGTTTCGCCCTGGAACTTGACGGCGGCGGCGTTGAGGATGTCGCTGCACTGGAACTCCAGGTCGTCCAGCGAGATGACGGGATTGCCTTCCCATCGGTGAACTACGTCTCGTCCGGTCTGCTCCGGCATGTGCGTTCCTTCGTGAGTTCAGGGATCGAGCCTTCGCTCGGGGGACAATGTGTCTATCGGACGAACCGCGCGCAGGTCTTTTGCACAGGAGAAGAAAAACACAGGAAGCCTGTCGTCCCGGACCGTTGCGACGGGCCTGTCGGCCGACTCAGCGACTGTTGAGAGCGTTCAGGACGATCTGTCGCAGGGCGCGAACATCCCCGGCGACGACCGTCTGGGACACCTTGCCCATGGGCACCGCTCGGCCAAGGTAACTGTCCACGATCCACTCGGAGAATACAAGAAGATCGTTGGGTCCGATGCGCACCAGCATCTCCACCGAGACCCTGTACTCGGCCGTCCGGTCGCCCTTCTCGATGCGGATTCCTCCGCGGCGGAAGGTGGCGACGCCGGGCTGACCTTTCTCGATGAACTCGTCGATCCAGTCCTGTACGGCACGTCCGTCGTAGAAGCAGGTCAGCAACATGCGGGCGCGGGCCTTGCGCTCCATGCCGGCCAGGCGGTCGAAACGCCCCTGGAGAGGGTCGGGCAGTTCCTCGGGGTGGGGAATGGTAGCCTCATGCACCTCATGGACTTCCTCTTGGCGCGGCGGAGCCTCTTCGGCCGAGGCGGACTGCGGGCGCTGCCCGGGATCCAGCCTCTGCAGTGCCTGAACGCCTACGCCAAGCACCAGCACAAGAGCTGTTACCAGTCCCAATCCTTTCAACCATCCTGGAGCGTCGCTGAACATCTTCGCCTCTCCAAACCCCGCAGACACCACTTTCCTGGCGGCCGTGCCGGCGCAGGAAAGGCCCATGGGTGCGTTTCCAGAGACTCTATCGGCGCTTGAGAAGCTCAATTGCGTAAGAAACACGCCTTGGCGGGAGTTGCCCGGCCGTGCTATTCACCGTCACGCCGGGCGGACGCCTCCTCCGGTCGGGAATCCAGCGCCTTGCGGACGGTTTCGGCGACCTCGGACGGGCCGAAGGGCTTCTGAAGGAAACGCACCCCTTCCTCCAGCACGCCCCGAGTGGCAATGACGTCGGAGGTATACCCGGACATGTACAGGCAGCGAAGCCTGGGACGCATCCGGCGAAGCCTCTCGCACAACTCGCGGCCGCTCATGTCGGGCATGATGACGTCGGTCATCAGAAGGTCGATTTCGGCCTCGTGAGCTTCGACCAACTCCAACGCCTTCCGCGAGCCCTCGGCCGCCAGGACGTGGTAGCCCAGCCTGCGGAGAATCCGCTCGCCGAGGGTCAGGATCGCCCGGTCGTCCTCGACCAGCAGGATCGTCTCGCCCTGCCCCCGATAGCTGCGGGAATCGCCGGCGGGTTCCTCGGCGGGGGCTTCCTGCCGGGCCCGGGGCAACAGAACGCAGAACGTGGTGCCCTCGCCTGGGGTGCTGTCGACGGTGATGTACCCGTCGTTCTGCTTTACGATCCCGTAAACGGTCGCCAGGCCCAGCCCGGTGCCCTGTTCCGGAGACTTGGTAGTGAAAAACGGCTCGAATATCTGCGAGAGGATATGCTCGTCCATGCCCGTACCGGTATCGCTGACCGACAGCGTCACGTACTGCCCGGGCTGGAGTCCGGGATATTCCTCAACGCTGTGGCGGTCCAGTTCGGTTCGGCCGCTATGGATGCGGATGGTGCCCACCGAGCGGATGGCATCGCGTGCGTTGACCACGAGATTGGCGAGCACCTGGTCGAGCTGCGCCGGGTCCACGCGCACCGGCCAGACGTTCGCCCCGGGATGCCACACCAGGTCGATATCCTCCCCGATCAGACGCTGAAGCATCTTCAGCAACCCGGCGACGGTTTCGTTGACGTCCAGCACGCGCGGGGCGATGGTCTGCTTGCGGGCGAACGCCAGCAACTGCCGTGTCAGGCGCGACGACCGAAGCGCGGCCTCGCGGATCTCGCTGAGATCCTCCCGCAGTTCGCCCTCCTGGTCGACCTCTGCCAGCAGCAGCTCGCTGTAGCCCAGGATCGTCTGCAGCATGTTGTTGAAATCGTGGGCGATGCCCCCCGCCAGTCGGCCGATGGCTTCCATCTTCTGGGCTTGGGTGAGCTGGCTTTCCAGTTCCTTGCGGCGGGAAATGTCCCGCGCGAAGACGATGGTGCCCGGTTGCCCGTCGTAAACCACCGGCACGGCCGATATCTCCACGGGTACCTGCGTCCCGTCCGGGCCCAGGGCGACCCCGGCAAGGGGTTCGCCTTCCTGTTTCTGCTCATGAAGCAGGCGGATCCGCTCGCTTACGGTCTGCCGGTAGCCCGGATCGATCCGCTCCAGGATCGGCGCGCCCAGCAGGTTCTCCGGTTTCTCGGCACCGAACAACCGGACGGCCGCGGCGTTGACGTAGGCAAACTCGCCCTCGACCTGTACGAAGATCGCGTCCGGAGCGCCCTCTACGAGCGAGCGGAACCGCTGCTCGTTCTCCCGGACCGCCTCCAGCGCCTCGTGGCGGTCGGTGATGTCTTCGACGAACCCCTCCAGCGCCTCGATCTGCCCTTCGTCGGTATAAACCGCACAGCCGCGCTCCCAGACCCACTTTTCGCGTCCTTCGGCGTCGGTGATGCGATACTCCAGCAGGAAAGGCCGGTTTCGCGAAGTCGCCCGCAGGGTACGTTTCCATACGCGGTCCCGATCGTCTGGGTGGATCAGGTCGGCATAGGGAGTGCTCCGGTTGTCCAGCAGGTCTTCCGGCGAGTAGCCCGTGAGCTTCCGTGCGCCCTGGGAGACGAATTCCATGGTCCAGTTGCGGTCCATGCGGCAGCGGTAGGCCATGCCCGGCAGGTTGCCCAGGAGTGTTTCGAGGCGGCGCTGGTTCTCGGCGAGGCTGTGCTGGGCGAGCTTGCGGGCGTGAATGTCGGAAGTCGTGCCGACGATTCGCTGGGCGCGCCCCTGGGGGTCGGTATCCAGCACGCGGCCGCGCCCCATGACCCAGTGCCAGTGTCCGTCTTTTGCCCGCACCCGAAACTCGCAGGAGAAGACCTTCCGCCGGCCTTCCTGCATGGCGGTGGTCTGTTTTTGCAGTCCTTTGAGGTCGGCGGGGTGCACCCGGCGGGCAAATTCTTCCACGGTCGCGGGGAATTCACCGGGTTCATACCCCAGCATGCGGTAGTAGCGGTCGCTCATGTACGCCTCGCCGGTCACCAGGTCCCAGTCCCACAGGGCGTCCTGGGTCGCTTCCATCGCCAGGTGCAGGCGTTGCTCACTGGTGACAAGCTGGCTGGACTGGTCGGCGACGGTCTGCGAGAGAAGGTGATCCTGGCGGCGGTTGTCCATGATGAGCGCCAGCATCTTCGCGGCGTTGCGCAGCAGCGAGCGGACGGCCTCGCCCAGCCCGTCCCAGTCACCGTCGATTTCGATGGTTCCGAACGCCCAGTTTCGTGTGGAGACCATCAGCGACGGCTGGTCGGGCCTGTCGACGTGCTCCTCAACAAAGCGCATCTCGATGCCCAGGTCGTGAGCGTTTATGGCCTCCACGAACGTCCTGCGGATCTGCCGGATGTCATGGAGCTGGCTGAGATTGAGCATCAGCAGGAACAACTCATGGCTGAGGGCGGCTTCGCTCCGATCCGGCATCACGCGTCAACTCCGGGAGAGAGACTCCGGAGCGTTGGCGGCCGGCCAGACGTCCGGGTCCTGGAAATACGGGTTCTCGGTCATCACCCCTCCGCTGATGGTGTACGGGTGGGTGCGCACACGTTCATGATATCGGCTCCACTGAACCGCGTCACGTTGTAGAGACAGATGCTGATCCACGGCTTGCCGGGGATGAAGTAGTTCGACCGCGATTCGTACGCCATCAGGTTTTCACCCCGGAAATCGCCTCCAGCGCCCACACCATCTCCGCGGTCGCCCGCACGTTTCTCCGCCCGTTTTTCTGGCTCTCGACGTAGAAGGCCTCCAATCCCTCATCCATCGCCCAAGGTGAGAAGACCCGTCGGGGTAGTACAACTGCTTCGCCGAAGCCAGGCGGAAGCGGTCGTCGTCGCGGGTATCGCCCTCCCCGCCACGGCAGAGATACCCCGGATTCGGCGTCTCTTCGGGCAGCCACCTTCCCGCCTTGACGAACACCGCCCCCACGCGTACCATCTTGTGGCTTATTCGAGGAAGGAACGTACCGGAATGTCCCAGAACGAACAATCTCCCTTCGGCGTGACCGTGGTCGGCTGCGGTACCGTGGGGGCGGCTACCTGCCAGTTGCTGCTCAACGACGCCGAACTGCTGGCCCGGCGGCTCGGTCGACCGCTGGAGCTGAAGTACATCGTCGACGTCGATTTCACCAACGCCCGCAACGCTTCCCTGCCGGAGACCCTCTACTGCGAGAGGCTCGAAACCGCCCTGGCCGATGAGTCGGTCCACCTGGTGATCGAACTGGTCGGCGGCACGGGCATCGCCCGGCAGATCGTCGCCGACGCCGTGGCGGCCGGCAAGCACGTGGTCACCGCCAACAAGGCGCTGCTCGCACATCACGGCGTCGAACTCTACGCCACCGCCCGGGCCAACGACGTATCGATCGCCTTCGAGGCGAGCTGCGGCGGCGGAATCCCGATCATCCGGGCCCTGACCGACGGGCTGGTCGCCAACCGGTTCGACGCCCTCTACGGCATCGTCAACGGCACGTGCAACTACATCCTCACCGAGATGATCGCCGAGGGCGTCGCCTACGAGCAGGCCCTGCGGGAAGCCCAGCAGGAAGGGCTCGCCGAGGCAGACCCCACCTTCGACGTCGAGGGTGTCGACAGTGCCCACAAGCTGGCGATCATGGCCGCCCTGGCCTTCGGGGTGAAGGTCGACTTCGACCAGATTCCCGTCGAGGGCATCGACAAGCTCCAGCTCTGCGACCTGTCCTACGGGCACGAGCTGGGCTACGTGGTCAAACTGCTGGCGATCGCCACACGGCAGGCGGGGGGCATCTCGCTCCGCGTCCGCCCGGCGTTCATCTCGCTGCATCACCCGCTGGCGTGGGTCTCCGGTCCGTTCAACGCCATCAGCGTGTACGGACACGCCACCGGCCATACCATGTACTACGGGCGCGGCGCCGGCGGACAGCCCACCGCCTCGGCCGTGGTCGCCGACGTGGCGTCGGTGGCGCTAGGCGCCTACCCGGCCATGTTCAGGACCATGGGCCTCTGGCCGGACCGCAACGAGCCGGGCAACCAGCTCGACGCCGACGAGATCCGCAGCCGTTTCTACCTGCGGCTGATGGTCAAGGACGTGCCCGGCGTGCTGGGACGCATCGCGGTGATCCTGGGCGAGAAGGGCATCGGCATCAGTTCGGTGCTGCAGCACGAGCCGCCGTTCGAGGGCTCCCAGGACGTGCCGGTCATCATCACCACCTACCGCAGCCGCCAGGGCGACCTGCGGGAGGCGATGGAACAGGTCAACAGCATGGACGTGGTCAAGGACGAATGCGTGTGCATCCCGATCGTGGATGAACACCCCGAGCAACTGCTCTAGGCCCCGTCTGAAAACGCCGCGGCAGGTCCGAGAGTGAGCGTTCCGTCGGGCTGGCAGGGACGGCGAAACCGGCAGAACGGCGAATGCCGCTCGAAGCCCGGCACATGGGTTTATACACAGAGCCTGGGCGAGCAAACGAACAGCCGACAACGCGATCTTCGCAGCTTTTTGCTTATCGCTTACTGCTTATTGCTTACCGCTTACCGCTTACCGCTGAGTTCAAGACATGAAATACGCCATCATCATACCCGACGGGGCAGCCGACCTGCCCATGGAAGAACTCGAGGGCAAAACGCCCCTCGCCGCCGCCCGCACGCCGCACATGGACTGGATCGCCACCCACGGCAAGCTGGGGACCGTCCGCAACGTGCCCAAGGGCATGAGCCCGGGCTCCGACGTGGCGATCATGTCGCTGCTGGGCTACGACCCGCGTGAGTTCTACACCGGGCGCGCCCCGCTGGAGGCGGCCGCACAGGGACTGAAGATCACCGACGAGTGGGTCTTCCGCTGCAACTTCGTGACCATCGTCGACTCCACCGAGGAAGCCACCGCCCTGCTGGAGGAACTCAACCACGTTTTGGGCGGCCCGCACGTGCACTTCTACCCCGGGGTGAGCTACCGCCACCTGATGACCTACCGCGGAGAGATGGACGTCAAGACCACCCCGCCGCACGACATCCTCGGCGAGGTCGCCGCCGGCCACCTGCCCAGTGGGAAGGGCGCCGAGATGCTGCGCAATCTCGTGGACCGCAGCCAGACCATCCTCGCCGGGCACGAAGTGAACGTCGTCCGTCGCGACCTGGAGGAGAACCCCGCCACCAGCATCTGGCTGTGGGGACAGGGCAAAATGCCCACGCTTCCCAGCTTCTCCGAACGCTTCGGGCTGCGCGGGGCGAGCATCACCGCCGTCGACCTGGTTCGTGGTGTCAGCAAGCTCATCGGCTGGGACATCGTCGAGGTGCCCGGCGCGACCGGCTACCTGGACACCAACTACGCCGGCAAGGGCTCCTACGCCATCGACACGCTGAAGGACAAGGACCTGGTGTTCGTGCACGTCGAGGCCCCCGACGAAATGGGCCACGCCGCCAACCTGCCCGGCAAGATCGAGTCGATCGAGCAGATCGACCGCCACATCGTCGGGCCCGTGCTGGAACACCTGCAGGGCACAGGCGAACATTGGCGCATTCTGGTGCTGCCGGACCATCCCACGCCCATCAGCATCCGCACCCACACCGCCGACCCCGTGCCGTTCGCCATCGCCGGGGAAGGCGTCAAGGCCGTCGTGCCCGCGAAGTTCTCCGAGAAGGACGCCGCCGAAGCCGACCTGCATGTCGACCGCGGCTGCGACCTGATGGAATACTTCCTGACCGTTCGATAAGCCTGCGGGTCCCCGCCGGCAGGATTCGCCCTGTTGCCGGCGACAGGGGCGCCTGGCGCGTGCGTTCCGCTGCCCGTTGAAACCCCTCACATCGAGGTCACAACCATGCCACGTCCATTGACATCCCGACACGTGCTGGAATCGCTGCGGGATGCCTTCCGCCAACAGCTCCTGCTCCAGCAGACCGACCCCGCCGACCCCCAGTTCGGCGGCATCGTAAACCTCGACAGCTCGCTGGCGACCGCCCGCCGCACAGGGCATCTGCTCTCGGCGGCCCTGTACCTGTTGACCGACGACCCCGACTGTCTGGACGAGAGCACGATGCGCCGCCTCCGCCAGGCGGCCGACTACCTGCAGGGCGTCCTGCGACCCACCGGCCGATTCGACGAGCCCGACTGCAACATCGACTCCGGACCCGCCACCGCCTTCATCCTGCAGGAACTGCTGCCGGCGATGACAGCCGCCCGCGACGCGGCGCCCCGCCCCTGCGGCGACCTGCTGGCGGGGCTCGACTCCCTGGCAGGCCGGGCAATGACGGGCCTGCACGACGGCGGATTCCACACCCCCAACCACCGATGGGTCTGGGCCTCGGCGCTGGCGCAGGCGGCCGACTGGCTCGGTACCGCTCCCCCTGCCGTCCTCGAGGACATCCTCGCCGAGGGGATCGACATCGACGACGACGGCGCCTTCCTCGAACGGAGCATCGAAAGCTACGACGGCGTGACCAACCTCTCCCTGCTGCTGCTCCACCGCCACACCCGCTGGGACGCCGCCCTCCCGGCCGTGCGCAAGAACCTGCACATGGACACCCACCTGTTGCACGCCGACGGTACGGTCGACACCTGCCTGTCGCGGCGCTGGGGCGGCGTCGGCCGGGCGCCCCTGCCACTGGCGGCCGCGGCGTTGGCTGCGGCGGGGGAAACCGGCGAGGGCGCCTTCGCGGCGATGGGCCGGTCGCTCTGGTCCGCCTCGCCTGCCGGCGACCTGCGGGGACTGGTGTGGTTGGCGTGGGCACGGCACCACTACCCCGACGCCCTCGACATGCCCGGCGAACTGCCCACCGACTTCACCCGCCCGTTCCCGGCCAACGGGCTCTGGCGACACCGCAAAGACGACGTGAGCGTGTCGGTACTGGCGAGCAGCCGCAACCTGCTGACGATGCGCAACGGCGGGGCACAACTCGCGCGCACAACCATCCGCTTCAGTTACTTCGGGGCCGCGGGTGATTTCGTGGGCAGTTTCGGGCGCGCGGAGCCGGCCGGCGCCGAACTGCACTTCGACGGCCGACGCATGCCGCGCCGTCCCGCCTACGAGATGCCGCTGGGGGAGCCGGTGGACCCCGCCGAGTGGGGCGCGGCGCTGCAACGTCGGTCCCAGCGGGCCGTCGAGCCGCAGGAAGCCACGCTTTCGGTCACTCCGCAGGATTCGGGGGTAAGGCTGCGGCTGCAGAACCTCGGCGGGCTTGCGGGCACCCCGGCGCAGATCGCCTTCGACTTCGTCCCCGGGGGGCGGTGGGAGTCGACGTGCGACCTGTTCCATCCGTCGGCCGGCGGGAGCATCGTGCTGCGCGGCGGCTGGGGGCAGATGCGCTACGGAGCCCACGCGATTCGCATCGCCCCGCAGTGGAACCCGGCCGAGGCCCCGTGCCACACCTGGGGCGAGATGCGCGACAGCGA
>JBKHHV010000093.1:0-13068 GCA_046539005.1 Phycisphaerae bacterium
TGACCCCCACGGCGTCGATCTCGTAGGGCGCCTTGAGGGTCCCTTCCAGTTCCAACTCGTGCTGGGTCTTCTCGGGATTGGTGAAGTTAACGTCGGTGTCCACTTCCATCTCGTGCCATTGCAGGCGCCAGTTGGAGGTGTCGTCGCGGAAGACCTGGAGCTTGTCGTACCACTTGGCGAGGTCGTCGTCGGCCGACAGAGACGTGACGACCGCCGTCGCGCCCGCCAGCACCATCATCCAGAGCGTCAGCTTTCGCATGGGGGCCTCCTGTTACTGACGAGAGCAGCATTCATGGAACGTTCGATAGTTCCCGCCGCCAGGCGGCGGCATTATGCCTCCATGGCGTGTTCCGTGAACCTTGCTCCGGGTAATACGGTATCCTTTCGTGCATCATAAGGGAGGACACGCCGGTTGACCAGCGGTGAGCGAGGCGGTTGACCTTCGCCCACCGCGGCGGGTACCCTTCCGACATCAAGAAAGGAACCACCATGGCTGCGATTGACGTACATGCCCACGCCTTTCCCGACGCCATCGCCAAGCGGGCGATCCGGAAGCTCTCCTCGATGGGCGAATGGGAGGCCGTCGGGACCGGGACCGTAAACGGACTGGTCAAGTCGATGGACAAGGCGGACATCGACGTGTCGGTCATCTGCGCCATTGCCACCAAGCCCGGGCAGGCCGAGGGCATCCTGGACTGGTGCCGCACCATCCGCTCTGACCGGATCGAGCCGTTCCCATCCGTGCACCCCGACACCCCCGACGCCGCCGACTGGGTGGGACGAATGGCCGAGAACGACTTTGCCGGGGTCAAGCTGCACCCGATGTACCAGGAATTCGCCGCCGACGAGCCGCGCCTGGACCCGATCTACGCCGCTGCCGCCGAGGCCGACCTGGCGGTGACGCTGCATTGCGGGCTGGACATCGCCTTCCCCCCCGACGACGACCGGGCCTCTGTCGATCGCCTGGTTCGCGTGACCGAGAAGCATCCGAAGCTCAAACTCGTCTGCACCCACCTGGGGGCATGGAAGCAGTGGGACCAGGTCGCCGAGAAACTGGTCGGCCGGGAGAACGTCTGGCTGGAGACCTCGTTCAGCCTGCAGTTTCTGGACGCCGAGACGGCAAGGGACATCATCCATCGCCACGGCGTCGAGCGGGTGATGCTGGGCTCCGATTGGCCCTGGAACGATCAGGAGACCGAGATCCGGCAGCTTCAGGCGCTGGAACTGGGCGAAGAGGCCGAGCGGAAGATCTTCTGGTCCAATGCCGCGAGACTGCTGGGGTACTGAGCCCCGGGATGCCGCGATGCAAAAGCGAGACTGCGCAACGGATGTGCCTGCCTCGGCGGAATACGTTCTTGCCGTCCTGGGAGACCACTACAGCTTGGCGTACCAGGCCAATTGGGGGCACGCCCGGATCGGGAACTTCGCTTCGATATGACGGTCGAGGAATGGCGCGACGAGTACGACCTTGTCGAAACTCCCCAACTCGGGTGTGCGCTGGACGACCAATGGCAACTCCGATACACCGCCGACCAATGGCGGGAGGTCCTGGGGCCCGCCGACCGCAATACCCTCCGCGGCGTCTGCGAGTTCATCGCGGCCGGGGCTTCCTCCTGCCGGATACAGCCGGCGACGGTGCTCGGACGCCGGTGTCCTGAGGCCGGGGCGTTCTTCGCCGTGCGGTCGCGGCTGGAGGATGCGCGGTTCGACGTGCAGAAACTGCGGCCATCGACACGGGTCGGCGACTGCGCCAGGCCCATGCCGGGGGAGTTTGTTGAGGTCATCTCCCGGCTGGCTCCGGGTGCACTGACGCAAATGGAACTGGTGACACCCGGCGAGGACTTCTGGTGTACGGTGTACGGGGTCTGCCTGTTGGCCGCCTTTGCCGGTTTCGTCGCCGGCTCATTCTGGCCATGGCTGACGCCGCCGGCGTTTGGAATCCTGCTGCTGTGCTTGGTCGCCGGGTGGGCAGCGCATCGCCAGATGGAAAAACCACCTCGGGACGTGCTGTTCGGCGAGGTAGAAACACTCGGCGACTTGGCCCGGCGGATCGCTGCCCTCCACGTCTGGTGAAAAGTCAGCTCGTTCCGGAATCGGCACACTCCACGAACGCCCGGGAAGCGATGTCCTGAATCTCGGGGGTAATGCCGATCGCGCGGGGGCTGGGGTACGCCCCGGCGATGAACCCGCCGCCGAAGCAGCCCAGCTTCTCCACCAGCAGCTTCGCCTCGGCGCGGATCGCCTGCTCGTCGCCGCTCTGCAGCGTCCGCTGGATGTCCACCGGGCACCAGAAGCTCGCCCGACCGCCGAACCGCTCGGAAAGCTCCTCGATCCCGTGCAGCCGCGGCTGGTCGAACTGGAAACAACTTACCCCGCACTCGATCATGTCCTCGATCACGGCCGTCATCTTCCCGCACGAGTGCATGATGACGAACATCCCCAACTCGCGGGCACGCCCGGCGAGGGCGTCGAACTCCGGCTTGAAGATGTCCCGCCACATCTGGGGCGAAACCATCAGCCGGTCCTGGGTGCCCCAGTCCTCCGGAAACATGACCGCGTCGGCACCCGCGGCCGCCAGTTGCTCGATGTTCTCCAGCAACGCCGCTCGCACCTTCGCGTGCAGTCGATCGATGTTCTCCCGCTCCAGCACGAGATCGCAGAGATAGTTGTCCAGCTTCCGCAGCTTGCGGGCAATGTTGAACGTGAAGCCCGGCATGTGCCCGATGCGGAACAGGTCGGGGTTCTCGGAGAACCATCGTTTCGTGTCGGCGTAGTCGGCGGGGTCGCCCAGCCGGGGCGGGTGCCACTGGTCGAGGGCGGACCAGTCGGGAATCGCCCCTTCGACCACCTCGCCCTTGTCGAAATCGGTCAGCGATGCCCAGGTAACGCCCCACTCGTCCCGCCAGCGGGTCAGCTCGTTGCCCTGCGGCTGGAGCGAAACCTTCTGCCCCTGCCCGCGGCCGCCGTGGACGGCATCGTGGGGATGGGGCTCCGGCAGCATCATCGCCAGGCGAGGCGGGCGCCGGAAGGTCAATGTCGCGCGGAAAATCTCTCGGGGGGTCATCCTGCTGCTCGTTTTCGGCTCGTCCGGTTACAGCTTCACACCACGTTTCGGCGGCGAAATGGTCAGAATCCGCCATCGGCCTTCTTCGCGGATCCATACCAGGTCCCAGATCAGGGCATCGCGGCGGTCCTCGCCGAAGAAGATGACGGTCGCGACGTTCATCTTCGCCCGGTCGCCCTCGACGGTTACTTCAGGCCGCTGAACGCGGACCTCCCGGACGTCCGCCCGGTGCAGGCGGGTGCGGGCCATCTCGATGATCTCGTCGCGCTCGACCGGCATCGGCCCCACGGCCGCACGGAACTCGTCCGACCGGCGCAGCCGCTGATCGAGCACGTCTGCAAGATCGGCCTCGCCGCTGGCAGCCGAGGCAATCTCCTCCGCAGCGGCCAGAATCTTCTCGCGGTCGGTCTGCACCACCCGTTCCAGGGCGAACAGCCCCAACCCCACCGCAATGGGAACCAGCAGCGCCAGTGCGTTCCGTCGGCCTCGGCGCAGCACCCACCGGGCAAGCAGCCCGCCCTCCACCATCACCAGCAAGGCGTAGAGCAACGTGGGGCTCTCGAAGAATGTGCGCGTCAGCCATTCCATGGGCGGCATTGTAGCGGGCGTGGGGGCCGGGCTAAAGCTTTTCTGCCCGCCGGGGCGATACAACCTGTGGAACCCATGACCTCCGAGACACACCAACCCGACCTGATGAAGATCTCCGCCGCCGCCCGGGCGGCCGGGGTGTCCAAGCAGACCATCGAGTATTACATTCTCATCGGGCTCATCGAGCCGATCCGCAGCGAGAGAGGCCGCCGGTTCTTCGACGAGGAACTGGTGAAGCGCATCCGGCTGATCCGCCAACTCAACCAGACCGGCTACACGCTGCGGGCGATCAAGGAAATCTACCTCCAAGACCGCTGAGCACCGGCGGGCAAAGCCCACAGCCCCACGAACGAATCGTTACGAGATTGAGCCGGCGGTTTTTGCACGACCCGGCCGGGAGCGTGGCTTCCATCGGCGCGGTCCTTTCGTTCGGATCTCCCTGGCGACGAAGTTTCGGTTGTTGTTCGGCACGGCGGTGCTGGGCATCATCGCCGCTGCGCTGATCGTGCCGTGGTACTTCATGGAACTGCTCGCCGAGCAGGGCCTGCAACGACCGGCCGAGGAACTCTCCCGCATGCGGGTGCGGGAATGGATTCGCGAGCATCCCACCAAGGAACGCCGCCACCTGGCGACCGACGCCCACAGTACCGTCGTGCAGTTCGCCACGGCCGGGCGCGAGGACCAGGTGAAGGGGCCCTACCTCGTGCTGTTCTCGCCGGACTTCGTGCCCTCGCGAGAACTCGACCCCCCCGCCAAGCAGGCGGCTGGCACGTTCATCAACCAACCCGACCGGGACCAGGCGATGGTCCGCACCACCAGCGACGCCGGCGAGGCGGTCTATCGCTACTTCCACGCCATCCGTGCCGAGTCGAGCTGCACCAAGTGCCACAACGCGTCGATGAAGCCGGTGGTCCGACAATTCCAGCAGGGGCAACTGGTGGGCATGGTCGACCTCGCCCTGCCCAAGGCGGCCGCGAGTTCGGAACTGGTTACGCTGACGCGCTTCGCCTTGGCGATCGGGGGCGGGCTGGCGACGCTGCTGGCGTTCTTCCTGTTTGCCGCGATCACCCAACGGCTGGTGCTTCGCCCGGTCAGTCGTCTGCGGAAAATGGCCGACGACGTCACCGAGGGTGACTTGTCGGTGCGAAGCGAACTGCAGACCGGCGACGAACTGCAGCGCCTGGGCGAGAGCTTCAACGAGATGCTCGAAGCCATCGAGGAGCAGACCGAGCGCCTCCGGGCCGCCAACCGCGCCCTGGACCTCAAGCTCAACGAGGTCGCCGAAGCCAACGTCACACTCTTCCAGGCGAACACCCTCAAGAGCGAGTTCGTGGCAAACATCTCCCACGAACTGCGGACACCGCTCAACAGCATCCTGGGCTTCGCCGACCTGCTGGGCGAGAGCGACGAGCCGCGCGTGCGACGCTGGGGCGGGAATATCTCTTCGGCGGCCCGGAACCTGCTGAACATGATCAACGACATGCTGGACCTGGCGAGGATCGAGGCCGGGCGCGCCGACGTGCGGTTCGACAAAGTCTCCGTCTCCGATACCTGCCAGACGCTGCTGGCGCTGATGAAGCCCCTGGCCGACAAGCGGCAATTGGAGTTGGTCAGCGACATCGATGGCGACCTGCCGCTGATCGTCACCGACGGCGGCAAGCTCCAGCAGATACTCTACAACCTCCTCAGTAATGCCGTGAAGTTCACCCCAGCCGAAGGCACGGTGACGCTGTCGGCCCATCTGCGCCCGACCTTCGAGGCCGACGAGGAACCCAGCGAGATCACCCTCTCGGTGCGGGACACCGGCCCGGGCATCCCCGAAAGCGAGCAGCAGCACATCTTCGAGAAGTTCTACCAGGTCGACCGCAGCCTCACCCGCAGTTCCAGCGGGACCGGGCTTGGGTTGGCGATCTCCAAGGAACTGACGCAACTGCTCAAGGGACGCCTCACCCTCGACAGTCAACCCGGCCGCGGGACCACCTTCACCCTCGTGCTGCCCATCGACCCGACCGGTCAGAACGCGTAATCGGCCGATTCTGCCCCTGCGCATGCGAAACCTGCGGGGCGCAAGAGTCCTGTTCGCGGCGTTGCGGGGTCTATTCCGGCAGGTGGCCGGTCAGTACCAGACCACCACGATCACGTTGTCCTCGGCCTTCTTGCCGGTCATGGTGCCCACGAGGTGCCCGACGTGCTTGACCTCCACGCCCTCGGCGTCGGCCCACTCGTTGATCGTCGTCTCCATGTGCAGCAGCGAGGAGTCGGCGATCTTCGCGTGGAAGACCCTGCAGCGGGTCGCGCCCCTGCCGTCGAGATTCATCGGACGCTTGAAGTCCTTCTTGTGCGACACGCCCCCCGCCGCGGCCGCACCGAACGCCTTCAGGTCGCCGCCGCCACCGGCCGTCTCGGACGGCTCAACCAGGCTCAAGGGCTCTTCTTCCTCTGCCACCGGTTCGACAGCGGAGGCATTTCCCTCGGCGGGCTGCTGCTTGAGCGGCTGGGGGCTGGAAATGATCGGCTCGTCGTCGCTTCCTTCGGGTTCCAGAGAGATGGGTTCATCGTCAGAGATGCTGAACTCTTCAGGCGACATTTCGTACTCCCTTTTGGCGAGAACTTGAAAGTACCTTCGTAAGACGTGTATACAGGAACTGTACCGCGCGGCCCGGCGAGAAGTCAACCGCGGACATCGACCGGAACCCGCACCGCCCCCAATGCGATTCATAACCATGGGACGCACCGACCCCGGCCAACCCGAACGATCCACAGCACCGCCCTGCCCGCATCGTCGGCGGGGTGGGAAGATCGTCGTCCTGCTGCTGTTCGCCCTGGTCGTGCTGGCGGTTCTCGCCGTGCGGTACCTCCGCACCTCCCAGGCGGTGAACCCCGTCAACGGCCCGCCCCTGAAGCCCTCGCTGGCCGACGAGTTCCGCGGGGTCAGCATCCAGTTCTGGTCGGGCAGCTCAAAGCATCCCTACGAGAAGTACATCCGCGAGATCTCCCGTACCGGGGCCAACACCATCTGTTTCGTGCCCCACGGCTACCAGGAAAACGCCTCCTCCACCAGCGTGTTCCACGACTCCCGCCATACGCCGACCGATGAGCGGTTCGCCGAACTGATCCGCTTCGCGCGGAAACAGAAACTGCGCGTCATGCTGATGCCCATCGTCCTGCTGGAGAACCCGCGAGAGGACGAATGGCGCGGGAAAATCCGACCCACCGACTGGAAGCACTGGTGGACCAGCTATACCAACTTCATCCTCCGCTACGCACATCTGTGCGAGAAGGCGGGCGCCGACGTGCTGATCGTGGGCTCCGAACTGCTGTACACCGAGGAGAAGGAGAAACAGTGGCGGAACCTGATATCCCAGATGCGCAAGGTCTATCGCGGGCGGGTGAGCTACTCGGCCAACTGGGACCATTACCGCCAGATCCGCTGGTGGGATGCGGTAGACATCGTGGGACTGACCACCTACTACGACCTGACCGACGACGGCCGCAAGAAACCCACGCTGGAGAACCTGCAGGCCGAGTGGAAGGACATCCGCACGAAAATCCTCACCTGGCAGCGGAAGGTCAACCGCCCGATCCTGTTCACCGAGGTGGGTTGGCCTTCGCAGGTGACCGCCGCCAAGGAGCCCTGGAACTACTACGGCTCGGAGGACAGTCCCGACCATGACCTGCAGGCCCGCTGCTTCGAGGCGTTCTTCCGAACCTGGTACGACCAGGAGGCGATGGTGGGCTACCTGGTCTGGGAATGGCCAAACAACTCCACCATGGAACTGACCGACCCGGACAAGCTCAAGAAGGACGTCGGCTACGTGCCCTGCGGCAAGCCGGCGATGGACGTGATCCGCAAGTACAACGCCAAGCCGGCCATCCGTCGTCGCCGGGCCACCACGCAGCCCTTCCGCAAACGGCAGCTCAAGTCCCGTTGATTCGCGGCCCCGGGCGGGGTACGCTGGTGGGCGTTCCTCGGCCGATTTCGGAGGTCTGACGTATGCCCGTATCCGCACATGTTTCTCCCCGCCGGTGGTGGATGCCCCTCCTGGTCCTGACGGTCGTGTTGGTGTCGGCTCCCCCCTGCGACGCCGGCAACCCGACTGTCCGCAGCATCGACGGCAACGCCTCGCTGCTCTGGGCGGCCGGCGACAACGGCCTGCTGCTCACCAGCACCGATGCCGGGCAGACCTGGAAGCCCTTCAAGTCCCCTGCCCCCGCGCACTGGCAACGGGTGATCACCGACGGCAACGACGTGCTGCTGTTCGGCGGCACCGGGCGACCCGGACACCCCGAGGGCTTCGGCAAGGCTGCCGTCTTCCGCAGGAACGCCGGAGAGACGCAGTTCCACTCCCTTCCCAGACGCCCCGAGGGCTGGGCGTACGGCGGGGAGTTCGCGGGCGATTTCGTGGCCGTGTTCGGCCAGGCGTCGGCCGGCTCGCCCGGCGGACTCACCCGAACCGCCACCGGGGGCAAGCTGTGGACCCCGATCGACACCGCCACCCGGGGATACCTGCTGGGCGGGGGCTTCCGGTCCTGGCGATACGGCTACGCCGTGGGCGGCGGGCACCGCGTGGTCAGTCTGCGGGCACTTAAAGAACCCCAACTCCACCCCGCCGAGGTCGCCAGTTCGCTGGCTCTCCGGGGCGGAGCTTTCGTGGACGGCAACGAATTCTGGACCGTCGGCGACAACGCCATGCTGCTGCGATCCCAACAGGACGCCTCACCCTGGTCCACCATCCCCGCCAGGGTCCCCGCGGCCGCGAGGTCGCTGGCCGACTTCGAGACGGTGGCGTCCGACGGGAAAGGCCGCGCCTGGGTCGCCGGCGGACAGGTGGGATTCGTTCTGCACACCCCCGACGGCGGGCGGTCGTGGAAGCTGCTGCCGGCCCCCGGGCCGGGCGGGGTCCGCGCACTGCACCGACTGCCCGACGGAACGCTGCTTGCCGGCGGCGACGGCGGACGGATATGGCGAAGCGGAACCGGCGGCGATTCGTGGAAGTGTGTGCACGGACGCAGGGATACCGATGTGCTGTTCGTGCTCTCGGCGACCGACGTGGGCAGTTGGCCGGCGATCGTCGCCCATGCCCTGGCCGGGTGCAACGTGGGTGTCGTCTTCGTCACCACTCCCCCGGACGGCCGATGGGTTCCGCCGGCGCAGACGCTGCGCGCCGCCGCCCTCAAGGCCGGGGCCTCCTCGGTGACCGTGCTGAACGACTTCCGATCACTCGTGCTCGCCGGAAGGCGCGACGCAGACGCCGAAGCGATGATCAGGACCTGGAGCCTGAAGCTGGATACCGACGCCGACGCCGAGATGCAAAAGCAGATCGCCGCGGCGATACGTCAGCACCGCCCCACCGTCGTGGCGATGCCCCCCGCGGGAAAGGGGTTCTCCGGCGCCGCAGGCGAAACACGGTTGATCGCCCAGATGACCGAAGGGGCGCTCGATCTGGCCGCCGACCCCGACAACGAACCCCTCAAGGACACCCGCCTGGAGGCCTGGACGCCCAAACGCATCTTCCAGGGCGACGGTGGAAACGACGTCTGGCTCGCCCCCTGGGACAAGGACGCACCCGAGGACGCCGAGGACGCCACCACCTACGTCAACCTCGCGGCCTTCCCCGCCGGGAAGAGCACCAACCTGGAGATTCTCACCCAGGCCGCGCTGTGGCGACTGCCCTGGATCGGCCTGCTGGACCGCCCGGCCCGGGTCTCGGCGTGGCGGGCCCGCCACGAACGGGTTTCCAACGGCAAACGGGCGCTGTTCACCTCGGCGCTGACCCCCCACCGGCTGGCGTTCACCGCCGCCGACAAACAGCGTCGGTCGCTGGCGTCGATGGCCCACCTTCGCATGGCGGCCGTCATGGGGCGGACCGGCGGGGCGATGACACACCTGTCCACCGCGGCCCTCAAGGCCAAGGGCGACCCGCTGGCGGCCGACCGCTTGCTGCTGGCGTGGTACCGCCTTCTGTCGGAAGGTGATCTGGACCGCGCGCACCAGGCCCGCGACCTGTTGCTCAAATACGGGCGGAATCACCCGCTTTACGAGAAGGCGGTGCTGATGACCGTCGCGACCGCGACCTCGGCGGAGTGGCGGCCCCACTTCCGCCATTTTGCTCCGTCCGGAGCGGCCGATCCGCCGAAGATCGACAAGGCGATGTCGATGCTGGCGTCGCGCGGAGGCTGGTGGGACACGGCCGCCGGGCGCGTGCTGCTGGCGTCGGCCCTGGCGAGCGAGGGCTAAGGCCCCAAGGCACGGGAAGCACTC
This sequence comes from Phycisphaerae bacterium, assembly GCA_046539005.1. Lineage (GTDB taxonomy): Bacteria > Planctomycetota > Phycisphaerae > SM23-33 > SM23-33 > CAZFPT01. The sequence continues at coordinate 9,915 of JBKHHV010000093.1, forward strand.
AAGACCGTTGCCGACGGGCCGTTCGACGGCCAGTGGCGGCGGTACGCGGCCGACCGCATCGGTGCCGAAACCGTCGGGCTGGGTGGAAAGGCCCCCAGAAACCTCATGGCTCTGCCCATGGCCGGGCCGGGCAAACTGGACGGCAAACTCGACGAGCCGTACTGGGCCCGGGCCGCCCCGGCCGCCCTGGCAGCCGGCAAGGACGCCCCCAATCCGTTGGGACGCAAGGCCGCCGTCCGGTTCCTGCGTTCGCCCACGCACCTGCTGGTGGGTGCCCACCTGACCCGGGGTGACCAGACCGCCTGGGACCTGCGGATCGCCCTGGACACCGACCGCGACGCCACCACCGCCTGGGAAATGCGATGCGACACCGACGGGGAGCGAAGCGTCGAACTGGTCTCCCGGCACGGGCTGCGGGCATCGCTGGACCGCAAGACCGTCCAGATCCAGGCCCGCAAGCTCCCCGATGCCTACACCTTCGAGCTGGCGATTCCGCTCTCGGCACTGGGCGTGAACGTCCGCCGGGCGGGGCAGTGGAACGTGCAGGTCACCGCCGAGTCGTGGGACCAGGGCCGCCAGGCCACGCTGCGTCTGGCCCCGGCGGTCGACGGGTACGACCGGATGCACCATTGGGCGGTCCTCAAGGCACCCCCTGCCGCATTACCGAACGAGTCCGAATGACCGGACCGACCGCAGCTAACGGTTTCTCGTTACCCGCACCCGGTCGCCGAAGCCGGCTGCGAAACGGTCGGCCGCGCTGCCCTGGTTCACCGAGACTTCCAGCAGCCCCATCGAGTTGATCACCGCCAGCGGCTCGCCCGCCGGGGCGAACCCGTACGACGGAAGCAGCCTGCCGACGTGCTGACCGCTGACCTCGACGCAGATTTCGGTCACGTCGGCCGCCAGTTGCGTCAGTAGGTCGGAAGGGATGTTCGAGACCAGGTTGCCGAAATGGTCGGCGTACAGCACCGTGCCGGTAACCTCGCCGCCGGCCGAAACCGGCTCGGGCAGGTCCAGCACGGAGAAGGAATCGCAGGGCGGGCCCAGTGCGGCAACCGCGACACCATTGAGCAGGTGGGCGGCCACGGGTGCGAAGATATCCCGCCCGTGGAAGGTGCCGAGCTTCGGCGTAGGCGGCACGTAGCGGGGGTTGCGAACCGATACGATCTCCCGCAGCGGCAGGTGGTTCTTGAGGACCGACAGCACCCCGTTGTCGGGTGCGAGTACGGTCTGCTCTCCGAAGCGGGCGGCGAGGATGCGGCGATCGGTGCCTACCCCGGGGTCCACGACCACAACATGCAGCGTTTCGTCGGGGTACTCGGGCACGGCATACGCCAGTGCATAGGCGGCCGCGACGACGTTTTGTGCGGGCAGATCGTGGCAGATGTCGACGATCCGGGCGGCCGGGCAGTTGCGGAGGATCACGCCCTTCATCGCCCCGACGTAGTAGTCGCGCGTGCCGAAGTCGGTCATCAGGGTTACCAGTCGCGATTTCGCCATGGGCCGGTCTCCATTGGGGAAGCATGCGCCGGACCACTATAATTTCACTGCAATGACTTCCCAAGACACAACTTCGCAACAACTCCGTGAGCAGATGGTGCGCACCCAGCTCGAGTCGCGGCAGATTACCGACCGGCGGGTGCTGGATGCTTTCCGCGAGATTCCCCGCGAACGGTTCATCCCCAGTGCCTCGGCGCGGGAGGCGTATGCCGACGCGCCGGTACCCATCGGCTTCGGGCAGACCATCTCCCAGCCCTACATCGTGGCGCTGATGCTGCAGGAGCTGCGGGTGAAGCCCGAACATCGCGTCCTGGACGTGGGCATGGGCAGCGGGTACCAGACGGCCCTGCTGGCGAAACTGGCCGGACACGTCTACGCCATCGAGCGGATTCCCGAACTCACCGAACGGTCGGTGGATGTGCTGGCGTCGCTGAACCTGGACAACGTCACGGCCATCACCGGCGATGGCTCGCTCGGATGGCCGGAAGAAGCCCCGTTCGACCGCATTGTCTGCGGCGCGGGCGGCCCGGAAGTGCCCGACCCCTGGCTGGAGCAGCTTGCCGAGGGCGGGCGCCTGGTCATGCCCGTCGGCAGCCTGCACGCCCAGACGCTGATCGCCTGCGACAAGCGGGACGGAGAGATCGAGCGCCACGACCTGTGCGGCGTCCGCTTTGTCCGCCTGATCGGCAAGGAAGGCTGGACCGACCGCCCCACCCGCGGCTGACTCAGCGGCTGCTTTCGCGGTCGGCTTTGACCTCGGCAGCAAACTTCTCGATCAGTCCGCGAAGCTTCTCGACCACCTCGGGATGGTTGTCGGCGAGGTTGTAGCTTTCCTGCGGGTCGAGGTCCATGTCGAACAACTGGGGCATCTCCTTGGTCTTGTCGTCGAAGCCGAACGCCACGTGCAACTTCCACTTGCCCACCCGGACGGCCTGCAGCGTGTCGTGGAAGAAGAAGTAGTATGCCTCGCGTTGCGGCACGTCACCGCCGGTGAACGCCTGCCAGATGTCCCGCCCGTCGATGGGTCGCTCGCCGGGCACCTCGGCGCGGGCAAGCCCGGCAAAGGTCGGCAGCATGTCCAGCAGGCTGGCCGGCTGCTCGCAGACATTCCCCGCGGGGATCCGCCCGGGCAGCTTCGCCACGAACGGCGCCCGCACGCCTCCTTCGTAGACGTCGAACTTCCGTCCCCGCAGTCCTCCGGTGGAGCCCTCGAACCACGGGCCGTTGTCGCTGGTGACGATCAGCAGCGTATCGTCCGAGAGCCCCAGTTCGTCCAGTCGGTCCATCAGGCGGCCGAGGTGGTAGTCGATGCATTCGATCGTGTCGCCGTAGGTCCCGCCGTTGCTTTTGCCGCGGAATTCCTTCTCCACGTGCAGGGGGATGTGCGGCATGGTGTGGGCGATGTAGGCGCACCAGGGCTGCTCGCCGGCCTGATCGATGAAATCCATGGCGGCATCGCAATAGCGTCTGGTCAGCCAGGCCTGATCGGGATCCTCCTCGACGCAGGTGAAATCCTCGAACAGCGGCAGGGGGTCCATGTCGTTGGAATAGGGCAGGCCGACAAAACGATCGAAGCCGTTGCGGCAGGGGTGGCTTACCGGAGTGCAACCCACATGCCATTTACCGAAGCAGCCAGTGCGGTAGCCCAACTCCT